>JAZNXD010000035.1:0-21416 GCA_045593685.1 Candidatus Enterousia sp. | reverse complement strand
GAAAAACAAAAATAAAACAGGCACAACGATGAAACCCAATAAAAAACATTTAAGAAACTTTGACAACCTATCAAACCAGATAATAGTCGCTTCTGTAAATTACGATTTTCAGGCTGACAAACTTGCAAAAAGACACAATATCAACTGTAGTGCAGACGACTTACTAGACCGCCCAGAATATTGTGAATATCTGGAAGATTTGGGACAGCTTTTGGCAGAATACGAAATAAAACAATCTATCCTGAACGCCAAACGTGTTGCCGAATTACTAATCGGATACAACATTGCACATCGTGGTAAAAAACTGCACCCTTCCAAGATAACCAAGAAATTAAGCAAACTGCCCGAAGCGCACGCCGAAACAATTTATTACGCAATAAATGACGACCATTTTAATTCCCCTGTATTAACGGCCCAACCATATTTACATTCTATATTGCAAAAAAAATACGGGGTCTTATTATTGGATGAAAAATACTTTGAATACATGCATGCGCTATTGAACAATCCACGTATACAACTGTCACAAAAACAACGCGAAAAAATTTTCGCAAAATTGAAATTGTTTCACAGTGCAACCGTCAAATCCTATTTGAACAACAAACAAAAATAAAAGAAGAAAAAGATGATTAACCTGACACTAAGCGAAGCATTACAGAAACTAAACACCCGCGAAATTTCCGCGGTGGAATTAACACGCGCGTACTTGGACCGCATTGAAAAATATGGCACGGATTTAAATTGCTATATCACAACCACACCCGAACGCGCCATGATGGACGCCGCCGCATCCGATGCACGTCGCGCGGCGGGCGACGCAAAATTCTTGGACGGTGCGCCAATCGCGATGAAGGATTTGTTTGCGACGCGCGGCATTCGCACAACCGCGGCATCACGCATGCTGGAAAATTTTGTTCCCGAATACGAATCAACCATTTCACAAAAATTCATCGATGCCGGCACCGTATTATTGGGCAAGGCAAACCTGGACGAATTTGCAATGGGCACTTTCAGCAAGACCAGTTACTTTGGTGCACCTGTCAACCCATGGCAAATTGAAAAACGCCTGACCGCGGGCGGTTCTTCGGGCGGTTCTACATCTGCCGTTGCGGGGGGACTGGCCATCGCGGCGACCGGCACCGACACCGGTGGTTCTATTCGCTTTCCGGCGGCAATAACTGGCCTGGTTGGAATGAAGCCAACTTATGGTTTGTGTTCACGCTTTGGTTGCATTGCATTTGCTTCTTCCCTGGACACCCCCGGCCCAATCGCACGCACCGTTGATGATGCGGGATTATTATTAAACATCATGGCGGGACATGATGCGCGCGAATCCACCAGTTGCGAAAACAATTTCACATGCACATCGGAAATCCAACCAATCCTGGGCAACGGAAAAAGATTACGCGTTGGCATCATCAAAGAATTCAATGATGTAAAAATTTCGGACGACATGAAGACACTGTTTGAAAAACGCATTTCTGATTTAAAATCCATGGGCGCAGAAATCGTCGAAGTATCCATCCCAAACATCTTGGATGCATTGGCGGCATACTATATCATCGCCCCGGCCGAGGCATCATCAAACCTTGCCCGTTATGACGGTATGCGCTATGGCCTGCGTGTCGAAGGTCGCGACATTTACGACACATTTAAAAAATCACGAGCCGCCGGATTCGGCGATGAAGTACAACGTCGTATGGTAATCGGCACCGCGGTTTTATCCAGCGAATCGTATGACGTATACTTTATGCAGGCGGCACGCGTACGTCGCATGATATCGGACAGTTTTAACACCGCCTTTGAACAGTGCGATTTAATCGTATGCCCGTCCAGTGCGGGCACTGCAATGCCATTGGATTCAGATTTAACCCCATTGGAATATTACGCACTGGATTTATTTACGGTTGCAATGAACCTGGCGGGTGTACCGGCATGCAGCGTACCATGCGGACTGGCAAACAACGGTCTGCCCCTGGGGATGCAGGTTGTGGGGGCGCGCTTTGACGACATGCGTGTTTTACAGTTGGCAAAACACATTGAAACCGCATCCGCCATTGACAACCGCCCAACAATAATTATGGGGAAATAAAAAATGACCGTAAAAACGGCCTCATTTAGAAAGGAGATGGTGGCTAGGGACGGAATCGAACCGCCGACACAGGGATTTTCAGTCCCTTGCTCTACCAACTGAGCTACCTAGCCAACGCGACGACAATAATAAGATACAAAAAATAAAAAAGCAAGGGAAAAAGACAAAATGTTTACGATAAAAGGCAAAACATGTGATTGGGAATTGGTAATCGGACTGGAAACACATATCGAAGTGTTATCCAATTCTAAATTATTCAGCGGCGCATCTGCGGACTATAACCCAACCGTATCCCCCAACACCCAGGTTTCAATGGTTGACGTTGCAATGCCCGGGATGTTACCGGTATTAAACAAATACTGTGTTGAACAGGCTATTAAAATGGGGCTGGGGCTGAACGCAGAAATTTCCCGCATCAGCCGTTTTGCACGCAAACAATATTTCTACCCTGACCTGCCCCAGGGATATCAGATTTCACAACCTGCCGATGAAGCGCCCGTTGTCGGACGTGGCTGGGTTGAAATTATGGGTGACGATGGCAATCCAAAGAAAATTTTAATTGAACGTGCACATTTGGAACAAGACGCCGGCAAATTAAAACACGACGTCCATCCAACAAAATCTTTTGCGGACTATAACCGTACGGGCGTTGCATTGCTTGAAATCGTGACTTTCCTGGATACCAAGAATCCCGAAAACAACTCGTACATTACATCCCCGGACGAAGCCGAACGTTATCTGCGTGAAATCCGCGAAATCGCACGCGCACTGGGCGTATCACGCGCCAACATGGAAGAAGGATCTATGCGTGCCGACGTAAATGTTTCCGTACGTCCCGTTGGCTCAACCGAATTCCGCACACGTACCGAAACAAAAAACATGGTATCATTTAAATTTATTAAATCCGCCATCGAGTTTGAGGCCCGCCGTCAAATCGAAGCATATGAAAACGGTGGCACCGTTTCCCAGGACACGATGCGCTATCACCAGGGCGACGGCACAACATCCGTAATGCGCAGCAAAGAAGACGCATTGGATTATCGCTATTTCCCGGATCCGGACCTGTTACCAATCGAAATCACAGACGAACAAATTGAACGCATACGCGCGAACATGCCGGAATTACCATCTGCGACACGCGCGCGCTATACGCATGAATTCGGGCTGTCTGAATATGATGCCACACGCCTGACCGAAAGCACCGATATATCACATTGGTATGACGCATCTGTAAACGGCGACAAAAAACGCGCCAAGGGTGTCGCCAACTGGATGATTTCTGAATTGTTCGCGCACCCAGAAAATTGGGACGTCAAAAACGAAAAATCGGGTATTGTGGATAACATGCGCATTATCACACCATCTGATTTGGCCGAACTGGTTGATATGGTTGCCGAAAACACAATCAACGGCAAACAGGCCAAAGAAATCTTTATAAAAATGCTGGATGGCGAATCGGGCACACCGCGTGATATTGCCGACAAATTCGGCATGAAGCAAATGACCGACACCGGCGCAATCGAAAAGATTGTTGATGAAGTAATCGCGGCAAATCCATCCCAGGTTGAACAATACAAATCTGGCAAGGTTGGACTGCTGGGCTTCTTTGTTGGGGGGGTCATGAAGAAAACCGGTGGCACCGCAAATCCGGCCGTTGTGAACGAAATTTTACGTAATAAATTAGCATAAAGAAAGGATAAAAAAATGGCAAAGAAAGAAACAATCAAGGTTATTGGCATAACAAAAAATGACTGCATCACTGGCCTGGAATACGGCCTGGTCGAATTAGAGGTTTTCCCAGAAGGCGAAGTCACCTCACCAAAAGATGTAACAAAAAAAGTAAAGCCAACGGGTCCAATCAAGCAAACACACACACCAATCAGACAACCTGCGTTAAAATGGGCAAACAAAATATCCGCCGCAAAAAAACGCATGCTGGACGCCCAAAAGATCAAGGGAAAATAATATGACATATGAAATATATGATATGGTTCACATCCTGCGCGAAATGGCCGCCTTTGAATCCCGGGCCAAAATTCAGAAACGCAACGACCAATATCGAAAAAGACATATGTTACGTGCATACGGCGCAAAACAAACCCAAATCATAAAAAAATTACGCAGCGAACACACAAAACGCAAATAGAACAAACATGAAGAAATTCTTTATCCAAACCTTTGGTTGTCAAATGAACGTATACGACGGTTGGCGTATTGCCACAATGCTGGAACATCATGGCATGGCCCAAACAAACAACGTCGCAGACGCAGATATTATTATTTTAAACACCTGCGCCGTTCGTGCCAAGGCAACAGATAAAGTTTTTTCGGCCCTGGGGCGTATCAGACGCGCAAAAAAGCCCTCTGCCCTGTTTGGAATTGTTGGTTGCGTCGCACGCGAATCGGGCGCAGATGCTTTTCGTCGAATTCCCGAATTAAACTTTGTCCTGGGGCCACAAAGTTACCACAAACTGCCCGAAATATTAGGCAACCCAGACTCGCGTTTATTTAATATTGATTTGGGCGGGCTGGAAAAATTTGATTCCCTGCCCCAGATGGAAACTTCACCACGCGTTGCATATATCCCAATCCAGGAAGGCTGCAATCATTGTTGCACATATTGCATTGTTCCATATACACGCGGTCGCGAAATTTCACGTTCCTTTGAATCGGTAATACGCGACACCATCCACGCGTCAAAAACCGGTGCGATTGAAATTTGCTTTTTGGGACAAAATGTAAACGGATACAAATTTACCGACGAAAATGGCAATACATATCGCCTGTCTGACCTAATACGTGAAACGGCAAAAATCCCGGAAATCATGCGTATACGCTTTACTTCCAGTTATCCAACCGAAATGACAGACGACCTGATTGACATGTTCAAAACTGAACCAAAACTGTTACCGTTTTTAAACATGCCAATCCAAAGTGGCGCCCCAAATGTATTAAAACGCATGAACCGCCCATACAGTTTGGAATTATACTGCGACATCATAAATAAATTAAAAGCGGCACGTCCTGACATTCAAATATCATCTGACTTCATTGTTGGTTTTCCGGGTGAAACCGATTCGGATTTTGAACAAACGATGCAAATTGCCAAACAAATAAAATATATAAACTCGTATTCATTTAAGTATTCACCACGCCCACATACCGGCGCCGCACTAATGCCCGACCAAATACCGGAAAACATAAAGTCAGAACGCCTGGCGAAACTGGACACCTATCTTAACGAAGTCCAACGTGAATTCAACATATCATGCATAGACAAGACGCTTTCCTGCCTGCTAGAAGGGCCCGACAAAACCGGACGTCACCTGATATATCGCACCCCATACATGCAACCATGTATTGTCGCACACCGTGACAACGCACCCGTTTTGACGGACATTATCATCACAGATGCCAACAAAGCATGTCTGCGTGGAAAATTTATCGATTAAAATTTCACACACGCATCTATCGATAATTTATATGCAATAATATCCGACATGGATATAACGCCGGCGGCGATACCACCACCCAACATATCCGCATCTGCCCAAAATCCAATACGCCCCAGAACTTCAAATTCTGAATTTATATTCGCATTTACCCCAAGATTATAATTATACTTTATCCCCAGCATGTCGTAATTATATCCGACATCTAATCCAACATGCGCATCAATCCATTTTTTGTCATAAAAGGCGATATCGTTTCTGCCCACCTCGACACCTATGAAAGGACTCAATAAAAACGAATCGGCAAAATCCAATTTATAGCCCATATCCGCCCGCATACGAATACCATCACCCGATGGTGACTCAACAACATTATTATCATAGAAAGCATAATCTATATCCATGGCATACCGTACAAAGTCGGCGGTTCCGTGCAAAAATAAATTGTTTTCAAAATCATACTTTGCCACCAAACCGGCACCATAAAAGATTCCTGAAAACACATCCACATCAGATTCATAATCAATATTACCGACGTGTAAAACCATCCCCCACCGACCGTTTTCGGCGAAACCATCAAAATATCCAATATTTAATCCCCACACATGAAAATCATCACCCCACCCGAATATCGGACTTAGCACAACACCATCTGAATAATTAAAATCATGTGCCACCACCCTGCCCACGGCGCGCATCAAATTCAATAACGCATTTGGATTTAATCGAACACTTTTGCCCATAACATCATATAAACCTTTCATATCATTGGCACCATCCAATGCCAAAATCAATTTATCATTTTCATCGCATATACGCAGCAAATCCAGGAACACACCCAAATCATCACCAAAGATTTTCGAATAATCTGTTTCACGCATACGTGTAAAAACCAAATTTCCATCACGAACATATGCCACATTTGAAAACAATCTGTCCGCATTATCCGACAACACACGCACAGTACCACTTCCCGATACATTTTTCATGAACACAACATCATACAGGTCGCCCCAGTTATCAATTTTAAATATCACATCACCTTCAATCGATACGGGCATATCTGTTCCAACAACAAAACCATTTACATCCAAGATTGAATTTTTCAATATGACCCTATCTGCCCCACTTGCCAATGCCGCCACATGCGCCAACGGCACCCCATCCGCGCCATCAATCATTACAGAATACGGCACCATAAAATCACCGGGAACTATATCGGCATAACCAGACACAACCTGAACCAGTCGTGCAGATTCACCCAGATAAAAATTAGAATCTATCGCCCCACGATTCTTTATGAACAAATCACAACGATCACACAGAAAAATATCCGTTTTTAATTCACCATTATTTTCCAGATTGACGGTTTCTGTAACATGTAACGAATCGGGCGCATAGACCACATCCGCCCCAATAATCAAATCTGAATTTATATATCTATCACCATACCACACATCAGCATTTACCAAATCGCCACACCACCCCATAATCGGCAGGCAACAAATCATCAAAAAGGCAAATATAGGTTTCATTTCCCATCATACTAGCATCCATCATAAATTTCACAACAAAAAACACCCCCTCAGGGGTGTTATCGTTATGACAAATTATTAAAGAAAATTATTTTTCTAGTATGCCCCATCCGGCCTTGTATCCACCATCACGTTCCAGATAGATATTTGCGCCTTCCAACTGGCCTGCGTTCAAGCCCTGAATCATATAAGTCTGATTCAAACGACCACTCATCCCAGTTTGCAACATAGGCAACTGAACATTTAACAACTTGGCATTGTTACAGCACTTTGCATCATTATAGCATGAACCGCATTGATACATTTTTACATGGTACTGAACGCCCGGGCGCATGTCCTTCAAATCAACGGTCATCTTTAAACCATTATCTGTTTCTTTGAACTTAATATGCCCCATCTTGGATTCACCACCACGACTGCTGTGCGTATACATTTTTGCATATACAGAATTTACATCTGCATTTTCATATGTCTGATACACAACAATGGTATCCGATTCGATAACCTCAACCGGTTGGGGGTGATGCATCGCTTTCTTGTGATGCGTCTTTTTTGCGGGACATTCCATCATGCACCCCGACAACAGCGCCACCGCCCCCATCAAAGATGCAAATGTTAACATTTTTTTACTTACGTTTTTCATATGTTTCTCCTTTATGGTTACACAGACATACTTTACACTAAAAGCATTAAAATTGCCCCAGGTTTGAATTCCCAAAAACGCCGGATTTCATGCGTACAGACAACTTTTGATTACAATCCTGTAACATATTTTATGCAAACTGATATCTTTAATCTGCACCAATCAACCAAGGGGGAAAATACTATGTACGAACTGATGCAAAACTTAATCGCCTTTAAATATGCCTGTAAATTAAATCATTGGTCCACAGACAATTATTCAAAACATCTTATGTTTGACAGATTGGCCGAAGATATCGACACATGGGTTGATGCAATCGCAGAAACATATTTTATGGCAAACGATGAAAAAGACATTTTTAAATCTGATATATTAAATGCGAAATACATCAATCGCGATTTGGTAAAATCATGCGAGAAAATAATATCGCGCCTGGAAGAACTGCAAAACGACGATGAAACAAACGAAGGTCTAAATTCTTTACTAAGCGGAATTGAAGAAGGTTTCTTAAACAAACTTGCGATTGCAAAACTGATATAAAAAATCCCCATTTTGGGGATTTTCTTTATTTAGCGACATTAACACTTGCCTTAATTCGTCTATATTTCCCCAACACCATCATCCCAAGGCGATATGCAACAAAAACCTGTAACAATAATGCAACTATATAATTACGCGGCAAAGCCAATAAATATTGCGGTGCCCCCGGCAAATACCCCGTTTCAATAACTGGCGCCAAACCGGTTAATATCGTTGCCATCAAACCAACACGCATCAGTGGCATATATTTCATAATGTCAAATCTTTTAACGATTCGCATTACCATTGATCCGACAATAAAAAAATCCAAGCAAAAGGCCGTTAAATACATCGGCACAAACGCCGCACAAAAATTTTCCAGGGTCAAATGACCATAAATCCATAAATTCAAAGTCATCATCCCCAACAGCATAGTTGTGCAATTTGGTATTGCTGAAATGATTGCTTCTTTAAAGTTTTGCGGTGGCAAATGATGTATTGAACTCATAATATTTCTCCTGTATATGTTCAAAAAAAAACAGTGCCATCAACTGGACTTATTGGCACTGCACGTTGTTAATTCTTCTTTTAAAACCGTCGCATTATAATTTTTTAAATAATTTTGGTCAACAAAAAACGCCCCAACCGGGGCGTCTTTATCCAGATTTCTTTCTGTCCTAGAACATAAATCTGATGCCGATATCACCACCAAAGTTATGCAAACCAGAGTTAATATCAACATAGGTATAACGTGCGGCCAAATCAACCGCAAAGCGCTCCATATCAAATGTTACGCCCAATGTCCCCATTGCCGAGAAACGTGTCTCGTCCTTGCTGTGACGTGGCACCAATGTTCCATGACGTTCCACATCCGTCATTGCGATACCCGCACCAACACCTACAAATGGACGAACAATTTTATATGCGCCAAATTCCATATAATTGTTCCACAACAATGTCTGCATCTTTGCTTCGACATCTACACTGCCCACACTGCCAAAGCGTTCAGAATCTGACAATTTGCCGAAATAAGACCATTCGATTTCCGAACGAACTGTATCACATACTTCTAAACCCAAAGCGGCACGACCCTGAAAGATAAAATCTGTCATGGCTTCCTTATGACCATTATATTTATAATTCAGGTTTGAATAACTCATACCACCTCTCAGGCCAACATAAGGATCCATCCCCCACATTTGCCAACTGCTGCCCTGATCCGGATGATTAATCCCTGCAAAAGCCGGGCATGCAATCAACACCGCCAACGCCGATATTGCTAATTTTTTCATTTCTTCTCCTTTTTGTATTTTATGTTTTTGTTTCATGTCAACGCTTTAATTCTATCAGCACTAAACAAAAAAATGCATAGGTATGAATCCCTGGTGTATACGCATGATTTCTGGGATTTTTTTCTTGTACGCAACAAATAAAAAACGGCCACATCTGTGACCGTGAACTATGGTGGACGCGCAGGGACTCGAACCCTGGACCCACTGATTAAGAGTCAGTTGCTCTACCAACTGAGCTACGCATCCAAAACCGATTTTTTTCTTATCAGCGCGCTAATTATATCCTTTTTTTTATAAAATGCAAGTTTTTATAATCCCCCATCCACAACAGGCACACATCTTGGCCGTAAATCTATATTTTTTATATCTTCAATATTCTGCGCCCCGGCCAGGGTCATAACACGACGTAAATCCCGCTTCAAATAATCAAACACATCAACCACACCGCGCCATCCCCCCAGCGCCAGTCCATAAATAACGGGCCGCCCGATTGCAACAACATCCGCCCCACTGGCGATGGCCTTGAATATATGTTGACCACGGCGAATACCACTGTCAAAAATAATTGGCACGCGTTTATTTACACGCGCTGCAATCTCGGGCAACATTTCAAAAGCCCCCGGTGCCCCATCCAACTGGCGTCCACCATGATTGGACACCCATATCGCATCTGCACCTGCCCATATGGCCAATTCTGCATCATCGGGATGTTGAATCCCTTTGACAATGACCGGTAAATGTGTCACAGATTTCACCCACATTACATCATACGGCGTCAAATCATTTTTTGATGCGGCGAAAATCTTGCTGATTCCCTGCCCCTTGGTCTTAACACTTTTCTTGGCAACATTTGGCAATTCCAGTGGAAACTTAAAGTTATTTCGTAAATCCGCAATACGATTTCCACCAACCGGCGCATCCACGGTTAAAATAATCGCCACATAACCCAAATCTTCGGCCTTTTTGATAATCTGCTTATTAAAGTCTTCATCCTTGCTCAGATACAACTGAAACCATTGTGGTGCACCACGTCCCGCCTTGGCAATATCTTCAAGGCTGGAACTGGCATAATTACTTACACTCATAATAGTCCCCGCTGCGGCCACGCCATGCGCGGTTCCGGCCTCGGCCGAAACATGTGCCAACCCATGTGCCGCCGCCGGCGCAGCAATAACAGGCAAAGAAATTTCCACCCCCAGTATCGTTGTTGTAATATTCGGATCAACCACACCGGTCAACACACGTGGCACAATATCCACATTATCAAACGAAGAAATATTACGCATCATTGTCTGTTCTGTTTCCGCACCCCCACGAATATAATCAAATCCCCCCTGTGGGATAATTTCACGCGCCTGCATTTCCAAATCTTCTATATCATAGATTACAATTTGCGCATCGCGATTCGATGCCTGATAACCAACATTTTCAACGATTGGTGATTTATGCATATACGCAACAAACCATGCAATCAACAGCACGGCCAACAAAACACATAAAATAAAAATTATTTTTTTCATATATTTTCCCCCTTGGATAAAACAAATTTTACCACGCGAAAAGAAAAATTATGATTTGACAATATTCATAAAAGAAATCCCCACTATGTGGGGTAAAATTATTTTTTTAGATAAGACGTTGGATTATACGCCCGTGTTCCCTTGCGAATTTCAAAGTGTAATTGCGGCGTTTCAACCTTGCCTGTTTTTCCGACGGTTCCAATTTTTTGTCCGACTTTAACCCGCGCACCGCGACGCACAACCATGGAATCCATATGCGCATACACCGTCATCCAACCGCCATCATGTTGAATTATCACCAGGTTTCCCATACCCTTGACCTCGTTCCCGGCATATGCAACCACACCATTTTCTGCGGCCAAAACATTACTTCCACGCGATGCAGAAATATTTATTCCATCATTAAATAACCCATTTGATTTCGCACCATAATCGGACAAAATCCTCCCACGCACCGGCCATGAAAACTTTGACGAAGATCGCGCCGCAATCTTGGGCAGTTTCTTTGTTGGATCCGAAGAAATCTTTTTGGTCTGGGCGACTGTGGTTGTCTTATTTTTCGTGGTGTCGGGCGCCTTATCCGCCACCTTGCCCTTTTCAGTTTTCTCTATCTTTTTTTCAGTCACTTTCGTCTTGTCTACGCTGGAAATCTGGGATGTTTTTGAATTTTCTTTTTTCTTCACGACGACATTTTCCACCGTCCGGGCATCCGTCAAATCCGGCACACGAATTTTTTGTCCTGCGACCAAATTAAAGGGCGCCTTTAAATTATTCATCACCGCCAAATCATTAACCGGCACAGAATATTTTCGCGACAAAGAATACAAAGTATCCCCCGGCACAACACGAACCTCGCTTAATTCTACACGCGTAACAGTTTTAACCCCGGCTTTCGGCTTATTTACTTCCAATACAGTACCCTCATCCGCACTTTTTTCCGCATCCGCGCGCACACCGGTATCTTTATACGTCGGCACAACCAAGATATCATCCGCCGTTTCCACCCCCGTCTCAGCAATCACCCCGCCCATATCGGCATCCGCCGCCGCGACATATTCTGACACCTGTGGTGGCACAACATAATCGTCAACCGATGCATACATGACATAGTCGTTATTTTCATACCTGCCGTACAATTCGGGCGAAGCATATACACCATAGTCCGCCGCCGCCGAATTATAAATTTCCGGACTGGTATTCGGGTCCGCCAACAGCGTTGGATAACGCGCAGAAATAAAATCCCCCACAGAATCCGGCAAAGATGAAATTTTGGGCTGTAAATCACACGCAGTTTGCGTGAACAAAAGGGCAACAAAAATCACAATGATTTTTTTCATGATTACATTATAACACAAAATCAATCACGACGCATAAATAAAATACTAATTTCAAACAACAACCACATTGGTATCGCCAACATAATTTGTGAAACAACATCCGGCGGCGTCAAAATCGCGGCGACAATAATAATTCCGACAATAACATATCTTCGCATTTGTATTGCCCTGTCACGTGACAACACCCCCACTCTGTTCAATAAAACCAACACCAAAGGCAACTGAAAAGCAACGCCAAAAACTTTCATCAATCCTATTGCCATGCTTAAATAATCGCGCGCCACCGGCATCAATATGGCGGGCACCGGCGCGGCCTGATTTAATTGAACAAAGAATTTAAACACAACCGGAAACAAGAAATAAAAAGCAAAACCCGCCCCCAACAGAAACAGTAATGGCGCCGCAAATAACAAAGGCCAAATAATTTTACGTTCACCCTTTTTCAATCCCGGCGCAACAAAAGCCCACACATGCCACAGCACCACAGGCAAAATCACAACCAATGCGAACAACCCCGCCAAAGAAAATTGAATCATCAACCCGTCAGACAACCCTGTATACAGCAATTCCCCATCCGGCCAAATAGCCATCAGGGGCCCCGTCAAAAATTGTTGCAAATATGGTGCAATATACCACCCCACGACAAAGCAAATCACAAATATCATTGCCGTCCACAAAATACGTCGACGCAATTCTGAAAAATGTTGCATCAGGGTCATCTGCTTCATTTTTTTGCCCCTTTACGCACGTTTTTCGGCATTTTTTTCTTGCCCGGGATAACATCAGAAAAAGAATCTAACACATCATCCGTTGTATTTTTTATCAGGTCATCTATTGGTTTTTCTAAATCAATTTGTTGTTTTAAATTTTCTGACACATCTGAAATTTTCCACATAACGCGACGCACCGCATTTACCAACCGTGCCAGGAATCGCGCAACATCGGGCCACAAACGTGCCGGCACAACCAACACGGCCACCAACAATATCACAAAAAATTCTGCCCAACTAATTCCAAACATTTATATTAATCATAGTATTCATCACCGCCACTGGTGCTGATTGTTTTATGGCGCTGAATTTGGAAATAATTTTTTCCAAAATTTGTTTTTTCTTTTAATCCACGAAAGACAACATCCGTACTGGCACCTGTGGCATCAACCACCGTCCAAGAATTTAATTTCACCGGGCTTTTATCAAAGACAACCGTCATATACCCCAAACCCTCCTGGCCACGCAAATTCAATTTCAATGCAAAGGAATTTTTATAATCTATTGTCTCGACAACATTAATGTCCGCATTTTTCAAATCGACATTTTTACGCACCAAAATTCCGGCCGGAGTACTGGTGATTGGAACGGTTGTAATCTGATCCAGGGACTTATCAAAGAAATACAAATCCTGGCCATCGGAAATCAGTTGTACCGGCATATTGTCGTAATCCAAACGAACACGCCCCGGACGCAACATCGAAAACTGTCCCGATTGCTGCTTGCCATTGGCGGTTTGAACAAATTGTCCATTTAACCCCGTAATAGAATTCAAATATTTTTCCGCATTTGTCACCAACTTTGCATCCACGCCCGCATATGCGGCGACACAAAACATAATTGAACAAAACGCAATCAGAATTTTCTTCATCTTATTCCCCCTTAAACAATGCAACAACCTGGGCACGCACATTTTCAAGGCTGTCCCGTACAATCGCACCGGCGGCCCGTTCATGCCCACCGCCCCCCAACGCGACCGCAATATGATCTATTGCCTTTCTGCGGCTGCGAATAGAAACACCTATCTGTCCGGGCTTTTGTTCTTTCAACAACACAACATAATCCACCCCCTGAATCTGCCCCAGCAAATTTAACACCATTTCACCACGTCCATCCAGGTACTTATAATCCTTCTTTTCAATCGTCGCCAAAGCCAACCTTCCATGATACAGGAATTCTGCATTTGCGGTTGTCCGCGCCTCTAACTGAACTGCCTTGCGTGGTTTGTTCTGCATTAATTCGATTAAATTACGAATATTAACCCCCGAATCAACCAAATCGGCCATTATTCGCAATGCATCACCACTGCGCACAAATTTAAAATTGCCCGTATCGGTCAAAATCCCCAACGCCAGCAAATCCGCCGTACGCGAATCCATATACAATCCACCGGCCCGCATAATTTTATACACCAACACAGCCGTCGCAGGTGCATTTTCATCATTTATACACAGCGTCCCAACATTGTTATCATTTTTGTGATGATCAATTTCTATAACAAATTTTGCATTATCTACAATCGGTCGCGGTCCACCAATATGGGCCTGATTTCCATAATCCATCACAATCGCCAGGTCATATTGCATCTGTGTATCAACGCGTTCAAAATATTTTATACGCGAACGCAACGGCACATAATCCAACGCATCCGGAATATTACCATCATATGTGCACACCGGCGAAACACCAAAATTATCTTCTATTAAATGCGCCAATGCCAATACACTGCACAAAGAATCACCATCGGGATTTTTATGTCCCATAATTGCAATCGACTTGGCATTTTTTACACGTTCAAAAAATTCGTTTATCTTCTGTTCCATATCTAACTTTTTTATATTGCCACATCTTCTAAAAAGAATTGCGCACTGACCCGTCCGTTATATTCGTTCTGCTTTAATCGGCCCAACAACTTTATTGTAGTATTTGTGTTTGCATCGTCCAGTAAAAAATTACCAACGGCCGTTCCAACCAAATTAAATCCAACAAAGGCCAAATTTGTCCCCGCACTTGTTAGCACACTGCCACGCAAATGCGCCCCACCGTTCCCCATAACAGATGCATGACGCAACTGTCCACCACGCAAAACCAGCATCGGTTCTGGATTTCCCTGGCCAAATGGTTCCAATGCATCCAACTGTTTTACCAATCGCATATTTGCCGCCGCCGCATCAATTTCCGCATCGACAAAAACTTCTGGGCTGGGTCTTTCACCATGCAACTGTTCTTTGACCGCTTCTTCCAAGAATTTACAAAACGCTTCTTCGTTTTCCACCGGCAAAGAAAATCCCGCCGCCGCCGCATGTCCCCCACCTTCGCTGACAATCCCAGCGGCCAGCGCATCATGAATAATCTTACCCAAATCAATACCTGCAATCGATCGCCCCGACCCATTTATCATACCATCGGCACGCGTTGCCACACATGACGGCAAATTATATTTATCCTTTAACCGTCCGGCAATAATTCCCATGACACCACCATGCCAATTATCACCACAAACAAACAAACTGCACTGTCCGGATTCACAGCATTTTTGCGCCATATCACACGCACACAACATTATTGCATTTTGAATATCTATGCGTTCCTGGTTCATTTGATGCAACCTTTCCGCCAAGTCCCGTGCAATCAGGGGATTATCCGTCAACAACAATTCCAATGCCGGCGTTGCAGAATCCAATCTTCCCGCCGCATTTAACCGTGGCCCCAGTGCAAATCCCACCGCATAAACAGACGGCTTTTTTATCCCGGCCACATCCATCAACACCCGCACCCCCAGGTTCTGTTGCAATCCCAACACCTTTAACCCCGTCGCCACAAAGGCACGATTTAACCCAACCAACGGCATTGTATCGCATATGGTCCCCAGCGACACCAAATCCATATAATTCATTAATTCGGAATTATCCAAACCAACACCACGATTTTTTAATTCGCGATTCAATGCAACCAACGTTAAAAACGCGACACCAACACCGGCCAAATACGTCAATCCCGATGTATCATCCACGCGTTTTGGATTAACAACCGCATCCGCATCGGGCATCAGATTATCGGGCGAATGATGGTCGGTAACAACAACACGCAATCCCCGATTGTGCGCATGTGCAACCTCGTCAATTCCGGAAATACCACAATCAACCGTAACCAATAACCCCGCACCTAAATCGGCAATTTCATCAATGGCCTGGTTATTCAAACCATAACCTTCACCTTCACGTGTCGGCAGATGCCATATAACATCGGCGCCAACCGCACGCAAATACTTGACCATAATTGCAGTGGATGTAATACCATCGACATCATAGTCACCATAAATCGCAATTTTTTGATTATTTTGTATGGCATCGGCAATAACCTGCACCGCCCGATCCATATCCATCAAGACACTTGGATCCGGCATATATTCCTTGATACTGGGATTCAAGAAACTTTTAACATCTGCGTCTGTTTCTATTCCACGTCCGCGCAAAATATTTTTTATCAAACCCCTGTTACCATCAAAAACATCATTTTCCATCACCCATGCTTTCCCCAGCATGGATTTTTCCACTATCTTTCTCACGCACTACTCTTTTTTTTTATTATCAAAGATATTATAATTCAAATTTATTCAAATAGCAACGGCAGTATACTGTTTAAAATCTTACCCGTTGTCGGCACTGCGTTCCATGCGGCGGTTCTCCACCCCCAAGATTCCTTGGTTCCATGCGGTTCATCCAGCACAACCATAATCGTATATTGCGGCGCATGCGCGGGAAAGATTCCCACAAACGCGGTAACATTACGTTTATTATCAATTTTACCATTTGTATATTTTTCTGCGGTCGACGTTTTTCCACCGATTTGGATACCGGCCACCCTGGCCTGTTTACCACTGGTTTCTTCGGCAACGCGCAACATAATCGGACGTAATTTTGCGGAAATTTCATCTGCCAAGACACGTTCCCCGCGTACAACACCAACACTGCGTTTTTGCAACGTTGGATAAATATAAATACCACCATTGGTCACCGCATTTACCGCCAACATCAGGTGCATTGGCGTTACGGCATATCCCTGGCCGTATGCGACGGTTGCCCGTTCAACAGGTCCCCACTTACGTTGCGGGATACTGTTTTCGGTGCGCCCAAATTCCAGATTCAACGCTTTATCCATATGCAACCGTTCAAAGAATTCCTTTTGCGCCCCATCGGGCAATTCCAGTGCGATTTGGGCACTGCCCACATTGCACGAATGAATCATAATTTCTTCGACACTAATACTGGGGCGTGGCGGCTTAAAACTGCGAATATCGGTAATTTTTTTTGCAATCCTGCCATTTTTATCATAAATGGGAAAAGGCTTTGCGACATAATATTCCTTTGTTGGTTCTATACCATTTTCCAACGCCAAGGCCGTATTGAATATTTTAAATATAGACCCCAATTCAAACACACTGCGCATTGGTTTAAAGGTACGATTTGCCACCGGATCGGCCCGCAGGTTTTCCGGATCAAAGTCCGGCAAAGACACCATTGCGATAATTTCCCCCGTACGCGAATTCATCAACATGCCCATTGCGGCCTTGGTCTGATATTTCTGCATTGCAAACGACAACTGTTCATAGAATACAGATTGTATACGCGAATCCACACTTAGCCGCAAAGGATCTTTGTTTTCGCGCAAATATTCATCATACACGCGTTCTGCCCCTTCCAGTCCGCGCCCATCTTCCCCTGCGAAACCGACCACATGCGAAAACAATCTGCGTTTTGGATATCTGCGCGTTTGAATTTTTTCGACCTCTAACCCGGTCAATCGCGCCTTTTGAATAATTTCACGTTGTTTATCACTGGCATATTTTTTCAGGTACCTAAATCGTGCCCCCGAATTGACCAGTTCTATTGCCTGACTCAAAGAATATTCATACGGCAACGCTTCATGTATGGTCTGTGCAACGGCCTCTCTATCCTGGGGTCGCACGGCGCGATTTCGCAAAATAATATGTCCCGACGCAACATTTTTCGCCAAGATATCACCATTTCTATCAACAATATCTGCGCGATGCACCATCCACTCGCCATCGGCACCGGCCAAACGCGATCTGTCTGTCCCCTGGATTCCCAACTGCAAAGTCCGCCCTATAAACAAAACAAAGGCACACAAAAACACCGCATGAACGATACCCAATCGTTTTCTGGCGACGACGTTGCCACGCATACCGCTGAAACCATGTTTAAAGATATCCCGTCCAACTTCGAACATTATACCCCTTCCCTGTTTGGCAAATCTGCAACAGCCACAGACTTGTGGAATCCCACACCTTCGACCTTGGGCAGAACACTAACAACCATATTACGCAAAACTTCGGGGCGAACCAATGATGCAAAGCTAGCCTCGGCCACGGCAATTTTCTGTTGTGTTTCAATAATATCACGACGCACACGATTTATCTGGCGGGTCTGCGTTCGAAAGCACACCTGTAACATCACAGTAATCAGCAACACCGTCCCCAGTGTCCAAACCCCGATATGAAACATTTTTTCATCGTCGTGCATAAATCCCGCCCCCTATATGCATGGCATTTTATCATAAATTTTGCAAAAAACGAATCATAGAATTTACACCATTTAACCGCCCGGCCCCCAACACCAGGTTCAGTTCCGCAAACTCTTGTGCGATGTCAATTTTTTTTATTTCCTGGGGGCTTTTTCCATCCACCATTGCCAACAATATTGCCAATATTCCACGCACCAGCGCCGAATCGGCACGCCCATAGAAATTATCACCTGCGCGACAAATTTCCACGAACGAAGCGCACCCCACAATTTCACTGCACACGGCCCCATCCGGCACATTTGCCAGGCGCCTTCCAAAATCCATAACCAATTCTAACTTTTGGGCGGCATCATCACAAATCGACAACAGTCGCTTCATTTCCAAATACGTCATTTTTACCACCCCTGATTTACCAAATCCAGTTCCAGTCGCGCCGCATCCGACATACGCGACAAATCCCATGGTGGGTCCCAAACCAAATCCACATACACGGGCACATCCCCAACCACAGCCCGCACAACATCATAAACCTGTTGCATTAATTCTTCCATCATGGGGCACGTTGGGCTGGTAAAAGTCATTTTTATCCGCACCGCATCCGCCGACATATCTATATTATATATCAGTCCCATATCCCAAATATTCACAGGGATTTCCGGGTCATAAACTTTTTTTAATTGTTCAATAATATCATCTTTGGAAAAATTCATTTTACAATATCTTTTATATATTTAACCGCCTGTTTAACTTCATCGATTGTATTATATGCCCCCACAGAAACGCGAACAGACCCCGGCACCCCCAGCCGATTATGTATCCATGTTGCACACATATTTCCCACACGCACACATACGCCCCGCGCCCCCAACAACGCGCCAACATCCAACACATGCATATCATCAACAACGAACGTCAACATCGCCGCATCACGATGCGACAATATTTTTATACGTCTTTGCCCCACCAATTCATCATACATATATTGAATCAGTTTCGAAACGGGTCTGTTTTGTTCCAGATGATTAATCGCCACCCCCAATCCCGCAATTTGTGTCAGTGGTAATGTTCCCGCCTCGAATATTTCGGGGGCGCAACTGTACGAAATATCATCCCCACAGATTCTGTTAACCATCCCCCCGCCAAACTTTACCGGTCGCCACAGTTTTGGGTTTTTGACATACATTACCCCCAACCCCGTATCGCCACCAATTTTATGTGCCGACCAACAGACAAAATCCGCCCCCCATGCCAAGACATCAATTTTTTCATGCACGACAAATTGTGCGGCATCGACAACAATAATCGCATCGGCATTTTTTTCACGTGCACACGCCACAATTTTGGCGACATCCTGGGCCCGCCCCAAGACATTAGACATTGCGGTTATAACCACCACATCGGCCCACGGGATATTATCCACATCGAAATCATAATTTTCATCCAACGGACAGACCGCAATTTTTGCCCCCGTCATTGCAAAGGGCAACCGTGCACTGTGATGATCCAAATCAGACACCGCCACAATCGAATCCTGGTTCAGATTCAACATACGTGCAATTTGATTCATACCATCGGTTGTTCCCGACGTAAACACAATATGTTCCGCCGTGGTGTTCATCATGGCTGCGACCCGTTCACGTGCGCCCATCACCATATTATCGACCAACACGGCGCGTTCACACACGCCGCGCCCCGAATTCGCATAATGATTGCGCAGAAAGTCAATTTCTGCCCCGACAACATCATCTGATTTTTGATACGATGCGGCGGCATCTAAGTATATGATTTTATTCATTTATGATTTCTCTTGCATTTTTGGATGATTATAATACACTCTTGCCGAATATCAACAAAAGAAAGGAGACACCCATGGCAGTACAACATGCAAACGACGCAACATTTGAATCAATGATTGGTTCTGGGATAACATTGGTTGATTTTTGGGCGACCTGGTGTGGTCCATGCCGTATGTTTGGCCCGATATTTGAATCTGCATCGGACAAGACAACGGATGCCAAATTTGTAAAATTTGAAATTGACGAATCGAATCGTCAGACACCTATGAAATATGGAATTCGCAGCATTCCATCAATTTTGGCATTTCGCGATGGCGAATTGGTTGCGGCACGCACCGGCGTTATGGACGAAGAAACGGTATTGGACTGGGTCCGGGAATTAAAGGGATAAAAAATGTCAGCACAAGATTACACAACAGTTAAATTGGCCCCGAATTACAAGCCAAAAAAATCCGAACCATATATGTGTCCGGAACACCTGGCGTACTTTTATAATGTATTAACGGCCCAGCGCGACGAACTAATAGACGAACGCGATTCCGTGTTAAGTGCGGTTCGCCTTGCGGACAAGACCGAAGCGGTCGGTGTCGGCGACGAATCCGACAACGCCACCTATAACCAGGATATAACCATGGACCTGCGCATGTCCGACCGCAACAATAAATTGTTAATAAAAATTAACGCGGCATTGGAACGCATTGCCAACGGCACCTATGGTTTCAGTGTTGTTTCCGGCGAAGAAATCGGCATCGGTCGATTAATGGCGCGCCCCCTGGCGACCATGACAATCGAAGAACAGGAAGAATACGAAAGCCATAAAAACTAAACCAGATCCCGCCCCGGCGGGATTTTTTTCACCCCCCACCCTTGTCATCCCCGCCCCCCCCTTGTCATTCCCGGTGCTTATTCATTTTTC
>JAZNXD010000034.1:0-40283 GCA_045593685.1 Candidatus Enterousia sp. | reverse complement strand
GGAAGTAATGCGAATACTTGAAACTTGTTTAAATAAGAATTGTCAGGTTTGGACTTTAAAGGAACATTATCGTTTGGGGAACGATATTCAGAGTAAAGTCATGGCATTTGCTTTTGGGGTAAGTGCAGAAATAGAGAGAAACCTGATATCACAACGAACAAAAGCGTCTTTGTACAGGATTCGTGCAACCGGTAAGAAGTTGGGGCGTCCATTTGCAGCACAGTCCAAGAAACTAAAACTGTCCCGAAATACAAAGAAGGTTAAAAAACTGCTGGATATGGGACTGACGAAATACCGGGTTGCTAAAATAATGGATGTTTCACCCGCCACAATCACGCATTTTATTCAGCGGATGGGGTGGTAATTATTTACAAGTCAATATATTCTCTTGAAAAATCTTGAATTTTTACTATTTATAACAATATCGATTAAAGGTTAAAAATTTGAACGAAATTGTTATACATTTTCATTTGCCAGAAAACAAGCACGAAATAGATGCTAAAGTGCTAAATATTTGCGAAGCGAAAATCATCGCAATTTTAGAACAGATTACTGAAACACTGGGCTTGCAAGACGAATTAAAGTTATCATTAATTGCACGAACAGAAGGTGGCATTCGAGATTTATTAAAATACCAGTATAATCCGATTCTAGGTGGGGTGTTCCTTGCGTATATTATGCCTGTTTTGGCGGAGTTAACGGTTCACTATCTTACAAAATCCCCAAGTGCAGAAATTCAAAATATTGAATCTTATACGAACAACATTAATGAATTAACCACACAAATTAAACAAAATACAGATTTACAATTGGACGAACAACGAAAACAAACACAAATATTGGAAAAAATGTCCGTTGGTATGACTCAATTGGTTCAAAACACGACAGTCCAAAATGATATAAAGAAAAAACAATCTGGATTGTATAAAAATCTTGTTGCAGATAATGATATTGAAAAATTTTCAGTTGAATCTGTGGATGAACGCACTAATGAATTTGTAGAACAAGCGAGCGTATCTCGTGAAGAATTTGGAACATTTGTGTTAGATTCTGGCGATTTGGAACCCGAGATAGACAGAAATGCTACTATCGCCATTATATCTCCGGTATTAAATGATAACGGACGATTAAAATGGAAGGGCGAATATAATGGTGAAATTATAGATTTTTACATGTCGGACGATGATTTTAAACAATCGATTTTATTAAATCAGGTTAAATTCGGTGCAAACGACCTGTTGTCTGGTGTGCTAAAAAAGAACCGAAAAATAAATGAAGTCGGTGAAGAAGTTATAACAGGTTATTCTGTTGAGGCCGTATTTGGATTTGAACACGATGACGGTAGTTATACAGAGACCGTTAAAGGACAACGGGAGCGGCTAAGACGGGATATGCCAGATGAACCAACCACATTATACATGGACTTTGGCGATGTCCCCGCCGTCGACGAATAAAAAACATTTTACATTTGGCGAAAAATGCGTTATTTTTGAAAAGTGCCAAGCAAAGTGTCAGGCATTTAAATGTTTTTAATGGAAAAAAGCGGTAAAAAGGGTCCAAAAAGCATAAAAATGGCATAAACACGGTCCCCTTCGCCCGCACCAAAAATACAGCCGACCCTTGTGGTCGGATTTATTTTTGGCGATGCGGCGTCTGAAGAGAATCCGACAGAGTTGCCAACGGCAACGAGAGGGTTCGGGACGAAGCGTAACGTAGTGAAAGGGGCCCATGGAGTGAAAACGAACATGGGAATATACATTCCCTTCGCCCGCATCATCCGCCGTCCTGACGCTACAGCGAGATTGTTTTTTTAGATTATGTGTTTTGTTTATTTTCCAGATACCGGGATTTGTAATTTTTGTTTTGGAAAAATTAAATCGGGGTTGCTGATGTTGTTGCGTTCTGCAATTATGCTGAATAATACACCGCGGCGCATAAAGTTGCGTGCAATAATCCATAAACAATCACCACGACGTACGGTGTAATATGTGTCGTCGTCGCCCGTCATTTCCGGCATGGTAAATTTGTGCATAATTGTCGCGATCGTGCGACCGTCGCCATCATGCAGGCGCACCGCCAGTTCGTATTCGCGCCCCGTTTCCAGGTCACCGACATCTGCGCCCAGGCCAAAATGCTTGTGATCAGATGCGCGGGCAAAGCCCATGTATTTCCCATCCAGGGCCAATGATACGCGCAGGCGTGGCAACGCGTCCCCGGTAACAACAATACGACCGGTGTCCAGATAGTCTATTTTTGAAATTGATAAATCGCCGTCTTTTAAAATCGCAGGGGCCTGTAACAGTGTGCTGCCGTCGCGGGTCATTAACAGGGATACAGAATTTGCAACCTCGTGTTCAGATACGTATAAAAATACGCGTTCGGATGATTTGACTTCGGGATCGGTCCCCAGCAGGGCTACGGTATAATTGCCGGGTGCCCATGGTGCAGATGTGGTATATGCAAATTCCCCACGAAAATCGGTGCGTTCGGTTGCGATAATTTTATTGTTTACCATGATTGATATGTTCTGATGCGGCAACCAGCGCCCGGCAATAATTATATTTCCGGTCTTGTCAATGCGAACAATGTCAAATTCGGGAACGGATAATTTCTTGACCGGTTGAATAATCGGGTCAGGAATAGTTGGAACCACAACTATGCGTGATGGCGCGGGGGTGCGAATAAACATAACCCATATTGCAATGAATATAACAATAAAGGCACATGCAATCGGAAACCAATATGATTTTAGTTTGTTCTTTTTATCAGATTTTGATGCGGAATCTTCGATTTTTTGTGTTTCTGTCTTTTTTTCAGATGGGCGTGCGAATAAATTTAAAGATTTTAAAAATCCGCGTGTGTATTCGCGACGATTTTCCAACCAATCGTTCTGTTGCGAAATTGCATCATTAATTAAATCGTCGGTTGAACGTTTGGTTTGACCCATGTTGTTTTTCTTAGACATACAAAACTCCTGAAAAAAATAGTTTGTTATTAGTTTGGACAAATTATTCCAAATAATATTTCTTTGTCAATTTATTTGTGGTATAATTTGCCGGAATATGGAGAGATTTTATGAAAAAAATTGGAATTATGACCACAGGTGGGGATTGCAGTGGGTTAAATACGGTTATTCAGCGGATTATGCGTGGTGCAAATTTGCGTGGTTGGCAGGTTTGGGGAATTTTGGATGGGACAGATGGATTATCTGTGACACCACCGGCCGTAATCCAATTAAATGATATGTTGTTGCCGATTGAAAATGCACGTTTGGCCGGCAGTTTTTTGCACAATGGGCGTGTGCATGCCCTGAACTTTGAAACGGCGGCAGAAACCGGACGGTTAAAGACTTTTAATAAGCGGTTGCGTGATTCTTTGAAAATGCTGAATTTTGATGCGTTGATTTTGATTGGTGGAAATGGCAGTTTGTCGTTGGCGTGGGCAAATCGTGATATTTATCGTGATTTGCAATTAATATGTATCCCAAAAACGATTGATATGGATATGCCGTTGACCGCACGGACAATCGGCTTTGATACCGCGGTGCAACAATTAACTTCTTATTGTGATCAGTTGATGATGACCGCACGCAGCCATCATCGTTGGTTTGTCGTCCAGGCCATGGGGCGTGATTGTGGGATGTTGGCGTTGTATGCCGGTGTGGCGGTTGGGGCCACGGCTATATTAATCCCCGAGATTAAATTTGATGTGGATAATTTGGTGCGGCATATCAAGGATTCTGCGATGGATTATGGTATAATTATTGTTGCCGAAGGTATTTCTTTGCGGGGGCATTCGGGCAGACCAGCGGATATGATTGCGCGAAAATTGACGGCGGCGGGGATTGCCAATCGTACCGCCTTTCCGGAACATATGCAAAGGGCGGGGGATACGGTTGCGTCCGACCGGATTTTGGCCGCGCGTTTTGCAGATTGTGCGTTAAATGCGATTGAAAATGGCGAAACGTATGTTATGACATCCCTGGATTGTGGTGATGTTCGTACGGTTGCGTTATCAGATTTTGTGGCGGCGGGGGATTGTGCCGTTGACCCAAAGGTGCCGGAATTATTGACATCCAATGCATATGTTGCGCCGGATGAACCCCTGTTAGAGGTTGCATATAATATGGGAATATATATTGGGGAAAGAAAATAATTTATTTACGGGTTGCCCAATAAAGCCCCCAGAACCATCCAATGATTGACCAACCGAAAACCCAACTGGCCAGGCGTACCGCATGCATGTCGGGTTTGCCTTTGCCGTTTTGACGTGCAATCCATGCGGGGGCAAGATATATGCACATGGCGATAATCGTGCCGATGGCATATTCAATTATTGATAAGATATCATACCCCAGTATCATCTTTTTTATTTTGTATAAAAAGGGGGCGTTAATGCCCCCCCGATTGTTCTTTCCGCGTGGATTATAAACCATATTTTGCGGATTTGTCCAGTTCTTCTTCGATGCGAATTAACTGGTTATATTTCGCCATGCGGTCTGTGCGTGACATAGAACCGGTTTTGATTTGGCCGGCGTTCGTTGCAACCGCCAAATCTGCGATTGTGGTGTCTTCGGTTTCGCCACTGCGGTGGGAAATGATTACACCGTAATTGGCGTCTTGGGCCATTTTGATTGCGCGCAAGGTTTCGGTCAAAGAACCGATTTGATTTACCTTGATCAAAATTGCGTTTGCAACACCGCGTTCAATGCCACGTGCCAAACGTGCCGGATTTGTTACGAATAAATCGTCCCCGACCAGTTGGCATTTGTTGCCAATGCGTTCGGTTAATTTTTTCCATCCGTCCCAGTCTTCTTCGGCCAATGCGTCTTCGATTGAAATAATCGGATAATCAGAAATCAGTTTTTCATAAAATTCAATCATTTCGTCAGAAGATAACTTTTTGCCTTCAAAGTTATAAATGCCATCGGCATAAAATTCAGATGATGCGACGTCCAAACCAATCGAAACCTGGGTGCCTGGTTCGTATCCCGCGGAACGTATTGCCGCAACTATTGTGTCCAGGGCTTCGGTGCAAGAGTTAAAGTTTGGTGCAAAACCGCCTTCGTCGCCGACGTTTGTTGAATTGCCGCCTTTCTTTAAAATGGATTTTAAATTGTGGAATATTTCAGATCCCATACGAATTGCTTCGACTTCGGATTTTGCGCCATTTGGAATAATCATAAATTCCTGGGCGTCCAGACCATTGTCTGCATGTGCACCACCATTGATAATGTTCATCATTGGGCGTGGTAATACACATGGATTGTCGTTTCCGTAAACGTCGGCGATATATTTATACAGTGGAATATGTTTTGCGTTTGCCGTTGCGTGTGCCAATGCCATGGATACTGCCAAAATTGCATTTGCGCCCAGTTTGTCTTTGTTTGGTGTGCCGTCCAGGGCCAACATTTTTTCATCCAATTCGGTTTGTTTGGATGCATCCATACCAATTAATGCCGGTGCGATAATTTCGTTTACATTTTTTACCGCCGTCAAAACACCTTTGCCCATATAGGCGTTGCCGCCGTCACGCAGTTCCAGTGCTTCAAATGTTCCCGTGGATGCACCAGATGGTACCGCCGCACGACCGAATGCGCCGCCGGATAATTCAATGTCGCATTCTATTGTTGGGTTGCCGCGGCTGTCCATGATTTGACGTGCGTGAATTTTTTTGATTTCAAACATACTTTTTCTCCTTAGATACTAAACATAGTTAATTTCGTCTTGCCTTATTAAAACGAAATGTGCCATAATATAATCACAATTAGGAATGGAAGAAAATAAAAAAATGATTAAAAAGCTTGTTTCTTTTGCTTGCTGCCTGTTGCCGATTGGTGCAGGGGCCGTTACCGTTAACCCAGAAGGTGCGGATGCATTTGTGTCAACCGAAGGTACTGCGTGGCAAAATGCCATAAGTTCGGGACAGACCATTACAGTGTCCGCAGGCAATAGTATCCTGTCGGAAAACGGCTTTACTATTACCAATAATATGTATTTGGGGATGGATGCCCAGGGCAGTGGTTCGGGGGATTTATACATATTAAATACGGTTCAAAATCCTTTTACCATTGTGTCCCAGGGGGATGTTTCGGTTGGCGCGATGTTGCAGGTCTTGGAAGGCAAGACGTTGGCCTTTAAATCATCTGATACCGGACCGGTCGCGTTTGATTTGACCGTTGGAAATGGCGGAATCAAGGTCGGAAATGCAAGTGCGACGGCCAATTTGACAATGCAAAATATTGATGCGTTGAATGTGGGGGGCGTTATTCAGTCCTATGGTAATTTTACGGTTTCGGCAAATTCTGTTAATGTTGGGAATTTGGATGTTAATGCGGGAAATACCGCGATTAATACGTTGACCGGTGCGGTTGCGATTGATGGTATTACGGTTGATGGGGACGGAACCACAAATATTGCGGCCGCGACAAATATCGAATCGGATGGCACAATCCAAAATAATGCCGGGGCGATGGCGTTGCAGGCGGGAAATAATATTAGTGTGACGGGTTCTTTGGAAAATACCGGTGCGGGTTTGTCGGTTGATGCCGGGGGACTGACCGTGTCGGGAACAATGAAAAACGATTCGGATGGTGTTTTGCGGATTAATGCCGACAGTTGGACCATTAATGGTGGCAGTACGGCGGAATTTTCATTTGTAAATGGTGGCGATTTGTATGCGACCGTATCAGGTCAAACGTATATGGAATATGGTATGAATTTGGATACCATGGGGCAGGGTAACACGTTCAGTTTGGACACAGGTACGTTGGTGTTTGGCAGTGATGCAGACCTGCAGGCGTGGGGAAATGTTTTTGCAAATTCGTTGAATTCTTTTAATTTGGTTGTTCGTCAGGGAAATTTGGATTTGAACACGGCAATATTAAATGGTGCCAATGGTAATTTGGGTGCTGTTATGGCGTTGTCGGCGCAAAATATAGAAACGACCGCGATAACCAATAATGGGCAAAAGTTGACGGTAACGGCGACGGACGGAGATGTTACGGTTGGCGGTGTTGTTGTTGGCAGTGCGGGGACACAAACAGATGTGATTGCCAGTGGAACACTTAGTGTGGTTGGTGGTGTTACCAATCAGGGGGATATGACCCTGAACGCTAATACGGTTTCTGTAAATGATGTAGCCAATACAGGCGCAGATGCCCAGATGACGGTTTCTTCTGTGACAGACACCACGGGGGTTGTTCAGATTGCGGGGAATTTGTCCAATACACAGGGTTCAACGACCGTTTGGGCCAAGGATGTTAGTGTCGTCGGCGCGGTTACTAATAACAGTGGTACAACAACGATTCGTGGTTCGGATACAGCAGGTGGTGCGGTTCAGATTGGGGCAATTAATGCCCTGGGGGGGACGGTTAACCTGGATGCGTTGGCGGGTGATGTAGATATTACCAGTGCGATGATTGTATCGGGTGGAAATATGAATCTGGGGACCAGTTTGAGCGAGTTAAATGTTGCCAACGGTATCGGTGGTGTTCAGATATCGGGTGATGTGGTTGCCAGTGCCGCGGATGCCGTGAACGCAGGTGATGTTGCGATTCAGGCGGGAAATTTAGTTTTAAGTGCGGGTGTCGTTGATGTTGCCGGAAATATCGATGTAACCGCAAATGATATCGCGCGAAATGTTCAATTTGATGCAACGCAAATTAATGTTGCCGAAAATGTTTCGGTCGCAAATCAGGGGATGCTGACCCTGGGGAAAAAGGCGACATCGGGTGTGAATGTTACGGGGACTTTGGCTGTTAATAATGGCGGTGTATTTGAAAGTTATGCAAATAACGTTTCGGTGGGGGAATTGACCGGAAATGGCAAGATTTTGATGCATGGGGCCGCATTGACCGCGCAGACAGGGGATATAAGTGTTGATGGTAATTTGTATTTCGATACCGCAAATGATCCGACGACGATTGCAAATGGGATGGTCGTTCGTGATACAAATACTATGACGCTTAAAACCATTGCAGACGGTGCAGATATCGCGTTGGGTGGTGTGTCTGTTGGTGTGGGAAATACTTTGAATTTGCAGTCTGCCGATTCGATTGCATTGGATGGTGCCGTGGCAAATAATGGTACGATTGATTTAGATGCCCAGGGTGGGGTGTTTGTTGTGGGGGCGATTCAAAATACCGACAATATGACCCTGACGTCTGGCGGGTTGGCCGTTTTGAATGCAGATTTGCAAAATAGTGGCGAAATGGATATTGTGTCCGAAAATGTTGATTTGGCAAATGTTTCCAATACGGGTAATTTGATTGTTACGGCCACTGATGGTGTTGTTAGTGCGGATAATGTTACAACCGGGGGGAATTTGGAAATTTCTGCTGCGACCACAATTTCGGGTGCTGCGATTACCCAAACCGGGGGGACGATGGATTTGACGGCGAATACGTTGCGTGCACAAAGCCTGGTTGTTGGTGGTACGGGGACACGTGCGAATTTGGCGGTGTCCGATGTTGATGTGGATGGTACGGTCAGTGTAACCGGTAGTATGGTTCAGGGTGATGACAGTACGGCCATGTTGGTCCATAATGCGGGTGAATTTAATGCCGGAAATTTGATTGTTGGTGGAAATTTAGATTTAACCGCGGGTAATACAATCTATAATATCGGGACAAATTTAAATATTGTTGGTGATGTTACGGTTGATAATGGTGTGACATCTGAATTTACAGTTGGCAATACGATTAACGCGGACGCGTTGACAAATGCGGGTGATTTATCTTTGACGGCAAATCGTGGCGTTAACTTGGGTGTTGTTGCGAATAATGGCGGTACGTTAAATATCGATTCGGGAACGGCCGACGCGCAGTTGTATTCATTAAATGTCGCGGGCGGTAATGTAATATTCCAGGGAACCGGATTGGATATGGATGGCGCGTTGAATACGACGGGTATATTGTATCAGGGGTATCGTGGCGCGTTGGCAAATAAAGATATTAATGTCAAATCGTCGGATTATGTTATTAATACTTCTAATCTGAAAGTGGCGGGGATTAACCAAAACGGTACGATGACGGTTAATACCAGTGATGTTGATGTTGGTGGTGATATTAGTGCCACGGATTTGCGATTCGTTGCGGTGCCGGATACGAATTGGATGAACGTCAGTGTTGATGGTTCTGTTTCCGGTGCGGTGGACTTTATCGGATTGGAAAAGATGACGGTTGCGGGTAATTATGATTTTGGTGCAGCCAGCAGTATTAATGCGGTCATTTTACCCTATGCCGCGGGCAGTACTATTGATTCGACAGATGTTAATTATTGGTCAACGGTTGGATATGATTCCAATAACGTCGTTAAAATAGAAAATGCGGTGGATGGTAATGCATTGATTAATGTTGGTGGTACCTTTACCGCGGGAACCAGTGCATTGAACCTGGCCGATGGTGCCACAGGTGCGCTGGGGGGTGGACAATTTGGGATTTCGTTGCGCGATATCGTAGATCAGGGGACCGCTATTTGGTTCGTGCATGCGGATGGTGGAATTGTTAATACCAGTGACCTGGAAAAGGCACGTAATTTGACGGTTCGTTATTGTAATGCGGATGGGTCGCTGTGTTATGATTATTTGCAGTCTTTGGATACAAATAACGGAAGCGGCTCTGATTTGCCGGCATATGTTGCGGCGCGTGATAATGACCTGTACATCGTGTTTGATCCGCGTTTTGGTGGCCCAATCGAGGTGTTCAAGTTACAGCCGATTGTTGAAAGTTATGTTTTGCATACCAAGGGTTCTGTTGTTTCGGCGGGGGCATTGGATGATTTGATTGCGGGCAGATTAAAAGATAAAAAATTCGTGAATCGTACCCCTATCGAGGTAATCCCATTGGCCTTCCAGGGGACCAATATGCAGGAAATGGCGAACGAATTGTATAATCGCATGGAATATTATTCCGAAAATAATCATAATCCAGATGCGCTGTATAATTTTAGTCGCTTGTTCCAGGTGCGTGAATTGGAATTAATTGCGGGTGGAATTGCATTGAACGAACATACGGCTTTTCGTTCCTTTGAAGATCGTATGTTTGATGAATTCATTTGGAATCGTAACCGTAATTTGAATAAAGCATGGGTGGATGTTGATTTTGGTATGTTCTATCAGAATATCCAAGATGGTAAACATACGGACGGCAATCGTTTCAGTATTTCTGGTGGTTTCGATTGGCAGGAATCAAACACTTTGCAGTTGGGATTGACGGGGCGTATTGCACGCACCGGTGCCAAGGCGGGTGATAAAATGGACCTGGGGTATGTGCCGGGCGAATCGATTGATGGACGTGTAAGTGTTGATGTGGTCGATACCAATATTGGTTTGGGTGCATATTTGATGAAAACTGTTTCTGAAAAGGTTCGTTTGTATGGTAATGCGTTCATGGATATGCATATGTTGGATGTAAATCGTACGCAGAATTATGTTGATACCATTGATGGCGATGGAACGGCGTTCAGTTTAATTTCAGAGTGGGGATTGATGCATGATATCCTGAACCAGTATATTGTTGGAAATGCGTATGCGCGTGTGGGGTATAATTTTGGCTTTGATGTCAAAGAAAAGGTCGGTGGTCATGATTATATGCGTTTGCAGTCGGACGGTTATATGATTTTGACACCGGGATATTCGCTGACCGCACAAAAACGTATCTATCCGTCGGCGTGGTTCCAAATTCGTCCGTATGCGTCGATTGGGGTTGAATATGATATCCTGGGGGCGCCGGATCGTGTGGAATATAAATTTACACCGGCCGATTCCTATACGGAATATAGGGTTGATATCGATCCGTTGTGGGCAAATATTGGTGGCGGTATTGAAATGCTGTCTGCAAATGGATTACAGTTTGGTATTGATTACAGATATCAATACAATTCAGATATCCAACTGCATAATATCAGAATTTCTGGATCTTACAGATTCTGATGAAAAATCCCCGGCGTGTCCGGGGATTTTTTTATGCCCCGGGGCGGGCAGGTGGGGTAACGGGGCCTGTTTTTATTTATATTAATTTATTGCAAAAGATTTTTAAATTGCATATAATTAATGTGTCATGATGTTTGTCATGATGGGGTGTGATAGCCCGTTCCATAGCGTCTACAGGAATAAGAAATAGGATGCACCGTTTGTGTGTGTTGTATCGTGGACGAAAAATATAACTCCTGACCCTGGGTCAGGAGGGATGTGAATATATTGAATAAACACACAATTCTATGGATTGCTATCAACCTCCTGGCCACTTGAATTTGTTCGGTGGTTTTTTGTTATGGTGATGCAACGTATGACGGTTCCACCAAATCGTCAAATTCTCTATCAAGCAAATGGTTGCATCACCGGCCTTGGTTTTTTGCCGGGCGCAGCAAGATGGGGGAAAGGGGAAAATGTTATACGACACAAGAAGGTTTGTTTTTACGGTATCGTTATGTGCAATGTTGGCGGTAAATCCGGTGTTGGCGACGGCGCCCGGCGAAGAAGACGTGGTATCGACCGTACATGATGTTTATACAGAATCGACGAATACGGGTACAGAAGGCGCGCCATTGAATTTATCGTCCGGTATTGCGAGTGTAACGTATGTTAACCGTATGGTGAACAGTGCGGGTAACGCGGCCCAGCGTGCCGAAGATCATGCGGCGGCGGCGGGCGCATCTGCGATTGCGGCACAATCTGCGGCGGATGATGCACAAACTGCGGCGGATGATGCGCAATCTGCGGCGGATGCGGCGACGGAAACATTAAAGTCTAAATTGGATAAATCCCAGGGAACGGATAATAAAGACAAGGTTATGGTTGTTGGTTCCGATGGAAATTTAACCCCGGGTATGGTTGGTGCGTCGGCTATCGCCGATAATGCGATTGGAAGCACTAACATTGTAGCTGGGGGCGTGCATACTCATAATATTGCGACTGGTGCGGTTACAGCCGGCTCGATTGCCTATGGTGCGGTTACGGTGGGTAAGATTAATGCGGATAAAGGATATGCTCCTTATAGTGGTGTTTTAGGCTACTATAGCGGTAGTGGAATGAATGCACCGTCTGGAATGTATTGGTCCCAGGTTCATTCCGATATGATTGCCGATGGTGCGGTTACGATGGGTAAGATTTATGCGGATAGGAAGTGGAGTGATGCTAATTATAATGGTGTTTTAGCGTTCCATAGTGGTGAATATCAGGGAGTGACTGGAATGTATTGGACCCAGGTTTATTCAGGTATGATTGCCGATGGTGCGGTTACGATTGATAAGATTAATGCGGATAAGGGATATTCATATGGTGTGCTTACTGGTGTTTTAGCGTTCTATAGTGGTAGTGAATATGGGGGACCATCTGGAATGTATTGGTCCCAGGTTCATTCCAATATGATTGCCGATGGTGCGGTGACACCGGCCCAAACCGCGGGGGTTGTTGGCACAATCCCATGGGGCAGTGCCGATTCCACCACATATGGACAATTTTGGATTGAATAATATATCCCGCCACGGCGGGATTTTTATTATGTGGTATCACGGTGTGTGTGGTGTTGATATAAAAAAAACTTGACATTTTTGTCAATTTAGTGTATCATAGGGGGTATCTGATGGGCACAGGTCTGGTGTCTGATATCTCCAAAAATAGGAAAAATTATGCATATTAATGAATTAAAGGCAAAGTCGCCACAGCAACTGCTGAAGATGGCGGAAGATATGGGAATTGAAAATCCGGCGCAATTAAATGTGCAACAACTGCGTTTTGCGGTTATGCGCGCTTTTGCCGCGGATAATAAGGTTACACTGATTGGTGATGGTGTGTTGGAACGTATGCAGGATGGTTTTGGATTCTTGCGTGCGCCGGAATCAAATTATTTGGCCGGCCCCGATGATTTGTATGTGTCGCCAAATTTGATTAAAAAGTATGGTTTGAAAACCGGTGACTATGTCGAAGGGCAAATCCAGGCACCCGCCGCCGAAACCGAACGTTATTTTGCGTTGGAAACAATCGAACGGGTTAATGGTGATAATCCGGAAAAGTTGAAACATCGTGTGTCTTTTGATGATATGACGCCGTTGTACCCGGATGAACAGTTAAAAATGGAGGTCGCTGATGACAAGGACAAGGGACGCAATTTGTCGGCGCGTGTTATCGACCTGATATCACCGACGGGCAAGGGACAGCGTTCTTTGATTGTGGCGCCGCCACGTACCGGTAAGACGGTTATGTTGCAAAATATTGCGCACAGTATCGCGACAAACTATCCGGATGTTAAGTTGATTGTGTTATTGATTGATGAACGTCCCGAAGAAGTTACCGATATGCAACGCAGCGTTAAGGGCGAAGTTATTTCATCCACGTTTGATGAACCGGCCGCACGTCATATCCAGGTCGCAGAAATGGTGATTGAAAAGGCAAAACGCTTGGTCGAAGCGGGCCAGGACGTTGTTATTCTGTTGGATTCTATTACGCGTTTGGGGCGTGCGTATAATACATGCGTTCCATCCAGTGGCAAGGTTTTAACCGGTGGTGTTGATGCATATGCGTTACAGCGTCCAAAACGTTTCTTTGGCGCAGCGCGTAATATCGAAGGTGGTGGATCGTTGACCATTATTGCAACTGCGTTGGTTGATACCGGTTCAAAAATGGACGAAGTTATATTTGAAGAGTTCAAGGGTACAGGAAATAGTGAAATTATCCTGGATCGTAAACTGTCCGACAAGCGTGTATATCCGGCGATTGATATTACAAAGTCTGGTACACGTAAAGAAGACCTGTTGGTGGGCAAGGATATTTTAAGCAAGATGTATGTCCTGCGTCGTATCATTAATCCAATGGGCACGTTAGAGGCGATGGAATTCCTGTTGGATAAGTTGCGATTAACAAAAACGAATTCTGACTTTTTCAGTTCCATGAATCAGTAAAATTAAATATAATAATTCATCTGTGGGTGGTCCCGACAACTTATGTAACATTTGTACACTGCGTTGTCGGGACTGTTTCGTATTTATGCCATTATCTTCTATTTTATTCCCGGTACAAAGGGGGGGATATGAACAAATTATATTTATTAATGGCGGTTGTTATCGCCATTTTTTTTGCCTATTTTGCCGGTGGGCGGGTGGCAAACGAGCGGTGCAGGGCGCAAATAAACGCAGGGACATTGGCGCAACAAACGGAACTTGTCAATTTACAAGGGGGACTTGATGTCGAAGTGCTTAATCGTGGTGTTGGTGATATTCGTCGCATCTTGCACAAGAAATATACAATCGCAGAATAATGTTTGTGCGACGGTTGTGTGTCGCCCCATTTATGGGCGCGCAAATGATTGGGATGTTATCAGTGACGATTTGGCGCGTAATATCTATCGGCATAATCGTATGTGTGAAGAGTATAACAGACGTTGACATTGTGAAAATTTGTACTATTTATATAGTATGGTGATGGAAAAGACTATCTTGGATAAAAACAGGGTTGCGAAACGTGTTAAGCATGTGGCGCTGACGGGGTTTTTGCGTAAAAATTGGAAACGGGACCCACGTTATTTACAACAAATTATCAGTGATTGTGATGTGTCGGGTGAATTGGGCGCGTTGCCACCACAGTTGCGTGCACGCGTGCCAAAGGCGCACCTGCCACAAGTGACGGCCGAATTTCGTGCAGAATTGGAATATTTTTTGATGAAAAATATTTTTGAATTGGGTGAATTGGATTCAGATCGTGTTTATGATTTGAAACAAATTGGAAATTTGTTTGGAACGAAATGTGCATTGACCGCACGTGGAATAAATGTCTATGGCGTAAATCCATGGAGTGGGGCCGTTGGATATGTGTGCAAGTTGTCTTTCCCGGAAATAAATGCGCACTATGCATTAAAGTTATACCATATAAATGGACCAATTTGGGGTGAACGAGATCATGGGGCCTGGTTTGAAGTGGCGACCGCATTTGCCGCCAACAAGGCCGAGGCGCGTGATAATAATAGGGTGTATATGGCGTCGTTAAGCAATGAACCCTATTTGTTGTCGCAATGGGCGGGGGACAAGGAAGATAATATTGATGCGCGTAAAAATACAAATCAAATCTTTGTTACGACAGATAAAGAAGATGAATCCCGAAATCGTCGTGGTGGGCGCCGAATTGATTGGGGGGAAACATTTCTGACCGATTATGGTGCAATGTCATATCCTGCGCGCAAGGTATATCGTCAGATAATGGCGTGTGATCAGATGGCGGTTAAAAAATCTGTTGATGCGGCACGTGGTGCTTTCGTGCGTCGTGATATAGAAACTGCTGTACGTTTGGCAGATTTAACCGCTTTTTATGATGGTAATGTAGCGGTGGAAAAATTTTTGGATAATTTTTTGCAAAGATAACTTATTCGTTTATTAAAATTCCAATCAGGTTTTGTACAATCTGTGCGCTGGGGCGGTCGCCGGATGGGGCGTATTCCACAAATTCAAAACTGTATGCATCATGAAATGCACGAACCAGGTGTTCGGCCGTATTGATATTGATGCCACCACCCGCCGGAACCAATACGTCGCGAAAGTACCGTGGATCAATAACATCAAAATCAAAAGATGCGATAAATGGTCGTGTGCCAACTTTTTTGCGAATTTCGCGAATTGTTGATTCCAGTGTGTCTGGGGTGGAAATTTCGCTTGGGGTGCGCATGAAAATATTTTGTTCGCGAACAAATTCTATTTCTGCGGGTTCATATGAACGTGTCCCCAGGTAAAATATATTTTCAGGTCGCAGGGCGGGTGCGTTTTGCTGTAATGTTAACCAGCGTTCGTCACCGGTTCCCATCAGGGCACGTACGTTTGTGCCGTGTGGGGCGCCCGATGCCTGGGTCCGTGCCGTTTCCGGGGTGTGTATGTCCAGGTGTGCATCAATATAGACCATGCATAATTCGTCCCCCGGTATTTGATCGCGAATTGCCGCAAAGTGACCATAATTTACAGAATGGTCGCCACCAATCATTATGTGCGATTCGTGGGGTGTGCTTTTGTATATCGATTGTTGTACTTCAAAATTTTCACCAAAGCGATCCATGGCGCATTTTTCGGCGTCAAACGGCGCGGGGGTAACAAATGTCCATTTTGCATTTGGAAACATTTTTTGTATGGCCCGTGGGGCCAACGCGGGGCCACCGTCAATCGCGGTCCGCAGACATCCGCGACCGTATTCAATTCCCATTATTGTTTTCATTGATTTGCCTCTATAATACTCTCGGCGATGTTTTTAAGTCTTTGTAAAGATTGTTCATATGTTGCGCAATCGCGTGCGATTTCGGAACGATATGCGTCACGTAAATTTGTTATCATGTATGAACAGCCGCGTAAATGTTGTATGCAATATTCGTGGCCGGTGGTAAAGGCGGTTTGACCGCGAACGCGGCTTTCCATGCCCGCCCAATCAATATCCAATGCGGAATCAAGATTTGTCCACGAGTTTTCGTCCCCCGTATATTGGCCGACCGTATTCATCCAGTATTCGTTCATTTCTGCATCGGTCCATTTATTGGTCCCCTGCAGCATCAGGATTTGTTTTATTAATCCATCAATCGTATTTTGATATTGGGAATCAATTTGGGATAACTTGGAACTGCAATAACAGCGATTATATTTTGTATTTTTGCGTTCGCAGTATTTGTTCATGCAATCCGTGTAATCCGCCATACAGCGCACCGATGATATGCGCATTGTATCGGATTCGGCAAAGTTTGCGGCGTTTGCCGCCGCGCGCGCCGTTTGTGACGTGTCGCCACGTGATGATGTGCGCATTGTTGCGGTTGGACGAATGCCGCTGCGCGCAACAACGCGACGATTTGTGTTCTGGGGGCGGGTGGGCGTTGTTGGTGTGGCAACACGTGCAGGTGTTGGTGTGTCGCGACGTATGTTTGTCGTGGTGGCGCCACGTGCGATGGTCGGACGCTGAACGACACGTCGATCGGATGAAAGTTTTTTAGTTGTAACCACCGTGTCAATCAGGTTTGCCGATTGGGATGTGGTGACACCGGGATTTAAATTTGTACGCATTTGATTGTTCATGTATGGATACATGTAATTATAGTTATATCCCGTGGTATTGGTTAACTGTGCATCGCGCGTGGTTGCGTATCCATCAAGAGATGCAATCAGAAATGCTAAAAAAAATGTGATTCTTTTTCTCATTGATTATATAATAGAAAACTTGCGGGTGGTAAACAAGTATAAAATTTAAAGAAAAATTTGCATTTGAAAAAAATCTTGTTATAATGTGCTTCGTTTCGGGGTGTAGCTCAGTCTGGTAGAGTGCTTGGTTTGGGACCAAGATGTCGAAGGTTCGAATCCTTTCGCCCCGACCATAAAAATTCAAACCGGCATTTCGCCGGTTTTAATTTTTACATGTATTAGCGACTGCCTTTGGATGTGTCTAAATACAAGCTAAAATCATTTTCTTTGTGGCCGTGACTAATATTTGTTCGGCCTGCATAAACTTGTGTTCTGGATATGTCAATGCCGTATTTTTTTGATAAATCTAGTAACAGTTCGTAGGTTTTGTTTGCGCGTTCGCCTGAATATGCTGGGTCGCGATAGCGAAATTCTTTTTCTTGCTCGCCTAAAAGTGTTGCAATTATCCCTGTTTCATAACCTGGCATGTTTTTGTAGGATAGTGCAAAATCAATTGCCCATGTGCCAAGAGATATTATTGTTTCAAGCCATCTTTTTGTGCTTTCTTCATCTTGTGGGACAATGTTCCCAATGTCTTCAATTTTTTTGATGTGTTCAACAAGTTTTGCGGTACGTAATGCGCTATGAAAGCTGTCTGAGTATTCGTGTTCGATTTCTTGGTTTTCTTTTTCGCAACCGTTTAGTTTTGCTGTAAGCTCATTGTAGGTTTTGACAGGGGTGTCAAGATTGCCTTCTAATGTTTTCTTTAGGATTCGGCCGACATATATTTCGGGGGCATCTAATTTTATATTTTTGGAAATAGATTTTGCTTGTTTTAATAAATCTTCGGAACCAAATTCCTGTATCAGCGGGATGTATAATTTGTCTATTATTGTAAATAGGGTATTATATCGCTCTGAAAGTGATAACTTGGTATTGTCTTTTGGAGATGGTATTTTTGAAATTTCTGCTTTAAATGTTTCTATTATTTTTTTTACGGTATAGTACAGTTCAGAACCGTTTTTTGTAGCAAAATCGCTTGTGTTTGTGGCATTTTGTTTTAGCAGATTTATTTCTGCCTGCATTTTTGCTTTTTCTTCTGCGTTGGCGGCCAATTGCTTTTTTAGGGCTTGTTTTTCTTGTTCTGCGGCCTTTAATTTGGCTTTTAAATCTGCAATTTCGAATGCTGTAGCATGTTCATCTGTTTGTATTATCTTCTTTATCCCATCCATGAATGACATATTTTCTTACCTTTTGTGTATTGTTTTTGCTTTTTTTATTGATTTTATCATAAAGTTTTTGTTTTTTGTATAAAAAAATAATGTGTCAACAATTTTGGGTTTTTGATTATGGTAAAAGAAGAATATTTGAATCCTGAGTTTATGTATAAAATGACTAATTCATTATGCGAGAAAAATAATTGGGTTTTACATGGTTTTTCGTTCGGCAGGTTAAAATACCGGGGGCGGATGCGGCCGGCGGAATTGCAAAATCGCCAGGGCTATAATATGGTTTATAATATTAGAATATGTAAAATGCCAGAAGGTGTGAAATTCCCGACCAGATTTTTTTTAAAGTTCTGAACCCAGCGGAAATGCTGGGTTTTTTGATGTTTTCTGCATTTAATGTGTGCCACTTGACCCCGACCAAATATGATTTTTGGGCTGTGGTGTCGTCAAAAGCAAAAACTGTGTAAAATCAGCCGCTTTGTATTTTTGTTAATTTAATACAAAGGTAAAAATATGAAAAAAAACGACCGGTTTGTTGCTTGTGATACATTTTGTGATTCTTTTATGCGCCCCGGGCCAGATATGAACAAAAATACCGCGCGCAATGATGTATTTTTTGTTTCTGGCTTTTGTGTATAAAAACATGATAAAGGTTGTGGAGCTGGTGTTGTTTTTATGATATAATTATGGTTAATGGATATTAATTATTTTGGTTAATGGGGGTGAATTATTATGACCGGTGGAGTCTTGTTTATGGCGGATGCAGAATTAATGCGGTTTTGCCGTGCCTATATGCGATGTGTGGAAAGTGGTGGCGTTCGTGTTGGTGATTTGATGTTGTTGGATGTGTTGTGTCGTTGCGCGGGACCGCATACCCCCGTGACCCTGGCGGACAGATTTGGCGTGTCAAAACCCATGATCGCTGCGCGTTTGGCGGGGTTGGAACGGGATGGGTTTATTGTGCGTGTACCGTCGCCCGAAGATAAACGCAGTGTATATATTATGCCAACGAAAAAATGTGCTGATGTGATGGGGCGGGTTGAACAATCTATGGGGGCGCAACGCATAGCAAAAAAAATGGGAGAAAAGAAATTTGAAAGGTTTATGTCGCTTGTTGTGCTGGCAAATAGGGCACTGGGGGTGGGGGGATGAATCTGGGGCTTGAATTTTATAAAAAATAGTATAAAATAGGTGGCGTTGCGCCCGTAGCTCAGCTGGATAGAGCATCGGATTTCTAATCCGCAGGTCGCAGGTTCGAATCCTGCCGGGCGTGCCAAAATTTAACCGTCGCGAAAGCGGCGGTTTTAATTTTGTTGTACCCCGCGGATGAGAACCGTAAAGGTTCGAGCCGCAGGCGAAAGGGGCCCATAAAGCGTAAGCGCATATGGGAATTACAATCCTGCCGGGCGTGCCAAAATTTAACCGTCGCGAAAGCGGCGGTTTTAATTTTGTTGTACCCCGCGGATGAGAACCGTAAAGGTTCGAGCCGTAGGCGAAAGCGACGTTTTTGTTTTGGGGAATCGTTCCTGTATGTGTGGTGGGGCAGGGGTGATATAATGTTGTCAAAAGGAGTGAAAAATGAAAAAATTTTGGACTTTTATTTTGGCAATCGTAATTTCTTTTATCCCGGGGGTGATTGGCGGGTTCTTTACACCGATGTCGCCGGGGGCGGATGTTTGGTATAACGGATTGAATCAATCGATGTTAACGCCAAATGGGTGGTTGTTTATTGTGGCGTGGATGATTTTGTATACGTTGTTGGGAATTTCTTTGTTCTTGATTATGAATAATGAAAAAACGCGTGTCAGCAAGGGCAAGGCCTATGCACTGTTCGTTTCACAAATGTGCTTGAATGCCCTGTGGAGTTATTTATTCTTTGGGTTGCAGATGGTCGGGGCGGCGTTGTTGGCGTTGGTCGTGCTGATTGCGGTTTCCGTGTGGATGATGATCGCATTTAAGCCAATCAGTCGTGCGGCGTCCTATTTGGTGTGGCCGTATATTTTATGGTTGTGCTTTGCGTTATATCTGAACGGTATGATTTTGTTTTTGAACTAAAAACAATCCCCCAAACAAGGGGGATTTTTAAATCTTTAAAATTTTTGTTTTTGGGTCACCAATGTTCAGATATTTTAACCCCAATTCTTCGATATAATCGGCGCTGTATCCCTGTAATAATTCAATGTGTTTATTGATGTTTTCAAGGTTGGCACGTTCGGATTCAAGTTGGGCGCGTTCACGATTCAGGTTAAATATGTTCATGGTAAAGCCCTGGACGTTGACATCGCCCCAAAATAATCCAATAAACATAAAGCCCGCAAATGCAGTCAGCCCAAGTCCCAATTTCCCACGGCCGCCACCCGCCCAGGCGCGACCGATAAAATTAAATAAATTTTTGATTTTTTCCTTCATAGATGGCATTATATCACAAATGTTTGGTAAGAATCAAATTTTTGCTGCGCCTTTGGCCGGGGTTACGGATCGTCCGTTTCGCCGGATGGTGCGATTGTTTTCGCCGGATGCGCCAATGGTGACCGAAATGATTTCTTGTCATTCCTTGGTCGGTGCGCATAAGAATTGTTTGCGTAATTTTGATGACTATCGGGACGAAGGAAACGTTGGTGCGCAAATTTTTGGGGCGGATGTGGCGTTGATGGCGGATGCGGCGCGTATATTACAGGATGCGGGCGCAAAGTGGATTGATATTAATATGGGATGCCCTGTGCCCAAGGTGGCGACCCGTGCCGGTGCGGGTGCGCATTTGATGCGTGACCACGCGTTGGCTGGTAAGATTATGGCGGCGGTTGTTGGTGCGGTGGATATTCCCGTTTCGATTAAAACGCGTTTGGGGTGGGATGATGCGCATCGTGATTGGCGTGATTTGATTCATGTGGCGGCGGATTCCGGGGTGCGATTTGCAGCGCTGCATGGGCGGACACGGGCGCAACTTTATTTGGGAAACGCCGTGTTGCCGGATGTGACCGATTGTCCGATGCCAATTATTGCCAATGGGGATATTAAAACAGTTTCTGATTTACAGGTGCCGGAATCCCTGGGGTATGCGGGGGCGATGGTGGGGCGTGCCCTGATGGGGCGGCCGTGGTTGATATCGCAATTACATGGTGGGGTGGCGCCGGAAAATGTTGGTGATATTGTTTTGCAGCATTTGGAATATGCGATTGAATACTATGGTGAAAAAACGGCGGTACCGATGTTTAGAAAACATGCCGCATGGTACAGTGCGGGTATGGTAAATTCGTCTGAATTCAGAATACGGGTAAATCAAATAGATGGGGCGGATGCCTTAAAGGTTGCAATTCGTGAATTTTGGGGTATTATTTAGGGAAATAATAGAACGGGGACTATAAAATATGACAGAAAATGTTGAAAATATTGAAAGTGCAGAAGTGGTCGAAACGCCGGTTGAATTAACCGCGGGACAGATGTTGCATAATGCGCGTACAACCGGACGGCGTAAACGTGAAATTCCAACGATTTCAAAGCAGCTGTGTATTCGGGAAGAGTTTTTAGAGGCGTTGGAAAATGGTGATTATTCGGTTATCCCGGAACCTGTTTATATTTTGGGCTTTGCGCGTAACTATGCGATGGAATTGGGGTTGAATCCGGATGAAATTGTTGAAAAGATAAAAAAAGAAATGGGTATTGGCGGAGATTGCGCGGATGCGGATGAAGATGTCAGTGCCTGTGCCATGCCCAGTATCAAGGAAGAAAGTTGGGCCAAGGTTTATTTTGTAAAGGCGTATCAATTTGTGTATCAGCATTGGATATGGTTCGTTGGCGCGATTGTTGCCATTGCGTTGATTGTAACGGGAATTGTATTGTTGAAAAATGCTGGATCAGATGAAGTTGTGGCGCCGGCGCAGGTGGTTGTTTCGGTTGAAGATATGGTCAAGGAACCGGACTTCAATCAACCGGTACGTGAACGATTTGGTACGGATAATCGTGCAACCGCAGATGTAATTTTGCAGGCGAATAAAAAAACGGGCGAAGCGGGTACCTGGGTCGAAGTTAAAGATGCACGTGGTCGCACAGAGTTAAGTCGTGTGTTGATGCCGGGGGATGTGTACTATGTGCCGGCCAAGGGAAAATTCAAGGCCACGTTTGGTAATGCCGGTGGTATAGATGTGTGGGTTTATGGTGAATTGGCCCCGCGTATAGGCCAGGATTTTAAAAAAGTGTCCGGTGTTGATTTGTCGCCAGAAAGTTTGATGAAAAATAATAAGCAGTAAATTCAGGTGTGGGCGAAAGGAATTTTCGCCCTTTGTATTGAAAAAATAATGGTGTAACCTATATCTTCGTTATGGCAAGTTTTATCAAGGTTCGCGGGGCGCGCGAAAATAATCTTAAAAATATTGATTTGGACATACCAAAAAATAAATTGGTGGTCTTTACGGGCGTGTCCGGTTCGGGCAAGTCTTCGTTGGCGTTTAATACCATATATGCCGAAGGCCAGCGCAGATATGTAGAATCTTTGTCCAGTTATGCGCGTCAGTTCCTGGATATGCAAAAAAAGCCCGATGTAGATTTGATAGAGGGGTTGGCACCGGCGATTTCGATTGAACAAAAGACTACGTCAAAAAATCCACGTTCAACCGTTGGTACGGTTACGGAAATTTATGATTATTTGCGATTGTTGTGGGCGCGTATTGGTGTGCCGTATTCCCCGGTTACAGGGAAACCTATAAAATCCCAGTCTGTTGCGGAAATGGTGGATTGGACAATGAAAATACCGGCGGGAACCAAGATTTTTATAATGGCACCACTGGTTCGTGAACGCAAAGGTGAATATCGCAAGGAATTGGCTTTCCTGGTCAAGCAGGGATATCAGCGGGCGATTATTGATGGTGAATTGGTTGATTTGTCCGCGGTTTTGCCCCTGGACAAGAATAAAAAGCATACAATATTGGTAATTGTTGACAGGTTGCAAATGCCCGATGAGGGCGCGGATGTGGAAGAGTTCCGGTCGCGTATGTATTCTTCGTTCGAAGGGGCGTTGCGTTTGGTGCCGGGGTCTGTTATTGTTCGGCGATTGGATACAAATGAAGATACCTTGTATTCGCAAAATTATGCGTGCCCGGTCAGTGGATTTACAGTGCCAAAAATTGAACCGCGTTTGTTTTCTTTTAATGCACCAATGGGGGCGTGTCAAAATTGTGATGGGTTAGGGGTGCAATTAAATATGTCGCCGGATTTGGTGGTGCCGGATCCGTCCAGGTCTATATTGGGTGGGGCGATTGCGCCATGGTCGCGTGGCGGGATGTTAAGCCAGTTTGAACATCTGTTGGATGCGTTGCATAAAAAGTTTAAAATCCCATTGTCTAAACCATGGCACACGTTGACCCAGGAACAAAAAGATTTGATTTTGTATGGCAGTGGGGACGAAACGATTAAAATAAACTGGAACGGGTATGTTTACGAAAAACCGTACGAAGGTGTTATCCCAAATATAGAACGACGTTGGCGTGAATCCGATTCGGATGCGATGCGCAATGAATTGGCAAAATATCAATCTGAAAAGCCATGTCCGGTATGCCATGGCAAGCGGTTGAATATTCATGCACTGTGCGTGCGTATAAATGATGCCGATATTATGGATGTTTGCGATATGTCCGTGGATGATTCTTTGGCGTGGTTCCGTGATTTGCCGACGCATTTGTCGCAAAAGGATAATGATATTGCAAAAATAGTTTTGCGTGAAATTACAGATCGCCTGTATTTTTTGCAAAATGTTGGGTTGGGATATTTGACGTTGTCGCGTATGGCGGGAACTTTGTCGGGGGGCGAAGCGCAACGAATTCGTTTGGCGTCACAGATTGGCAGTGGTTTATCCGGTGTACTGTATGTTTTGGACGAGCCTTCCATTGGTTTGCACCAGGCGGATAATGACAAGTTGCTGGAAACCCTGAAGATGTTGCGCGACAAAGATAATACCGTAATTGTTGTTGAACATGACGAAGATGCAATGCGTGCGGCGGATTTTTTGGTTGATATTGGTCGTGGTGCGGGAATTAATGGGGGCAATGTTATTGCCGCGGGAACGCCTGCGCAGGTGATAAAAAACAAGGATTCTATTACCGGGCAATATTTATCGGGGGTACGTAAAATTGCCGTGCCCAAAAAGCGTCGTGCGGGTAATGGGAAATCTATTGTTGTGCATGGGGCACGTGGCAATAATCTGAAAAATGTTACGGTGGAATTTCCGTTGGGAAAATTTGTGGCGTTGACCGGTGTGTCCGGATCTGGGAAATCCACGTTGTTATTAAATACGTTGTATCCGGCATTGATGCGTGCGTTGTATAATTCAAAAACGGAAACCGGGGCGCACGATATTATTACGGGGATGGACGGCGTGGATAAAGTTGTTGATATTGATCAGTCGCCCATTGGGCGCAGCCCGCGCAGTAACCCGGCAACGTATACCGGTGTGTTTGGTGATATTCGTGATTTCTTTGCGGGGCTGCCCGAAGCCAAGGCGCGTGGATATACATCTGGACGCTTTTCCTTTAATGTCAAAGGTGGACGGTGCGAAGCCTGTCAGGGTGACGGTCAGATAAAAATTGAAATGAACTTTTTGGCCGATGTGTATGTGGAATGTGATTGTTGTCGTGGATCGCGTTATAACGAAGAAACCCTGGCGGTAAAGTACAAGGGAAAATCAATCGCCGATGTTTTGAATATGACGGTTGAAGAAGCGTACAGATTTTTTGTTAATGTGCCAAAAATTTCGCGAAAACTGGAATTGTTAAAGCGCGTGGGGTTGGATTATATAAAATTGGGGCAAAGTTCGTTGGATTTGTCCGGGGGCGAGGCACAGCGTATAAAATTGTCCAAGGAATTGGCCGCACGCAGTACGGGTGAAACCATATATATACTGGATGAACCGACGACGGGATTACATTTTGAAGATATAAAATTGTTGTTGTCTGTTTTGCATGAATTGGTTGAACAGGGTAATACGGTTATTGTTATTGAACATAATCTAGAGGTTATTAAGACCGCAGACTGGATTATTGATTTGGGACCCGCCGGTGGTGCGGGTGGCGGTCAGGTTATTGCAACGGGTACACCAGAAGATGTTGCAATGGTTCCGGAATCGCAAACGGGAAAATATTTAAAGAAGTATCTAGACAATTCAGCAAAAGTTAATAAAATAGTAAAACAGAAAAAGGAGTAGTTGATTATGTTTGGTTTTGGTAAAAAGAAAAGCAAAGTTCAAGAAGCCAATTTTTCCGAGGCGGATGTTAAAGCGGCGGAAAAAGATTTGGGTGTGGATAAAATGCCGTCTGGTATGCGGGAAACAGCCCAGCGTATGATGTCCGGACAGTTTGATATGAACGATATGTTGGCACAGTTGAAACAGATTAAAAAAATGAGTAATTTTAGCGGACTGTTGAAAATGGTGCCGGGGATGAGTGGGGCTGTTTCGGCCATGAAGGAAAAAATCAAGGATGGCAGTGTTGATGCGCAGATAAAAATTTTAGAGGCAATGACACCGGCGGAAAGGGCCGAGCCGGAAAAGATTTTTGCCAATGCCAAGGCGCGTATTGCGGATACCGCAAAGTGTACCGTTCGTGATGTTGAGCATATGATTAAGCAATATACAAAAATGAAACAGCAAATGGCGATGATTCAGCGTATGGGGGGGATGGAGGCCGTTATGGCACGTATGCAGTCCCAGGGCGGTATGCCGGGGGTAAAACCACAAGGAAATTAATTATGAATATAAAAGATGCTGTAAAAAAATTTAAATTGTTGTTCGATTGGACGCCGGTGTCTGTTACGGAACCGATAGAGTATTATCAAGAGTATAAGGATACGGGACGTATGTTTATGGGGTATCAGGTAACGGTCACATATAAACATCATGGTGTTGTTGATTATATGTTTTCGGCGGACGAGCATAAATTCTTTTTGGTCCCGCGTAAGTGGGCGTTAAAGCGTGCAACCAAGTTTTCAAATATGGTGAAAAAGCAGGTGCAAAAACATCAGGCAAGTGAAATGGTGTCGCAGCGTTAAGTAAAAACAATGAAAATAACAAACAAAAATTCCGTATTCGCCCTATGACTGCACCGTGGGTGCGCAATACGGGCGCTACGGAATGACAAATAATGAAAATAACAAACAAAAAAATTGCGGGAAAAAAATCTTCGGTCGCTTGGTTGCAACGCCAGGCGGCGGATCCGTATGTTGCGCGTGCGCACAAGGATGGTTATCGTGCACGGGCGGCATATAAATTGATTGAAATGAACGAAAAGTTCAAATTTCTGCGTAATGGTCAGGTGGTCGTAGATTTGGGGGCGGCGCCGGGTTCTTGGTCGCAATATATTGCGCGAACATATCCCAAATCAAAGATTTTTGCGATGGATTTGTTGGAAATTTCACCAATCGTGGGCGTTGAAACATATCAGGGGGATTTTACTTCGGATGAAGCGTTGCGCTGGCTGGAAGAAAAGTTGGGTTTGGCACCTGATGAAATGGGGCGCGGTACCGCAGATGTGATTGTTTCTGATATGGCGCCAAATACCGTTGGGCATAAAAAGACAGATCATATTCGTCAAATGGTGCTGTTGGAATATGCGTTTGATTTTGCGTTGCGTGCATTAAAGCCGGGTGGGACGTTTGTGTGTAAATCGTTTACCGGTGGTACAACCCAGGATTTGTTAAAACAAATCAAAGAAAGGTTTGAAGCGGTTCATCATATCAAGCCACCGTCTTCGCGTAAGGACAGTGTGGAAATGTTTATTGTTGCAATGGGATTTCGTGGATAATAGAACCGCCGTTTCGGCGGTTTTATTATTTAAAACTTTCGGCGGCTGTCCGTGCCAGTGTGTCGACGCGTTCGTTCATGTCGATGCCGGCGTGGCCCTTGACCCAATGCCAATGTATTGTTTTTGTTGATGCCAGGGCATCCAACTGTTGCCACAGGTCTTGGTTTTTGACCGGTTGTTTTGTTGCAGTGCGCCAGTTATTCTTTTTCCAATTTTTTAGCCATGATTGCATGCCGTTTTTTACATACTGGCTGTCGGTGTGGATTTCCAATTCGTTGTGGCGTGCGGCCGCCGTTAATGCGCGTATTACCGCCATTAATTCCATGCGATTGTTCGTTGTGTTGCGTTCGCCGCCACTGCGTTCGGCGGTGTTTTTACCGTCGGTTGCAACAAAGCCCCAACCGCCCGGTCCCGGATTGCCCAGGCATGAACCATCTGTCCAAATTTTTAACATTTTATATGCGTCCTTTTTGTGATATAATATCACATATGAACTATAATTCCAAAGATTTAAAAGAAATGTCCAATGCCGTGCGGGCGTGGGCGTTGCATGCAATTCGTACCGCGGGCAGTGGGCACGTCGGTATTGTGTTGGGGGCGGCGGATATTGTAACGACGGTGTTTGCCAATTTTTTGCGCAGGGGGGTGGATAGGTTTGTGTTGTCCGCCGGTCATGGCAGTGCGCTGTTATATTCTGTTTTAAAATTGGCGGACTATGATGTTGGTGACATGAATTCTTTTCGTCGGGTTGGTGGTTTGCCGGGGCATCCGGAATATGGAATTGCCGGTGTTGATGCAACAACGGGTCCCCTGGGGCAGGGGGTTGGTAACGCCGTGGGTTTGGCGATGGCCGAAAAAATAAACCGGGCCGATGGGTATGTATATTGTCTGTGTTCCGATGGGGACTTGATGGAGGGCGTGGCCCAGGAATCAATCGCCATGGCCGGACGGTATGGGTTAAATAATTTAATTTTGTTGTGGGATGATAATGGGCTTAGTATTGATGGTGTGGCCCAAACGGATATTGATGTGCCGGCGCGTATGGCGGCGGCGGGGTGGCGCGTTATGTGTGTGCCCGGAAATGATTTTACGCGGATTTGTCGCGCGTTGACCGCGGCGCGCAGGTCCGAAGTGCCCGTGTTTATTCAGTGCAAGACCGATTTGGGCGCCGGTTCCAGTTTGGCGGGGACAAGTCGTGCGCATGGCTTTGCATTGTCTGACACGGAAATGATGCGATTAATTCAGGGGTATATTTCGCCATTGGGGGAACAAATTTGGCGTAATGTCGCGATGGAACAAATCCCGGTTATTGGCGCCGTGCGTGCAAATACCCTGCCGAATGTTTCTTTGCCAAATTTGGATGGTGATATTTCTACGCGTGAATTGTCCGGGATTTATTTGGATGAAATTATCAAGGCGGGCTGTAACGTTATTGGGGGCAGTGCGGACCTGGGGGGCAGTACCAATGTCCATGTTTCTGCAATGCGTGATATAGTGCCGGGGGATTTTTCGGGGAACTATATAAATTATGGCGTGCGCGAACATGCCATGGGGGCGATTATGAACGGTATGACCGTTGGGGGCGTGCGCTGTTTTGGGTCGACGTTCCTGGTGTTCAGTGATTATATGCGCCCCAGTATTCGTTTGGCGGCGTTGTCGGGACTGCCGGTGGTGTATGTGTTCACGCATGACAGTATCGCCGTTGGCGAAGATGGACCAACGCATCAGCCGATTGAACAGTTGCCGTCGCTGCGTATGATTCCGAATTTGAACGTGTATCGTCCATGTAACGGGGCCGAGGTTATATTTGCGTGGCGCCGTGCGTTGACCGAACCGAATCGGCCATCGTGTATTGTTTTGTCGCGCCAGAAAATCGCGCGTGTGGAAACGCCACTGGGGGCGGATATTGGACGTGGGGCGTATGTGATTCGCTCGGCGGGGGGCAATGGGGTGCGGGCGACGATTCTGGCCACCGGGGCCGAAGTGCCATTGGCGATATCTGTTGCGGAAAAGTTGGGAAATGCGGTTCAGGTTGTGTCCATCCCGTCGGTGGCGGATTTTCGTATGCAGGATGCGGAATATAAAAAACAGATTTTGCGCGGGACGGTTTTTGCAATCGAGGCCGCGGCATCCGCGCCATGGTTTGAATTTGCAGATGCGGTTATTGGAATCGACCGGTTCGGTATGTCGGGGCCGGGGGGCCAGGTGTATTCGGAACTGGGGTTTGATGTTGATGCAATCGTGGCGGATATAAAGGCAAAGATAAAATAATTTTTTGATGGCGGAATATGTTTTTACTTTATCAACGGGGGAAGAGGTTCCGGTTATTATAACCACGCGGCGTGGTATGCGTAATATTACCCTGCGTCCACGTGTTGCGCCGCGACGTGAAATTCATATGTCCAAGCCGTGGTTGGTGTCGGAAAAACGTGCGATTGATTTTTTGGTATCCAAACAAAAGTGGCTGGAATGCGTGTTTCAGAAATGCCCGGCCAAGGTTAAGTTGCAACCCGGTGATGAAATAGAGTTTTTGGGGCGGTGTGTGCAATTGGTGCATAATCCAAATATGCGGTCTAATAAATTCAGTGCGGATTGTTCGCAACTGGTTATTGGTGGCGCGTCAGATATGTTTGAACGCCGTGTGCGGGATGTTATCAAGGCGGAATTTCTGCGTGAATTAAAGGGTGTGATACATACGGCGCCACGTGAATTTTGGCCACGGCGCATTGCGTTGAGGGATACGACCAGTCGCTGGGGCAGTTGTTCAACAACGGGAACCATGTCTTTTTCATGGCGGTTGGCGTTTGCGCCGGCCGATGTTATGCGATATGTTGTTATGCACGAATTGGCGCATGTGAAACACATGAATCATTCGCCCGAATTTTGGATGACTGTGCGTGAACTGTATGGCCCGGGGGTAGAGCGGGCAAAGCATTGGCTGGCGCAGAATGGTGGGCATTTGCACCGGTGGTTTTAAATTTTATTTTTAGTGTTTGTATAATTCTTTTTTATGTTGTATAATTGCAATGTTGTGGCGGGTTGCCACAATGGGGTGTCGTTACCCGGTTTTCAGGTGTTCGCATCATGTGGATGTGGACAAGAATCTCCAACCAAAATGGGTTGGAGGTCGCTTGAATATGTTGAATAAAGCGAACAATTTCCTGAAAGTTGTAACGAACCTCCAACCGCCTTGAATTATTTTGGGCGGGTTTTGTTTATGGTGGGGGAAATGAAAAGGATATTTTGTTTGTTGTGTTTGTTGACTTGTATTGGGGCGTCGCATGCCGCAACCATGTGTGTGCCAGATCTAAGCACGTGCGAGAGTTGTACGGATGGAACTTATAGCGGGTATACTTGGTCTGCAAATTGTTGTGGTATACCTGTTTCTGGGGTGGCCTTGCCTTATACGCTAGCATATTCTGCTAGTCTGACTATTTCGCTTGATGACGCTGAAGCTGCTGCACAAAATACTGGCGGCTCTAATGTGGCGGCATTATGTGTTATGTTGAAACCTGTTGTGGCCAGTAATGGATTTGTAGGGAACTGTCTTGGGGTCCCTCCTACATCATTAAAGGCAGCGGAAAAGTGTGCAGAATATTTTATACCAAAATGTGTTTTCACTCAGTGTACTAGTCCTGTTGTTCGTACTTGTGGTTCTGGGGGGGGTAGTAATTAATGATAAAAGTAATTTTGTTGTTGTTTTTTATCCTGCCATTTGTCGCGTTTGCGCAATCGTGCCCGACGGGGATGGTTGCGGTGGAATATGACAATTATGTGGCGGCGGACGCCGGGCTGTGCCCCGCGGGGTATGTTGCGCATGATGTTACGGATGCGTGTTCGGGTGCGGCGACGGGTGTGTGTTGGCTGATTGAGCAAATCCGCGCGCGGTGCGGTGCGGGCGTGACCCAGATTAAGACAAACAGCGGTGTGGTTGTGCCACTTTATTCAGGTCGTATCACCACACCATCGTTTTGTGTGCGGTATAATGATACGGTGTGCTATGCCGATATGGTGCTGGGGCGCGCCAGTGGGGCGGTTAATGTAAAATATGGTGATGCGGTTTATCATCTGGAATAAAATGTGAAAACGTACCTGTTGTTTGGTCGGTTGTTTTGCGTTATTATATGTATGTCTTTCCGGGGCGCAAAACGCAACACGTCACAGATGTTTTAAGAACAGGAATTTCTTTTCTTTCGTCATTTGTGTGTGGGTGTGATGCGTCCCGCCCTTTTTTCTATGTTTTTACTTGAAAAAAATAAAATTTATTGTAAAATTAATGGGAAATGATAGAAAAAAACATTATCTTGGTTGTTTTGCATCATGCCCACGCGGGCGAATATTAGCATATTGTGTTTTTCTGTGATATAATTGACATTAATAATGTCGTGTTTTCCATATTTAATAAAAATTAAGGAATAAAAAATGGATTTAAAACCAACAAAACCTTTGTCGGGCTTTATAGAATTATTGCCGTCGCAACAGCGTTGCTTTGATTTTTGTGCGGCGCGTATGCTGGATACGTTAAAAGTGTCCGGATTTAATCAGTTGGATTTGCCGGCAATCGAACGGGCCGAGGTTTTGACAGACAAAGATAATTGGGATGAAATTGAAACACAAATGTTCCTGTTTCAAAAGGGCGATACCAAGATGGGGCTGCGGTATGATGGTACGGTTGGGTTGTCGCGATATGTGGCGGGGCACCTGAATGATTTGGTGTTCCCTTTCCGGGCCAGTCAATTTTCAAAACGTTATCGTGGTGAACGTGCGCAACGTGGTCGATATCGTGAATTTTATCAGATGGATATGGATATAATGGGGGTGAATTCGTTAAGTACGAATTATGATGCGGAAATTATTTCTGTAATTCAACGCACGTTAAATTCTGTGTCCGAATTTATTGGTGAAAATGCGGTTCGTGTCGGTTCGCGGCCATTTTGGGATGCGTTGTTTGATTTCTTGGAAATGACAGACGGACAGAAAAAAGATGTGTTCGTCCTGATTGATAAAAAAGATAAAATGGGCGATGCGGACTTTGCCGAAGGGTTGCGTGATGTGTTGATGGATGCCGAAAAAGAAAATCAAATTAAGTCGGTGTTTATAAGTGGTTATTCGGAATTCTTGAACAAGTCTGACAAGTTGGATTTGGCGATTTCGGAACTGAATCAGTTTATGAAAACGTTGGATGAATTTGGGGTAAAAAATGCCGAAATCGATTTGTCGATTACGCGCGGGTTGGCGTATTATACCGGGTTGGTGTTCGAATTTAAATTGTTGCGTTATCCGGAACTGGGGACGGCGGCCGGCGGTGGGCGGTATGCCGATTTGGCGGGTAAGTTTAGCAAGACTAAAATAATTGGTGTTGGTGCTGCGATTGGTTTTTCGCGTATCTTTGTTGCGTTGATGGAGGTGGGGGCGATTGATTTGTCGCGATTTGAATCGCCGGTTGATGTGGCGGTGCTGTGTATGGGAAATGAAAATTTGTCGTATGCGGTATCTGTTCTGAACGCACTGCGTGATGCGGGGGTTGCATCGATTGCATATTTGGATGCCGATAAAAAGTTTAAAAATCAAATTGAATACGCCGATAAAATAAATGCCAAATTCAGTATGATAATTGGTGAAACGGAAGTAAAAAATCAGGTTGTTGCAATGAAAAATATGGCGTCCGGTGAACAGCAGGATTTGGCCATTGCGGATGCGATAAAAATCTTGGTGGGGGTATAATATGATAATAGAACAGAAGTTACATGATATTCAAAAACGTGCCGCCGAGATAGAAGCGCAAATGAATTCGGGCGAGGTGTCGGGCGATACCTTGACGCGTTTGTCCAAGGAATATTCGCGATTAAATGAAATACTGCCTTTGATTAATGAATATTTTCAGACGGTCGCGGGGATTAATGATGCGCGTGAAATGCAATCTGATCCGGAATTGCGCGAAATCGCAAATGAGCAGTTGGTTGAACTGAATCGTGTGTTGCCAGATATTGAACGACGCCTGCAAATTGCGTTGTTGCCACATGATGCGGCGGATGATAATGGTGTTATTATGGAAATTCGCGCGGGTGTCGGTGGCGAAGAATCTGCGTTATTCGCGGGGGATTTGTATAACCAATATAAGTCATATGCATTGCGCCAAGGGTGGAAGATAGAAGTTATCGAAGAAAATGCAACGTCCCTGCATGGGTACAAGGAAATAGTGTTCAAGGTTGATGGGGCAGGTGCGTATGGTCGTATGAAGTTTGAATCGGGTATTCATCGTGTTCAGCGCGTGCCCGAGACCGAGGCCGGTGGCCGTATTCATACCAGTGCGGCATCTGTTGCGGTTATGCCCGAGGCCAAAGATATTGACGTCGTAATTGAAGATAAAGATATTCGTATTGATATTTTCCGTGCGTCGGGGGCAGGTGGTCAGCATGTTAATAAAACCGACAGTGCGATACGTATTACACACTTTCCAACCGGCATTGTTGTGACGTGTCAAAATGAACGTTCGCAGTTACAGAACAAGACGGCGGCAATGGCGGTACTGCGTTCTAAACTGTATGAAAAACAGCGTACCGAACAGATGAACGCCAGTAATGCTTCACGAAAATCTATGGTTGGGTCGGGGGATCGCAGTGAAAAGATTCGTACGTATAATTTCCCGGAACAGCGCGTGACCGATCATCGTATTAAATTGACCCTGTATAAATTGGACGATATTTTGGCCGGTGGTGCGGGATTGGATGAAATGATTGATGCGTTAATTGCGGCGGATCAATTAGAACAGTTGGCGCATATGGAGTAGGGTGTGCGTTCGCTAAAAACGATTGAGATGGCGTATTCCGTGTGTGCGGATTCTTTGGGTGGCAAGCCCCTGTCTGCCTATACGGCATATGATTTTGATTTGCGGGTGCAGCGTAGTGTGCTGGAAAAGGTTGTAAGAGACTATCCTGATTATGTGGCAAGTGTCGATTCTGTGCGAGATTGGTGTGTGGATTATGCGGCAAAAAAAGATCGGGTTAGCAATATTATTGCAGAGACGTGGCGTTGGGCATTGGGTGATGTGCCAAGGTTGCCGGTTGCGATTAAAAGTCGTTAGACCTCTGTGTGTGTGGGATTTTTTAGTTGTTAGTGTAAGTGGTTGGTGGTAAGTATTTGGGGTGTAATATTCAGTATTCATCGCATATTACAACTAATCACTAAATTTTTATTTATCTTTATAGTTGCAATTTTTTGTGGTGGGTGGTCATCATTTTAGATGAATCCACAGGGATGTGGGTTCGGGGCCTTAGAAAAGCCTACACACAAACGGCGCAATATTTTTTTGCGTTGGTATCCGCATGAAAAATGACGCGGATGCGTCTTTTTTTGTGTACAACCCGGCCGTTACCGCTTTCTGGCTCGGGGTGCCGTCGGCTATACAATAGGGGGTAACCCCAAAGGCCGACGGGGTCATTTTTTTGTGTATGATTTTTCTAACACCCCGGCCGCCATATTCTCGTGGCGGTTATTTTTTTGGGTGGGGGCGGGGTTGAGAAAATCTCTTTTTGTTTTATTTGCGTTGTTGTTTTCTTGCGCTGATGTGTGGGCGCTTTCTGTGCCAATGCTGCCTTCTTTGCCGAAGTCGTGTGTTAATGGTGTGCCGATGCGGGGTGATGTGGTTTTGGATGGGGTGATTTGTGATAGTGAATTTGATGTGCAAATGTGTCTTGGTGGTGTGTATTGCATAGCAGGGGTTCAATATCCTTGTCCTGCGGGTACATATTCAGATACGCCCGGTGCTTCGTCGCCAGATGTGTGTCAGTCGTGTCCAGATGGAACATATTCACCCGGTGGAGAGTCTGAGTGTCTTGAATGTGCGGTTGTGCCGTGTGATTCAACAACAGGAAATCCAATTGTGTCAGAGCGGTTGTGTGAAATTGGTGTTGGGGCGATTAAAACCTCAACCGGGTTGTCTTTTTTGTTGTATGCGGAAAAATATACAGAACCATCGTTGGTGGTTGGGTATAATGACGGAAAATGCTATGGCAAGTTAGAAGCCGGCAAGGCCACTGGTACCATCAACTTTAATTATAATGGCGTGGTTTATCATTTGGTTGATTAAAAAAATCCCGCCATATGGCGGGTGTTTTTTTAGAACAGGTATTTGAAGTTTAATCCCCCGATCCAACCGTCGTGTGCGCCGTCGCGTCGCGCGATGTTTGCGCGCAATGTTATGTATCCAACGGATTTTTCAAGGGACAGGCCATATTCTGAAAAATGCATGTCGGACGGTGTGTTATATTTGGCGCTGTTTACGGTTATATCACCGCCGTCCGTAAAGAACATGACGTATTTTGCATCCAGTGTGCCGTACCATCCGTTGGCAATGTGTTTTATTGCGCGGATTGTTGGGGTGACTTCAAACATGTTAAATGCGTCGTTTGTTAAAATGTCGCCCGAGGCGGATGTATAATTTTCTGCCTTGATCCATGTGTAGCCGGTTTGGATGCCGGGCTGCAGTGTAAAGGTGCGGTCCAGGGCGATGTTATAGCCGGTGTTTATAGTACCGGAAATCCAAAAGTTTGTGTGTTCGTCTGTGCCAAACGTGGTGTCGCTGGTGTTGTCAATGACGCCGCCGTTTATGGTTGCGGCCAGGTTAAAGTTTTTGGTGGCGTATTTATTGTGTATGCCGAAAAATCCGCCCTGGGATTTGGTGGTGATGTCGTGATTGTGGTGTTTTGCGTCCAAAAATCCTGTGTACATGCCCCAGGTGGCGTGTCCGTATTTGAATTTTGTTTCGCCACCGGCCAGACCCGCCATTAGCAAATCGTATTTTGTGTTCAGGCGTGCGGTGTTGTCCAAATTTGTGTTGATGTTGGCGTGTTGCCAATCAATCCACAGATTGTTTAGTGTGCGGCGTGCGTATGCGTTGTCGCCACCGCTGCGACCGTCATCGTTATATTCGCCATATATAGACATTGTGCCGTAGAGTGGGGTGTGTCCGTATGTGGTGTTTGGGTCTTCGGTATTGGTGGTGTGCTGGTGTGCTGTGCCGGTTGTTGGAACGCCGAACGAAGAAAACGCGTTTTGCGCGATTGTGTGCTGTAAAATGGCCACGCCGTGCGCAGTTGTGGCGTTTGCGTATATGTGTGCGTTTGTTGCGTGGGCGGTGGATATTATACCGGCCAGGGTAAACGCGGTTGAAAGCAGGGTGGTTTTTTTCATCTCTTCTTCTCCCGTTTATGTCTTATTGTTTCTTGAATTATAGCATAAATTCCCAATGGAAAAAAGATAAATGCGCGGTTTTGGTTGTTTTTTATTGTTTGTTGGGGATTTTTTGATACAATGTAACATCGATATGTCAAAAGAGTGTGAAGATTTTATTGATCGGCCGGTTGTGATGGTCGGATTAATGGGGGCGGGGAAAACCAGCGTGGGGCGTGCGTTGGCGCGACGGCTGGGGATACCCTTCGTGGATTCTGACAAGGAAATCGAGGCGGCCGCCGGGTGCAGTGTCGTGGATATTTTTTCAATGTATGGCGAAGAAGAATTTCGTCGGGTGGAACGGCGTGTGATTGAGCGGTTGCTGGATACGCCGCCTGCTTTAAAAGTTATTTCCACGGGCGAGGGGGCGTTTATAACGCCGGCGATACGCGAAATGATTACCGAGCGTGCTTTATCGGTCTGGTTACGTGCGGATTTGGATTTATTGGTCAAAAGAACCAAAAGTCGTGATACGCGTCCGCAACTGTTGAATACGGACAGTCGTAAAATTTTAGAGCAACTGATAAAAGAACGCTATGATATATATGCGTTGGCGGATATAACTGTGCAGACGCGTGACGAAAATTTGCGCAAAACTTTGGGCAAGGTTTTGCGTGCAATAGAAGATTATTCTAACCAACAAGACAAGGAGTAAAAAATGGCAAAAAAGAATAATTTAATTAAAGAATTTAGTACTTTTGTTCAGCGTGGTAATGCGATCGATATGGCGGTTGGTATCATTGTCGGTAGTGTTATGACCGGGGTTGTGAATTCGTTGGTAAAAGATGTTATAATGCCACCGATTGGGTTGTTGATTGGTGGGGTGGATTTTTCGCAGTGGTTCTTTGTGTTGAATAATCCGACGGGTGCCCATTATGAAACGATTGCCGCGGCCCAGGCGGCGGGCGCTACGACGCTGAATTTGGGTGTTTTTCTGAATTCTGTGGTCAGTTTCTTTATAACTATGTTTGCGATTTTCTTGTTTGTGCGCACTATGAATAAGATGCGTGACAAGAAACCGGCGAATACGCATGCGTGCCCATATTGTAAATCTACGATCAATAATGCGGCGACAAAGTGTGCGTTTTGTTGTTCGGATGTGGAACCGGTTGAGACGGGCGCCGTGGTTGAAAGTGATTTGAAAAAAGGAATCAAAGAAGTGACTAAGTTTGCAACGGGTGTTGCGACGGATTCTTTGAAGAAAATCAAAAAGATTACAAAGCATTAATGTGCTTTTGTGATAAAGCAGGTTATGATGGTCATGAGTAAAAACATGACCATTTTTTTATTGTTTTGTTCGTGTTGATTTGTGGTGGGGGATAGTGGTATGCAAAAGGCGCATAATGTATATTATGTATACTTTACGATATAAAAACGTAAACTTTTTTATATTCGTATGCGCGGCAATTCAAACATCGCTGTGCTCGTTTTCATTGGCGCACCTGTATACATAATATTCGTTATGGCGCTTTGGCTGTTGTTTGTGACGCCATGCGCATATTGTGTAATGTTTTTTCTTGGGCGTGATGTGTGTGGCTGGTATTGGATGCTGTGTATTGTGGTGTGAGTTGTATTTAATTCGTTTGTTAAAATTTGCGGTTAGTATTTTGAATATACACTTATAAGCGTGTTTAGTGTTTTGCGCCGTGTGTTTGAGATTTGTTTTGCCTTTATGATGTGCGAAAAATGTGGTTGTGTGCCCTGCTTTGCCTTGGAAAAATGCAAAAAATGGCGGATTTCTGCGGTTTTTGACGCTTTTTTATGCTTTTTTTGTGTTTTTTTGTTTGTTTTGGGGTGGGTGGTTGATTTTGTCGGTCGGGTGCACTATTATGTGTGTATGAGATTAGATTTGGCATTGGTTCAACGAAATTTGTATTCGACGCGTGCGCGTGCCGTGGCGGCCATTAAGGGTGGGTTGGTTATGGTAAACGGCGTGGCCGCGAAAAAGCCCAGCCAGGATGTGTCAGAATCCGATGCATTGGTGGCCGGTGCGTTGCCCTATTCCAGTGGCCGTGGCAGTTTAAAGTTAGAGCGCGCGTTGGATTTTTTTAAAATCAATCCCGAAAATATGGTTTGTTTGGATGTTGGTGCCAGTACGGGTGGCTTTACCGAAGTTTTGTTAAGGCGCGGGGCGTCGCGTGTTTATGCGGTGGATGTTGGTACAAATCAGTTAATTCCAGAGTTGCGTGAAAACCCGCGCGTAGTATCGCTGGAGCAGACGGATATTCGTGCCCTGCCCGTGCAATCGGTGGTGGATTTGATTGTGATTGATGTGTCGTTTGTGTTGCTGACTAATATTATAGAGTCGTTGTGTCCGTGGGGTGCGAAAAATATAATTGCACTGATAAAGCCGCAGTTCGAGGTCCCGCGCGAGGTTGCGGCAAAGTATAACGGGGTTATAAAATCTGCGGTGTTGCATCAGGAATCGGTTTTGCGTGTTGTTGATGCGTTTGAAAAACATGGTTTTAAGTCCGTTGGTGTTACGGAGTCTCCGGTCAAGGGTGGCAGTGGAAATACGGAATTTTTGGCCTGTTTTAAAGTTGGATAAATGGTTTAGGTTAAAAAAATATCCGCATGAATTTTGCGGATAATTTTTTATTTGTGTTTTTGTGATTTTTTAATTTTTTGACGCAGCTTTTTTATGTCTTTTTGGGTGTTTCTGTATTGGTCCCATGTGTCTTGGGCGCCAAAATATGCAAGGGTCGAAATGCACCCCAGTAATATGGTGGGTTCTGTTTGGCCGCATAGAGCGGTAACAAGTCCGCATGTGCCCGTGACACCACAAATACCGTTCAGGGTATATGAAATATATTTTATGTTGTTGGCGTTTTTTGCCAGACGATTTTTAATGTTTTGGGTTGCTTTTAGTTTTTCTTGGTTCATGTGGGCTTCACCCTTGTTTTGGATAATTTTGCATTGTTTTTTTGAAAAATCAAGGATTGTTGTTGAAAAAGCATGGGATTGGGGCTAAACTGGGGATTATACGTTGAAAACATAGGAATGTAAAAATGGCAGACGATATCAAAAAAATTCATGAACGCGAAGCAAAATGGCAAAAAAAATGGCGTGAAGCACGCGCATTTGTGCCGAAAAACGATGGAAAAAAACCAAAGTATTATAATTTGATAGAGTTTCCGTTTCCGTCGGGTTCGGGGTTGCATGTCGGTCATATGTTGCCGTACACGGGTATGGATGTTTTGGCGCGTTGGCGTCGTATGCGTGGGTTTGATGTTTTGTTCCCGATTGGATATGATTCTATGGGAATTTCGTCTGAAAATTATGCGACAAAAATAGGAAAGCATCCAAGTGAATCTGTTGCCGAACTGATAAAAATTTTTGAGCGCGATATTGATATTATGGGATTGTCTTTTGATCCGGAATCTAAGGTGTCTACATCTGATCCCGAGTTTATTAAATGGACCCAGTGGATGTTTATTCAGTTCTTTAAGGCGGGGTTGGCGTATAAGTCAGAATTGCCAATGAACTGGTGTCCTGCGTGTAAAACAAATTTGACCAATGAAGAATTGGAAGATGGTTGCTGTGAACGCTGTCATGGACCGGTTGAGAAGAAAATGAAATTGCAGTGGAATTTAGCAATTACTAAGTATGCAGACAGACTGATTGATGATTTGGTACATGTTGACTATCCAGAACGTGTAAAAACCGAGCAGATTAATTGGATTGGGCGTTCACATGGCGCGGATGTTGATTTTATGGTCGGTGAAGACAAGATGACAGTTTATACAACGCGCGTTGATACAATCTTTGGTGTTACGTTCTGTGTGATTGCGCCGGAACACGCGTTGGTAAAAAAATGGTTGGATGAAGGCAAGATTACAAATGTTGATGCCGTTAATGAATATATTGTTGCGGCACGTGCAAAATCGGAAATCGAGCGTACGGAT
>JAZNXD010000033.1:0-6350 GCA_045593685.1 Candidatus Enterousia sp. | reverse complement strand
GCAATTACCCGGCGGTAATGAATTGGTGGGGCTGTACAGCGAATATGTGAACCTGGCCAATGATTTAAAGGTGCGTAAAAACGCCCTGGGGATGAAACCGGGGATTGAAAGTGAAAGCATATTGGATTCCGCGACAAGTGGCCTGTACGACGATATTGCGATTGGCAAAACATCGGGTGCGTTTACATCACTGGCCCGTGCGATGATGGACCCAAATGGCGCGGATGCGGCGGCCTGGGCGGCGCAGAAATCCGACACGGCAAACAAACTTAAAACCGGGGCCACAATCGCGGGAATTGGTGCGGTTGGTGGCGCGGTGGGCAATTTGCTGATAAACAAAAACGCCCCCAAAGAGAACAGCGACGAACTATTATCAAAACGACGGGAAATAACATCCGAACTAGACAATATGATTGCAACCATCATAGACACCTGTAATGTCGAAATAAAAAAGAACCAAGATTTGGTCACACAAATAAAATCTGAAAACCAAAACTGGCAGGAAGACGCAGACCTGGTTGAATACATATCGGCGGTGGAAAGCGCCATCCCACTAGAAACCGAAGCGGACATTATAAAAATCAAGGAACACCCCATATGCAATTAAATATTTTTAAGTTATTTTCTGTATTTTTGATTGCATTATTGTTCTCAGATGCATCTGTTGCGACCACACCTTCGGCAAAAAATTCAATTACCAAGGTAAATTACGACACAATGAAAAAACACCTGGACCAAAAGAAACGGTATAAAATAATAAAGTACTATAATTCATGTGATGGTGGTCCCGGCGAATGCATTACGAACTTTTACGACACCAATGTACAAATGACCCAGGCCGTTGCCATTGCCCAGGAATACGCCCGTGTTCACGACAACAAAGAAATAAAATGTTCCTCTAACTGGCGCATTTCACTTAATGACGACTATATCAAGTGTACCAGCCTGGACAATGAAAAACATTATGAATTTATGTTTGACGATTTAAAGGAAAGTGTTGACGCAACAATTCAAAAACACACGGCACGTGCTTTGTGCTCTATTTATCGCGGTTTTTTTAGCACAAAATGTTTCTTGTTAAGCAAAAATGCCGATCAATTCAAATCATCTTTGGGCAAATTTGGCTATTCTGCAACATGCACCCCGGACAAACTTAATCCCAATTATACAAGATGCAACATAATATACAATTCCAAGAGTGCCACCAATTACACCCCCCGAACTGCCTTTGGTATTGACCCGCGAAAATTCATTAACCTGCAAATTCAATCGGGGGGTGATTTGGAATTCCTGCTTAAACGCTACAGCGCACGCCAGGTCAATCAAACCGGCCAAAAATTAACCAGTTTTCGTTGCAACAAAAGTTTTACAACATATAAAAATGACAGCCTTACAAACCCCAAAGACGACATACTGACCTGTACCGTCAATGGCCACCCCATAGACTTTCTTTTCGACGACATGAACGAAGCCTTTGATTTCGAGGCCCGCGCCGGCCAATCTGGTCTGCAATGCATTGCCGACAGTGGCGGAACATATGACGGCCAAAATTGCCATGGATTAACCAGGCAACAATGCGATACATTAAACCAACAGGTCCCAGGTGGCACAACATGGGACACGATGCTGGAAACATGCGTTTTAAACGATGCCGCTGCCGCCAACAAAATAAACAAAATTACATCGGCGGCGGCCAGCATCGGCGTTTCAACGGTACTGGTAATCGCAACCGTCGCCACAGGAGGTGCCACAATATTTGTTGTTGCCGGTGTTGTCGGCACCGCGGGCGCGGCCGCATCCCAGGCCGTGCAAAACCACAAAGAATCTAAAACCCGGGATTTCCTGGCACACAGCACAAAATGCACAACCCCACAATGCGCAGAATCCACACTTAAAACCTTTACCGGCGAAGTCGCCCAGTACTATGATGACATAGACAGTCAATTATTAACCGCCGTCGACGAAGAAATTGCCAGATTGCTTAATTTGATACCGGAAGATTCTGCGTTTTACACAAAACTAATCCAGCAATCTATCTCGGACTCGCAAGACATAAGTAATTTTGCCAACTGGTCCACCACAGAAAAACTTGGATTTGCGACAAATGCCTTGGTCGCAATCGGCGCCGTTGCCGGTCTGACGTCGGTCGCCAAATCTGGTTGGGCGTCTATCACAAATCGCGTATTACGAACCAGCCCATCTGCCACACTGGGTACCCTGACCGGTGCAAAAATGACCAATCTAATAAATCTAAGATCGCTGTCAAATACCGGTTCACTTATCGATGGTTCAAACAGTTTACACGGACTTAGCCAATAAACATTTGACATTTATAATTTTTTTGTACATAATACATCCGCAAATCCCAAAGATTGCCATTATTATAACACCAGTTCGCGGCATGCGTATGGTACATCATCCGACGAGTTTTCGTCCTTGATGGCGGTTTTCTTTGTGGAAAAACAGTTAAAGAAATAAAAAACTAAGGAGCAAAAAAATGGCAACAGTTATTCGTTTGGCACGTCACGGTGCAAAAAAACGTCCATATTATCATATCGTTGTAACGGATTCCCGCAACGCGCGTAATTCCGGTAATGTTTTGGAAGTCGTTGGTAAATACGACCCAATGCAGGCCAAAGACAGCGACAAGCGCGTTATCTTGAAACTGGACGAAGTAAAATCTTGGTTGGCCAAGGGTGCACAACCATCTGACCGCGTTTACAAATTCCTGGCCAAGGCCGGTTTGGTAAAACCACGTGCAATCCCGGTTCAGACAAAAAAACATCTGCAATCTGAAAAAACACAGATGAAGATCAAGGACAAGGCCGAAAAGTTGGCAAAAATCGCCGCTGAAAAAGCAGCCGCCGAAGAAGCAGCCAAGGCAGCAGCCGCGGCCCCGGCCGAAGAAGCAACAACCGAAGCAGTTGCCGAATAATTTTTGTTCCACCTGCCCGGGGCAACCCGGGCAGATTTTTCAAAAAAGGGAAAAATATGCCTTCAACGTGTCCATATGATGGTGATTTTTGTCAGGAAAAATCCGACAGATATAACCGTTGGTGTGCAGCGGTGGAATACGCCGCAGAAAACAAGTTGAACCATATATTCTATACATCGGCAGACATGTTCAAAAAATGCCCACGTGAATACAGCCCATCAAAAAGCAAAACAGAATGCGAACGCTATCTGCGTTACTGCTTTATCAAAAATCAAGAAAAACAAAAATAAAACAATGTCTGATACAAAAAAAATCTTGGTTGGAAAAATCGTTGCCCCCCAGGGCATCCGGGGCGAAGTCCGTGTTCAAACCTTTACAGACACGCCCGGTGATTTTAAATCCCTGACAATAATCAGTGACAGGTTTACATCCAACGATTTTAAATTTGTTCGCGCCCTGCCGAATACGAACGTTATAATTGCAAAAATCGGTGGCATAGACGACCGCAACACGGCGGAAACATTACGTGGCACAGAATTGTATATTTCGCGCGATGCCCTGCCCGATTTGAATTCTGATGAATATTACCAGGCGGACTTAATCGGTTTTAACGTCATCCGCGGCGGGAAAAACATTGGCATTGTTTCATGTTTTCAAAACTATGGTGCGGGGGATATAATTGAATTGGATAATGGCGACATGGTATCATTTATCGGCGCCACGGTGGACATAAACACAAAAACAATATATGTACGGTAAAAACATGACAGAACTTGCCCCTAGTATTTCCAGTTCAATTCGCACGGTTTTTGCATCATGCCGTCACCCACAAAAGCATTGTCCACTGTATGATGCGTTACGGTTGCGCCAAAACGCGCATGTAACAAAATCATTTACACCAAACCATTTATTCGTATGCAGCATCGCCCTGCGCGGTACCGCCACGGAAATAACCAATGAAATGCCGGCCATAATTGCAATCTGCGAACAGGTTTGCACCACATGTAACATGACAAAAAAGCAACATAAACACAGATAACATGCACTTTAACATATTGACCATTTTTCCAGAAATGTTCCCCGGCACCCTGGGTGGTGGCGTGGTTGGCCGCGCATTGGATAAAAAAATTTGGTCATATGACATAATTAACATCCGTGATTTTGCAATAAATAATTATGGCAGTGTTGATGACACCCAGTTTGGCGGTGGCGCCGGCATGGTTATGCGCCCCGACGCCCTGGGCGATGCGATTGATTCAATCAAAAATCGTGGTAAAATCATATACTTTTCACCACGCGGTCCAACACTGAATCAGAAAATGGTACGTGAATTCATCGCGGATTCCGACGCGACATACACCCTGTTGTGTGGTCGATACGAAGGAATTGATCAGCGTATAATTGATGAATATGATATAATGGAACTGTCCATTGGCGATTATATTCTGTCGGGTGGCGAAATCGCAGCCCAAGTTTTTATTGACAGTTGCGTTCGCGTGATGGATAATGTGGTTCACGGTGGCGAAGACACCACCCAAAATGAAAGTTTCGAAATCGGCGGGTTGGAATGGCCGTTATACACCCGTCCGTCAGTATGGCGTGGACGAAGCGTCCCAGAAGTCCTGCTGTCCGGTCACCACGGCAACATCGAACGGTGGCGGAAACAACAATCGGTTGACATAACATTGGAACGTCGACCGGACTTAATAAAGGAAAAGTAAAAATGAGCATTATTAAAAAAATCGAAGCAGCCCAAATTGAAAAATTAAAGGGCGACAAAAAAATCCCAAACTTCAAGGCCGGGGATACATTAAAGGTTCACGTCAAAATTAAAGACGGCGACAAATTCCGTATCCAGGTATTCGAAGGTGTTGTTATCGCACGCGATGGTGGCAATGGGAATAATGCATCCTTTACGGTACGTCGTGAATCATACGGTGTTGGCGTGGAACGTAAATTCCCACTGTACAGCCCTGCAATCGAAAAGATTGAAAAGGTCCGTATTGGTAAAGTACGTCGTGCAAAACTGTTCTTTTTGCGTGGTCTGTCTGGCAAGAAAGCCCGTATTGTGGAAGACTTGTCTGCGACATCTGCAGAAAAGGCAGCAAACAAATAATAATTATTTGTTCAAAAACCGCCAAAACGGCGGTTTTTTTAATATGATCTCCATACAGATGGCATGTAGCCCCAATCATCTAAGCCATCTGCCTCGTAATACATACCACCAACCTGGTCCCGTGTTGCATCGGGCCATATTTCATACAGGTATTTACCATTAATCCGTGCCGACGGCCCCGTTAAACTATGGCAATATATAAAAGTGCCCACAAACATACCTTCGGCCAGGTCTGTGATACCACTGAACAGGTTTTCAGGAATTTTGGTCAGACCATAACAATTACTAAAAGTATACTGAAACATACCTTCGGCCGCACCTGTGATACCAGCGAACAGATTTTCAGGAATACCAGTCAGGTTGCTGCACCACGCAAAGGTGCCATCGAACATATATGGCGCACCACCCACAATCCCACTGAACAGATTTTCGGGGATACTGGTCAGACCAGTACATTCAGCAAAGGTGTAGTGGAACATACCTTCTGCCGCACCTGTGATACCAGCGAACAGATTTTCAGGAATACTGGTCAGCTTAAAGCTGCCGTAAAAGGCGCTATTAAACATATGTGATACCGGCGCACCATGAACGCCGTCAAATAATCCGGGTGGTATTGCTGGAAAAGAGCTCCTAAAGAATAAATTTGTAAACCTTGGTTGTGAACCATCCGATAATGTTGGAAATATCGCACCCAACGAACCGGAAATTTCGGTTATTGCCCCCGAATAAACAGACATAACGCCAACTTCCACATCAAAAGATATCACTGGCGTATATTCATCATAACTGTAATCGGTGGCCATACCACCAATTTTCACGGTATATGTGCCAGATGTCGTGCCATAATCATGGGTGTATGTGACCGCGTCCGTATTGTCTTTCTTAATGGTTTCGGTTGTTCCATCCCCCCAATCAACATAGAATGTGCCCGCCGCCCCCAGGTCAAAACCAAATTCCGTTACTGGCTCCCCCCAATCTTCTTGATTATCGTCATACAAACCTAAATCAATTGTTGCGGTGAATTTGTATCCCGTATCTGTATTTTTCCGGACCAATGTTTCCACCGCCGTATCGGTGGCGATGGTGTCGGCGGCGACCATTGTCGCAAATTCACCATTTCCGTAATCGGTGGTCTTTTCCCCGTTCAATATTTCATTCGCAACATCAATCGCCGTCAACAAATATTTCATATTCGCCGCAACACCAACATTTGTGATTTCACGATTATACGGTATTACAACATCCCATTTATCCGCAATCGCGGTGTGTATATAATCAATGTTTACAATTTGGGCCGAT
>JAZNXD010000032.1:0-2300 GCA_045593685.1 Candidatus Enterousia sp. | reverse complement strand
AATTTTATTCCAGTTTATAAAAAAGTGATTCTACCCAAAAACGTGTTAACAAACACCGAAGAGCATAATAACCTTATTCCCCAATTAAAAGAAATCTTTGGTCAGGATTACATTTTAAATAATCAATAAAACAAATTAATTAAAAAATAATCAAGTGTTGTTTTTGCTAGCAACACTTTTTTATTGGTATTGAATTATGTATTATTTACAAATTACGGGCTTACTTATATAATTAAACCAATGAAAATGAAAAAAAAAGCGTTGATTGCCATGAGTGGCGGCGTGGATTCCAGTGTGGCAGCTTTGTTGGCTGGGGAAGCAGGTTATGAACGCATTGGGTGTACTATGTTGTTGCGTGGCGATGCGGCGGCGGAAACCTGTGGCAGTAATCAAGATGTCGCCGATGCACGCGCAGTTGCGAAACGCTTACAGATACCATTTCATGTGTTTGATTTTACCGCGGATTTCAAAAGTCATGTGATTGATAAATTTATTCAAAGCTATGAACAAGGGATAACTCCTAACCCGTGCATTGATTGTAACCGTTATATGAAGTTTGACCGCTTGTACGACTGCGCGCGTGATTTGGGGTGTGAACTGATTGTGACTGGTCATTATGCGCGGATTGAAAAAAGCGGCGAGCAATATTATTTAAAAAAAGCAGTAGATGTCAGCAAAGACCAAAGCTATTTTTTGTACCATTTATCCGCGGAACAACTGGCGCGTACCCAGTTTCCATTAGGGGAATTAACCAAAACACAAGTACGGGCTTTGGCAGCCAAACATGGTTTCGCGAACGCCGACAAAAAAGAAAGTCAAGATATCTGCTTCGTGCCGAACGGCGATTATGCGGCTGTGATTCAAAATTACACGGGCAAGACTTATCCTTGTGGGAACTTTGTCGATGCGGACGGTAAAGTATTAGGGCAGCACCGTGGCATTATTCATTACACAGTGGGACAACGCAAAGGCTTGAATATTTCGGCGGCACAGCGTTTGTATGTGCGTTCGATTTGTCCTGCGGAAAACACAGTTTGTTTGTGTGAACGCGATGGCTTATTGCAAAGTCAAGCCATAGCTAACGAATTTCATTGGATTAATGGCGCGCCGCACGAAAAGACTTTTCGTTGTCATGTCAAGATTCGTTATAACCAAAAAGAACAACCCGCGACCGTACAGATTATGTCCGCCGACCAAGTGCAAATTATTTTTGACGAGCCACAACGCGCGGTAACGCCTGGGCAGGCGGCGGTGCTATACCAAGGTGATACTGTCTTAGGTGGCGGCATTTTAATAAAATCATAATTGCCGACCACTTGGACGATGTGTTAAACTGCGGTGTGCATTTAAAAATTCAATGTGAATATATTGGTACCAAGTATGCGGGCTTCCAAACACAAATTGGTCAGCGTACTATCCAAAATGAATTAGAAAAAGCGATTTCGCGTTATTTTGCTGTACCGGTAAAAGTTGTCGGTAGCGGCCGTACCGACGCCGGTGTCCATGCGGTCGGACAGGTTGTGTCTTGTTTGTGTCCGCGCGAAGATGTGAAAATCTACCAATTTTTATTGGGCGTCAACAGTTACTTACCGTCCGATATCGCGGTGACGGCGGCGGAAATTTTACCTAAGTTTAACGCGCGCAGTGATGCCAAAGCCAAAACTTACATTTATAAATGTTATGTTTCGCCGACCCGTCATCCAGCCATGGATGTTGACCATTGGCAACTTTATAAACCAGTTGATATCGAACGCCTGCGCACCCAAGCCCAAGTTTTGGTCGGTACACATGATTTTACTGCGTTCTGTGCCGAGCTGCGTGATAAGAGTCCGATACGGACAATTTACAGTCTTGACATTCAAACACCGACACCGCATGAGATTTGGTTTGTGATTCGTGGCAACGGATTTTTGCATAATATGGTGCGGATTATTGTGGGAACTTTGTTGGAAAAGTCCGATGTGCAAGCGGTGTTAAAATCGCGTGACCGCCGCCGTGCTGGTAAGACCGCGCCCGCCAAAGGACTGACCCTGTACAATGTCGAATATTAACGGTTGAAGTTTTCAGCGCCTTATGTTACGATGAAGCGTTATCAATCGGGGCGTAGCGTAGTGGTATCTTGTCAACCTTTGGTCGCCAGATACCTCGAAACGAAGTCCGTACACAATCGGGGCGTAGCGTAGTGGTAGCTGTCCACCTGCGGCGTCCAGATACCGTTGATAATGTTTAAACATATTCGGGGCGTAGCGAAGTGGTAGCTGTCCACCTGCGGCGTCCAGATACCGTTGATAATGTTTAAA
>JAZNXD010000031.1:0-36860 GCA_045593685.1 Candidatus Enterousia sp. | reverse complement strand
GTTCGCTGGATTTATTCTGGTGATTATTGAGCGGGAGCCACCCTCTGTTCCATCCCGAACCAGACAGGGAAACCCCGTATCGCCGATGGTACTTTGGCTTAAGCCACGGAAGAGTAGGTCGTCGCCAGAATAAATCCAGTTCCGATATAGAAACCGAATTTCACCGCCCTTTCCGGGCGGTTTTTTGCTTGTTTGTTGCTCTAGCTGTGTTATAATTCCTCACAAAGGAAAGATTATGACCAACGAAGAAATAATTGCAAAAATTAACAGTGTGCTGGTCAAAGTGCATGATGTGTTTAATCAGGCGAACACGAATGCCATGGATGATTTTGAAAAAGCACCCGATAAATATAAATATAAACAAGACAGACACGGTCTGCGCAATTGGTGGCTGGATAAGTATCGCGCCAAGATAAACAACAAACAAATAAACATGTTTTCGTTCAATGCCGATGATATTATTGAACTAAAAATCCCATCAAAGGTTGTTGGTTGCTCTGGTCGTGTAGATTTATTTGCCAAATATGCCAATGAAATGGACCTAGATGTCAATATTGTGGCAATGGTTAGAACCGATGAAAAAGACAAAGATATGCCAAACGGCCATCAAATTATTGCGGTTAAATTTCCAGATGGTTCACAACAACTAATTGACCCAGGACTGGCAGAGAACTATCAAGCCGCAAAAGTAAAAGGGAACTGTGCGCTTGGTACAGAAATTATAATTCCGGGGCAACCAAAATACGAAATCAGAGCGATTTTAACCCCCGATACACATGCCAAAATAGACAGTCAGGAAAAATTGGCACGGATATATAAAAATCCACAAATAAATCCGACTTCATGGAAAACAGGAATAAAACTAATTAAACAAAAGATTAACAGTATCAATCTGCGAGACATGTTTGCGTTTTATATGAGCCAAGAAACGCACGAATAACCCCACCGCCCATTGGGCGGTTTTTTGTTTGACTTTGCTTGCATGGTGATAAATAATAAAACCATGGTAAAATCCACAAGATACAATTTCTTTGGTTTATTTTTTGCCCTGTAAGGACGGGGCATATTTTCACATACATATTTTTTATTATATCTCAATTTATATAAACACAAAGCAAAGGACATAAATTATGGTAAACAGAATACCACGTAATATACGCTATTTCTTTAACCCTGACAGACATCCTGATTCTGGAGCATATCCAGACGAGGAAACAAGAATTCGTTGGCGTCTGGAAGAAATAAAGGCCGAAGAAAAGCGACTAAAAGAACGCATGCAATATCTGAAAGAAATTAAAAATAAAAAGCAAAAGCAGCGTTAACCCCCACCGCCCATCTGGGCGGTTTTTTTATTGCCAATTCATATGTGTGTGCTACAATGTTGCCAGGCAAAAGGATTTAATATGTTATCTGGATTACGTATCAAGGCAAATGCCGCAAAATGTGGAAGATGTAAAAACCTGATTGCTGTATTGGAAAACCCCAGCGATCCTAAAAACATTGGCGCCGTTATTCGTAACATTAATGCCCTGGGGGTGGAAAAGTTATATATTGTCGATGAAAGAAGGGTTGTTCCGGATACCTGGGACGAAATTCGCACGCGTAACACATTGCTTAAATCATCGGTCGGGGCGGTTAAGTGGACTTTTGTTAAAAAGTTTAAATCCACGATTGATTGTATAGAACATTTGAACAAAAATAAATATGTGTCGGTCGTCACATCCCCACACATCAAGGGTAAAACCAACGTTGTTTTGCAGAACGGTGATTTTACACAAAAACGTTTGGCTGTTTGGTTTGGCAACGAAGCCACGGGCATCAGTGATACCGCTGTTGCGCATGCGGCGGCATGTGTTGCGATTGAAATGCATGGAATAATCGAAAGCTTTAACCTGGCCGTATCAACCGGTATCGTCTTGTACGAAATAACCAAACAGCGTCGCGCATATCAATCAACACATACACGTGGCCGCAGGAAAGATCCGTCGGTTGCGCCCGAAAAATAATCCCACCGCCCATTTGGGCGGTTTTAGTTTAAATAAAAGTTGACAATAAAATCAAAAAAGTATACAATATTTTTATGTAAAGTATACAATATGGAATAATAATTATGAAAAAGATACGTAATACCCAAGAAATTCGTCAGTTTTTATTGTCTAATATAGATAGTAAAAACCTGGTTTCGGATACTGTATCAAAATTCGGTATTACCCGTGCCGCAGTATATCGTCACTTAAAGCAATTAACAGAGCAAAACATTATCCAACACAATGACGCGCCCAAGGGACGCAGGTATCGCTTGATAAGCCGGGAATACAGATTTTCATACGATATAACTGATGGTTTATCAGAGTCTACCGTCTGGTCAACAGATATTGCGCCACTTGTCCCAAAACAAGATAATATCAGTCGTATCTGGGAACATGGTTTTACTGAAATGTTTAACAACGCTATTGACCATTCGCAAGGCACAAAGATAAATGTGTTGGTGCGGGTTGATGCGGTAAATACTACGATAATTATTAGCGATAATGGCATCGGTATTTTTCGTAATATTAAAAATAGATTTAACTTGCAGAATGAACGCGAAGCGCTCCTAGAATTGTCCAAAGGAAAACTAACAACTGACCGTAAGAAACATAGTGGCGAAGGCATATTTTTCACATCGCGTATTTTTGATATGTTTATCATTTTGTCTTATGATATTAGTTTTTCACACAATGATAATGCAAAATCCTATCAAGACATATTTCTTGAACAAAAATTAGATAATACTGACGATTGCGACGGAACGTCGGTATTGATGCGTTTATCTAACAACAGTAAACGTAAATTATTGGATGTGTTTAACACGTTTTCTGTTGATGATGAATACAGTTTTGATAAAACCTTGATACCGATTGAGTTGGCACGTTATGGCGATGACAACTTGATTTCTCGTTCTCAGGCCAAACGAGTCATGGCGCGCATAGATTTATTTAAAAGCGTTATTTTGGATTTTAAAGATGTTCCATATATTGGCCAGGCATTTGCAGATGAAATATTTCGTGTGTTTGCCAACGAGCATCCGGACATAGAGATATTGGTTATAAATGCAAATGAAGAAGTGAGCAAGATGATATCGCGCGCAAAAAACGTTAGGTTATAGAATTGTTCACCGCCCAAATGGGCGGTTTTTTATTGCATGCGTCGACTGATATGCTAATATCAAAAACATAAAATAAAAGGATGCAAAATGCCAATCACACCAATGGGCAGATTTTATGAATCTTTGGGTGCAATCAAAGTATATAATCATGAAAATGGCGATGTATATGTAACGCGTGGCGAAAAATTTTATGCGGTACATATTATCAAGCAAACATCTGCATACAGTGAAGAATATAGAGCCCGTGGGCGTTTGGATGCGATTGCTGCGAACGAATTTTTTGACGTCGCATGTCGTTATCTTCGTAATGAAATCCAGTGGATCGAGCCCACCCGCAAATTCACCTGTAAATACAACCCGCATAAATCGCGTGGTTGCACAGATAAAAACTGTCCCAAAAAATTGGGGGGCGCAGATTACAGGGAGATATTTGGTGGCGCGTGTCCATGGCGCAAAACGCGTACACGTTAATCGCCCATATTTTGGGCGTTTTTTATTGAAAAATCAAATATCGGGTTTATTATAAACCAAAAAGGGATTAATAAAATGTTAGATAAAAGATTATTAACAAACATAAGCAAAGGAACAGCCGCGTGGGCGGTGACCACGGCAATAATTGCGACACCTGCATTACTGATGGGGCCAAATCATGCACAAAGTTATTTGTTTGGTTGTGCCGCGATGGGAACATATGTTCCGTTATTGATGTTGGTCGGCACAAAATTTCGTGGCGCGCGTGATGTTGCGGGGTTATACGTTACTATGTATGATGTGGCGCGGGACAAGATACTTAATGTTTTTAAAACGCCATATATTAAAACGAAATAGTAAAAAACATGGGACATCCAACCGGGTGTCTTTTTTTATATTGTTACCCCCAGTATATGTTTGGCGACTTCCCCAATCATAAAAGCGATGATTGATACCCCCGCGCATATAACCAGCATTTCCACCGCGTGTCGCCAAAAGGGGCGTCCCCGCGCATGTCCAATACACAGATTGCAAATTAAAATCATCAATACGGCATTTGCCATGGATGCCATCAGGGCCGAATAAGTATTTTGTGTTACAAAAAATGGAACGATTAATATTGCGCATGTCACCATATATGCCACACCCGTCATCGTACCTGCATACAAAGCGTGTGGGTTATCGTTTGTTTTTTCTGCCAGGTATTCTGATGCACCCATGGACAGCCCGGCCGTCACCGATGCGATTATCGCCGATAGTATAATTAAATATCTGTCGGCCAAAGAAAAAGTCAATCCTGCGATTAATCCTGTCAACGATACCAAGGCATCGTGCATGCCCAAAACAATCGCGCCGGAAATATTTATTTTTTTTTGCATATCACTAATCCTAGCAAAGAGCGATTGCACTGACCATGGGAAAGAAAGCGGTTGACAATTTATATCACAGTTCTAATATTGCAAAAAAAAGGATATGTTATGTCTAAGTATCTTCAACAAATAAATGACAGTGTGTTTTTATTGGATTTAGTTGGTCGTTTGTCTGGGGCGGATTTATCGTGTTTGGATTTGCGCACATCGGGTGATTTTCATCATCGGCATAATTTATTGGTTGAAAATTACGAAATTGATATTGCGCGTACGCCTGTTTGGGCCTATCCGGAAAAATGGCGTCGTGTTCTTTGTGTGGGGCGTTGGATTTTTCAACCCGGTGTTTACGAGCGTTATGAAATATGTGTTTCTGAAAACGCATGTAACAGAAGGTCAGAAGATTGTCCGCCTTCAATATCCAATCACAACATAATGCTTGCGGGCACTATGGCGACTGACCTGGGGACCTTTCCGGCCAAGGCACGTTTTATTAATCGAAATCCGGATTGTTTTGAATATTTATATTCATTGCAGAATCCCCAGTTGTTTGAACCGGCGCAGAAGTTATACAACGTTTTAGAAACAGAAAGCACACGTCGCGTACAGGCGAACATGCGTACATATGCGATACCAGAAATAAACAACAACGAAGATAAACGTGCGGCACAAATGCGCCTGCTTGCAAATTTGCAAAGAACATTATAAAAAACGCCATCTGGCGTTTTTTTATTTCTTTATATGTGCACACTAAACTGTTTACAGACCAAAAAAAAATTGTTATAATCAAATAAAATAGACGTGTATCTATACGATATGTCGTCTCGGAAAGGTCGGGTTTCTGGGCGTTACCCAGAACACAGGGAGAGTTTTATGAAAAGTCAAAAAATCGCAAATTCGTTCAAGAATGCCATGGGCACAGTGTTCCTTTTGGCCGGTGCGTTTTTTGTTTGTTCTACATTGTTTTCAATTCGTTCGGTATTTGCCGATCCGATTGCACCAATAAATGATATTAATGCATATTCAAATTCGGGGCGTGCGCAAACAACACGTGCATCGGGACGGACAAATCCACGTGCAAATGCGACACGTACAAATCGTACAACGCGTACAACTGTTGCGCGTACGGCGGTCGCACCAAACACAAATGCAAAGGCGGTAAATTATGCGCCCGCGCGCGGTACGGTAACCCCGCGTGCTGTAACTTCGCGCGCAACGGTTAATCGTGCAACGGGCGCCACGCCAAATCGTGTAAATACGTCCGGGACGCGCAATGTCGTATCGCGCCAAACGGCGGCAACCAATCGTGCCAAGGCACGTGATACACGTGCTGTTCGTGCGCGTGTTGCAGCGGTCGCGGCATCCGGTAACGCCCGTGTTTCTATGGGGGCGGGCAGCTTGCGTGGTAATAGCGGCAACATATCATCGTCGTCTTTGGGGAACAAACTGTATACGGGAAATTATTCAAATATTATCGACACAACAACCGGTTTAATTTCCAACGAAGCGTTCAATAACTGTATGGAATCATACTATACATGCATGGATGAAATCTGTACCGCACGTAACGCGGCCCAGCGTCGCTGTGCCTGTGCCGGCCGTGTCAAGGCCTTTGCCGAGGCCGAAGCCGCCCTTGAAACCGCAAACGAAGAATTGATTAAGGTATCCGGTGAATTGGCATTGTTAATCGCATCCAATGGCAAGGATGTATCCGACGCCTTTAAATTAACCGATGCAGAAAAGGTGATGAATTGCGTGTCCTGGCGTGATGCCAGCCAAAATGGCACAATAGCGGCCAAGGATTTTGGTGACTGGTGCGCGGAACACGGTATCTTTGACGGTTCGTGCAGTGAAAAAAGCGCGCCTTCATATTGCTCGGAAAAAGGCAATACGTTCGGATTTGATGTCAAAAACCTGGATGGCAGCGGTTCTGACATCTTGGCATCATTACAGGCATGGGCCGATGCCAAGGAACAAACAATCACTATTTTGACCGAAGATAACAATTCCCTGACAGATGCATTTGATAATCTGTCCGCGGTTGTAAATGGTTTGGCCGGTTTTGGCGGTGCGTTATCGAATTCGGATGATTTAAAAGATTCACTGGCGGAAACATGGGGGTACGAATTATTTGAATATGCGCACAATAACGTATGTTCCCGTGTATTGGATTCCTGCTTTAACGGTATCTACGAAGCCTGTGGCATGCCACCGTCAGGTGGACGCAAGTGCGGCAATGGTGCGGCACAGTGTCCGTTTAATTACAACAGTGTGATTTCGGTAAACAATACCGGAACATATGAATTAAATTTTGTAAGCCCAAATACCGGCTATACATCATCGAATTCCGCAATATGCTTTGGTTACACAACTGCAAACGGTGACCCATATTCTGAATTGCGTGGCCCAGTTGCCGATGCGCGTCGCAGCATCATGCAGAAATATGCACTGGATGCAAATGCAGACTGTGACGTTTATGGTGAACATTTGCGCACAACGGCCCAAAATATCGGCTATCAAAAGGTTGCCGCACAACAGGCCCTGCAACAAAAGCGTCTTGAATTTGCCCAGGCCGAAACAGAATCCATCCTGGCTGCGGCGATTAACGCGGGTACAAACTTTGACGAATGTATCAGTGAAATTTACGACTGTTACGAAACGCAATTATCTGCAAATCCATCATGGACCAATGCGCGTATAAAAACATATTGTTCCCAAATTGCGAACGTACCACATTGCTATGACGAAATGATTTGTAATCCGTCCACTTCGCAATTCCGTGCCGTTATTGCCGAAGCGGACAGCGACAAATGTAACAATACCCAGGATTATACAACAAACACATGTCGTAACGTTGTAACGTTAAATGAAATCTTGAACGGCACCGGTGCGACCGATGATCAGCTTAAAGATATTAATCTGCGGGAAAGCACGGTTTCATCTGCCTTGCGTGAAAAATGTTTGCGTGATGCCGGTGTTGAAACGGTGCGTACATGGTTGGAAGATAACCGTAAAACGCAGGTACCAAATTAAAAATTGCCCCATCTGGGGCATTTTTATTTTTGTGTTTTTGCCAAAATAAATAAAAGTTTAACACAGCAAATATAAACAGAATTTTTTTATAAAAAATTCTGTCATCCCGGTGCTTGACACCGGGACCCAGGTAATGAAATCCTTATTATTTATGCGTGTTTCGCGCACATAGCCCAGGTCCCGGGGGCAATCCCCGGAAAGCCAAACATGACGTTATTAATTATCTTTGATAAACCTTTATTTATATCAGTTATCCAATAAATTTCACAAATTCACGGGCGACTTTTTTTATACCACGTGTTTTAAACGCAATGGTTAATATCGCACCACCATCTTCAATCACAACACCGCCACCCAATTCGGTATGCGAAACCAATTTCCCAACCGCCGATTCCAATTTCTTGGCTGCGGGCTGCTTGGGTTTATCATACGAACGTGGGATATTATTATATGTTGGCGTGGCGTATGTACGTGGCGCGCCACCCTGAAAGTCCAAGTATTTGTTATCCATTTCTGTGATAAACCGACTGGGCGAGTTATATTGGCGCGAACCAAATACCACGCGTGACATTGCGTTTGATATCACACAACGTCTGCGTGCACGCGTTATGGCGACGTACGCCAATCTGCGTTCTTCTTCGATTGCGCCTTCATTAATGGCCTTGTCGTTCGGGAAAATACCTTCTTCCCATGCGGGTAAAAACACCGTGTCGAATTCCAGTCCCTTGGCGGCATGAATTGTCATGATACTGACCGTATTGGTATCCTGTGGGTTATCGGCACTGTCGTTATCATCGGTCATCATCAGTGCCGCCTGTTCCAGAAATTCCGACAATGTGTCGTACTTAGAAATCACCGACGAAATCAGTTCGCGGATATTTGCAATACGATCGTTGGCATCTGGGTCCTTGGATTCGGTCCACATTTTAATATATCCCACGCGTTCCAACAATGTTTTTGCCGCATCCATGGGGCGCATGGCGTTCCAATCGAAATCAAATGCGCCTAAAAATTCGTCCGCCGCCACGCGTTGCTTGGTGGTCAGTTTCGCACCCCTCAGTCCGTCCATCAGACACGCACCCGCCCCGTGCAGGTTCTGTATCGCCTTGTCACCAAAACCGCGTCTGGGCTTGGCAATAACGCGCAAAAATGATACGTCATCAAACGGATGTACCAACAGGCGCAGGTACGCAATCGCATCACGTATTTCCATGCGGTCATAGAACTTAGTCGCGCCAATTAATTTGTATGGAATTCCGCGCATTGCAAATTCTTCTTCGAATATACGTGACAGACTGCCCGCACGTATCAGCATTGCAAATTTTCCAAAATCTTTTGTCCCGTCACGCAAAATTGCATCGGCGATTACGCGTGCTTCGTCCCGGTCCCCGGGCAGGGTCAGAACATACACCGGTTCACCCATGCCGGCTTCGTCCGTTGCGCGTAAATCTTTGCCCAGGCGCCCCCGATTATGTCGTATCAGGGAATTTGCCGCATTTAATATATTTGCCGTACTGCGATAGTTTGTTTCCAATCGAATAATCTGGGCGTTATTAAATGTTTTTTCAAAGTTCAATATATGTTTAATTTCCGCCCCGCGCCATGAATAAATCGATTGGTCATCATCACCCACACAGCAAATATTTGGATTGTCCATCCCACGTGTCAACAGCCCCAACAATTCCATCTGGGCGTTATTAGTGTCTTGAAATTCATCGACCAATATATATTTAAACTGATTTTGATATCGCGTCAGTATATCGGGATTTTTATCAAACAGTTCCAACACCTTTAAAATAATATCACCAAAATCAACCGCGTTCAGGCGCGCCAATTCTGCATTATACGCATTGAATAATTTGTCTTTATTCTGCAACGCAACCAGTCCCTTGTCCTTAATCGCGGAAAATTCTTCCACATAATCACCGGGTGTCTTTGTAGATGCAACCAACAAAGATTTTATCACCGTTTTTTGATCGTCTTCACCGAATATCAGAAAGTCCCGCCGTAACCCCGCGCGCTCTGCATTACTGCGCAGTATTCGCAAACAAATCGAATGAAATGTCCCGCACCAAACGTCCCCCGCATACCATGCGCCATCGGAAAAATTGGCCAACCGATTTTTCATTTCATTTGCGGCCTTGTTCGTAAAGGTCAGTGCCAAAACCTGCCACGGTTGCGCCATTTCGTTATTCAGTATATACGCAATTCGTGTGGTCAGAACGCGTGTCTTGCCCGTGCCCGCGCCTGCCAACACCAGCAATGCGCCATCAGTTGTCATAACTGCTTCGCGCTGTTTTTCATTAAGATTTTCTAGCATTAAATTCACCGTTCCATTATAATACCAAAAACAATCTTTATCAAGGAACGGAAAAGTTATGGCACGTATTATTTGTTTTGACATAGAAACAACGGGGTTTGACTATATGCGTGGCGACCGTGTTATCGAAATTGGTGCGGTCGAAGTGGTTGATGGAAAAATCACGGACAACACATTTCACGAATACATCAACCCCGAAGGCAAGATTATTCCACCCGACACATACGCGGTTCATAAAATTTCAAACGCCTTTTTGGAAGACAAACCGAAAATGTCGGAAATTGCACCAAAGTTTTTGGCATTTGTTGGTGATGCACCGATTGTTGCACACAATGGATTGGATTTTGACTTCCCTTTTGTGAATCATGAATTGTCTATGTTAAATCTGCCCCAGATTCCACGTTCCCAACAAATGGATTCGTTGGTAATTGCGCGAAATCGTGTTTTTGGTCCCAAAAGTTATACTTTGGATGCGCTGGCCAAATGGTATGGTATATCTTTGACCGCACGTGCCGACGCGCACGGGGCGTTAATCGACTCGGAAATTCTGGCCAAGGTGTACATAGAATTGGACAACACGGCCCCGGCACCGGACGTTTCAGAAATAATTGAAAAGCAACATGCCGCCATGTTGGCGCACCCCAAGGTCGGTGGAAATTTCCCATATCGTAAATTTGAACCGTTGCCCGCAGAATTGGAAAATCACGAACGGTTTATTGCGGAAATAAACAAATAAAAAAACGGCGATTGCCGTTTTTTATTTTTTTCTGCTTTCCTTGATAATCTTCCACAATTTTTTTGCGTTATCTTTTGTTCTGTTGATTAATATTTTTGCATCGCCCTGTAATGTATCGCCCATTGCGGTATTAATTGCGCCACCAAATTCGGTTGCGAATTTCGTTGCGTTACTGGCCAAATACCATGTCAGTGCCGCAATCAGTATTGATATCCAAATCCCTGGATCATCAAATTGTGGCAAAGAATTACCCGCGTTAATATCAATCATCCCGGACAACAGCCCCGTGCATACCGCAATGACAATCGCCAAAACAACAAAGTGCAATGCTGCATTAACAAAACGCATAATCTGTGCCTGTAACGATTCCGCCTTGAACAGTCCCATAAATGTGTTAAATATATCACCGGCAATACCCTTGTACGATGTTTTACCTGTTGTTTCCGCCAGCGCCGTAAATGGCAACATTATCACCCCCAGGAACAGATCCGCAATAACCCCAAACGCAACAAACGCGAACCGCCATGCCAGGTATATAAATCCGGCCACAAATGATAAACCACACAAAAATGAAAAAGCACTGGTCCCGATTCCCAATCGCATCCATTTCCATCCAACCGCCACCGCGGTATAGCAAAAACCAGACAGTCTGGTTGGCAAACACATAATATCCGCGGCCGCCCCAGAATTTAATATATTTGTATCCGACACATGTTGGGCGGCGTATTCATGTATTGCCGCACATGTGTCCGGCAAACGAACGCCAACAACGCTTGATACCGCGTCCAATATTGCGTTTGATGCCAATGTGGCCGCCTGTAATATTGGTGACATAACCATCATAAAGGTTTCGGCCGGTCCAATGGATAAAATCCCCGTCCATAACAAAACCATGGCGCCGCGTTTTAAAATTTCTGTGACCTTGGATTTAACTTCGCTTTTTGCCGTAATCAGTGTATAGGCTTCAAACGACATCCAAAATAAATATGCGAAAATAATAAATATTATAACAAATCGCACCAACGAAGAATCCAACACATGTGCAATAAATGAAAACGCGTTCATAAAGGCAATTCCAACCTTGGCCTCTATCGGGACATAGTCATCCACGATTTGTTTTTGAAATTCGCCCTGGAACTGTTCAATATCTGTGGAAACGTCGCTTATAAATCGTTCGCGGTTGTTTTCCGTTGCCCATGTACCAAAGTCGCCAATGTCCGCCGCCGGCAGATTAGATGTCGCCCCCATTGCGGGCATCATAATCCCCACCGTCATCACGACGACCAATATCCTTGATAAAATTTTTTGTATAAACTTCATCGCTTTATTTAACTTTTTTTGCCCATATTTTTTGTGACTTTTTCTGCTATCTGAACCGGTACATGCCATATCTTCTGCCCCAGGTCATGTATCCATGCGCCATAGTCAAATTCTTCCTTGCCACTAACGCTGGCATTTTCGCCCGGAACTGGTAATTTGATAGAGCCCGCCGGCAACAGTTTGTCGATTTTCGGACTGATTGCATAATAATACAGAAAGAACAAACACAACATCATCAACAGAAAATCAAATCCATCGCCCAGGAAATCAAATGCGCCCGGATATTGTCTTTCGACTTCGGCCTTGCGCGCGGTAAAGCAATCTTTAAACCTGTCCTTGTCCATTTCGCCGTCTGTCATTGCGACCTGTTCGCATGTGGAAAATACGTTCATCACCGACAGTGTTTTTGCATCCGGGTTTTCGGGTGCGGTCCCCATCATGGGTGGTAATATTGCGCTGTATCCATCGGCGGGGCCGGGCATAAATGTATCTGCGGTATAAGATACCGTTGCATATATCACCAACACCTTTAACGTAATTGCCACCAATCGCACGGCCGATGCGGCCAATGTGCCCACAGATTTACTAAGCAGTCCGCTGGCCTTGGACCATGTGCCTTCAAATGCCGATGCCGCCAACAACAGTGGCAAAAATATGATTATAAAGACCAACTTAAACACGACGGATAATATTTGAAAGAATAAATCAAAACCAATGACCAAAAACATTAACACCAACGCCAATCCCGCCAGCCACGTAAACGCGCCACCACCCAACCCCAACCATGCATAATTCATCATTGCAAAACCGCCCGCTGCGCCCGCCAACATAACGGAATTTATATTACCCATCACACACATAAATGGTTGTAAAATTGGATTTAATACATCGTCGCCATCCGTTTTATTTGTTGGGGTCAACGCACCACATTGTGCGGCATCCGTCACGCCTGTGGCGGCCATACTTAATTCTGCGCCGACATACAGTACGGGTGTTATTGTGATTTGTGATACGGTCTTCATTGCCGTGACCCCACCCATTCCCAACATCCCCATCAGGGCACCAACAACCATCAATCGTACAACCTGTTTCCAAATTGGGTCAAACCACGATTTAAATTCGATGCCTTTTTCTTTGCCGTCCAGTGTGGCTGTCTTTTTTGCAGCATCCATTATATGTTTTATGCTGTGGATAAATACATAGATTCCCAACCCCAATACCATAATTATCCACAGGTTATCCACCATGATTCCCCAAAATCTTTGTGCGGCATTTCCAATAACCGAAAACAAATCTGCGATATATCCGCACATAAAGCATCCATTGGCACTTGCGATATCGCCATTTTGTACGCCGACCGCGGTCAAGAAATTATCCATGCTGGTATATGTTAACGCGGCCCCGCCAATCGAAGACGACAAATACCATATCCCCAAACCCAATGCAATCAGGCACATTACCACACGAACGGCAATTAAAATTAATTGTGCCTTTAACATTACTTAGAATCCTTTTTCTCTTCTTTGCCACCGTCGATGATAATTTTACCAACATTGACCGTTGTGTCAAAAATATTCTTGGTCAGTTGCATCATATCGTTTGCCAAAGTTTTGCCATATTCCTTCTTTTCTTCGACATGGAACGCGGACAAAATCATTTTTGTTATTTGTGGGATTTGTTTATAAATATAATTCAATACGTACATCAGTGCGATACATGACATCAGTGTCATTGCCTGTAAATTTTCTGTGTTCAAATCTTTTTCATATATTTCACCACTGGTTATCGCATCCATCAGTGGCACGACCGATGCATCCGGTGCGGAAAAGAATTTGGCGATAATCACCATAATGACCGTATACGTAATAATAACCGACCCCAATGTGACAATAGAACTAATCAGATTTTTGATTTGATTAATTCCGACACCATTACCGATTTTGCTGATAAATCCCGGAACGCTGTCTGCGCCCTTAAACGCAATCGTTGCCAATGATAATGGAAAGAAAAACGCAAAAAAGGCCATTGCGACAATCGCATCTGCAAAATAACAACAATACCGAAAGAATAACTTAAAAAATCCCCATGCCAAATACAGACCTATAAAGAATAAAATAACATGTTTAATCAGGTTCCCGATGCCCAACAACGCGTTCCAGGAAAACGCATTTTCCATAACCGCAATTCCCAATTTTATGTACGCCTGGAATTGGGTTATTGTCGTTTTCATCAGCATTATAATTTTATCGCGCAGTTCGGGTCGATAAAAGCCTTCTTCTGTTATTTTTGTTGGTGTATATGTAACCTTTTGATTAACGATATCAGAATCCTGTTTAATCATGCTTTGCGTATACATCAACGTGATTTGTGCCACGGGTTCAAAAGTTATCGTTGTAATCAATCGTGGTATCGCAACACCTGCGCCCATCAATGATATCGCAACCAGTGAATTTATAAAAACCTTTTGAATTGATTTTTTATACCACGGGTCGGAAAAACCGTTTTTAAAGTTTTGCCAAATCGCGTTCAGCATGAACACCGTAAACATTGCCAAAAACAATATCATGCATAAATTGCTGAAATAATCATAGATTTGCGCCGCCGCCACAGACACGATTTGAAACAGTCTGTCAAACAGTGCGCATCCCCAACATTGGACGGCATCATCAACAAAAGAATTTAACATATTGTTCATTTCTTTTTAATCCATCCCGCTGCTTTGCCGATTGTTTTGCCAACGTTAACAATATTTTTACCAATCGTCTTGGAATCAGACATAACATCTTTATACAGTCCGTCCATCCCACCACCGATATATTTTTTTAATTGCTGTTGTGTTAAATCAAAAATCTTGAACATTAAATAAAAGGTTAATATCCCAGACAGCCACATAATACTGTGTCCACCAAACCCCGCCGTACTGTTTGCGATTGTGGGAACGTTGCTGGATGCGCTGCCACCTGCGGCAACAACAAATACCGAAGAATTCCATTGGAACAAGGCTTTGATAATCGCGACATTGATGCTAAGTATAAATGCGCATGCAATCATCGTAACAATCAGTTGTTGCAACGCCTTGGTTATACCATTAAAAGCGGGCCATATATCAAACCATTTGTCGCTGGGTTTAAACACATATGTTAAAACATAAAAAGGATACAATATTAATTGCATGCCAAAATTAAAAATCCCCTGAATTACCAACAGTGCCATAAACAAATTACTGGCCACAAATGTTGAAATTAAAATAATACCGGTAATCAGATTTAAAAAATCTTCCCCACCATTTGGTATCAGTGTCATTAGCCCCCGCAATCCCGACAACAGAAAATCAAAACCTTGTTTTATAACCTGGTTGTTCGCATTTGACAGGTCGAACACAGGTTGAATTAAAAATTCACATGAATCCTGGCTGATCCATGCCTTGTCCAAAATATCCTGTGGGCATTTAATTGGTTCCACGCTTGTGCCGGCAACATTTATGTTCTCTGTGATTTGGTGTGTATAAATCGCCCCCAGTTGTAAAAAGGGATTAACCAACCACTGTGTCAGATATACCGGTTTTATTTGTAACAGCAACGCCGCCGCAATAACCGCCCGCATACCCGATTTCATTGTGCTTTCAACAATGCCGTATCCTGTAACCTTGCCATCGGCCAATTCGCCACCGCCCGACATCCCCAGGAAAGACAGCCACGATTTTGGCATAAACATTTTAAACGCGGTCAGTGCCAACGTTATCCCCAAAAACGTCCAAATCAGTACGTATATTATTCCGTGGCCATTGTCGACAAAGTATTCATATACCCCCGTTGCCACCATCATCAAAGCATCCAAAACCATTGGTACAAACGGTGCCAAATTCAAAGTGTCGACTAAATTTCCCGCATACGCCCCACCGGGCGCAAATAAAACTGCACCAAACCCCAGGGCTGTAATTAAATTTTTTATGCGAAACATTCTCTTACTTATATATTTATCTTTTCAATTATATCACATTTATGACAAAATATGATATACTTAAAAGCAATGAACCGAATAAAAAAATTTTGGATAGTATTTTTATCGTTCTTGCCGTTCACGGCGGGTGCGGTCGCGCCATTGGTTGTTGGTGGTATCGCGGGTATCGGTGTTATTGCGGGATTTTCAATATATCGTTCTTTTGTTCCCGTTGATATGGCGGGCGCCCTGGATTTTTTCAGCAGTTGTTGGACCTGTCAGATGTTTTCCGACATCATGTTAACGATGTCGCGCATCCTGCCACGTGTATATTCTGCGCTGGGGCATACAATAGTTCCGTTTGCTATTATGTTGACGGCCATTTGGTTTGCTTGGCGCCTGGTCAGTAATTATTTAAACGGAAAAACCGAAGACCCTTGGTCCCTAACCAGTACGTTTACCAATCATTTTGTAAAAACGGGTATTGTTTGCATTTTGTTGTTGGCGCCCCTGCCACGCATGATTTCGCAAATCGCGATTCAGCCTATTTTTAACGTTGGATTAACGCTGAACCGTGCGGTGGCGCATGACGAAACGTTTGATACATGTGTTATTGCGACCGCAATCGCAGACCCCAGTGTGACCAGTGCCGATGCCGCAAATTCGGGTGCGTTTTCCCCGCGCCTGCGTCATAATCTGGCATGTGAATTGGCCGGTGTACACCAGATGACGGGTTTGGGGATGGCGGTTGGATGGACCATGTTAAACATGGCCTTTAATTCGGAATATATGCATAAAATAATGTGGAATATACCAATCTTTCCCAATGTTGTGATATTTTTTGCGGGGGCGCTGATATTGGCATTATTCTTTATGGCGTTATTACCAATCCCGCTGTATTTCTTGGAAATATTTATTAAGTTGTCATTGGATTTGGTGATGTTGCCATTGATGTTGTTGGCATGGTTGTTCAAGGGCTGGCAGATATCACTTGCCGGGGCGGGAAAAACGATTCGCGGTATTATTGACGACGTGATAAATGGAACCCTGGGGTTGGCAATAACCGGTGTTTTTGTATCGTTTGCGGTAATGTTTTTAAATGCAATATTTGGCGATTGGGCGGGCGCCACCACGATTCGAACTGCGCTGTCGGCCGGCGAATCAGAATCGGCAAAAATATTGATGGATGCGTTAATGATGCGAAACGATTCGTTGGTTACGATAATTTTAATGGGGATTTTCATTGCCATGTTTATGACCATGATTCCCGCGCTGGCCAAGACTTTATTTAGTGTCCAGATTTCGGATGACTTCTACAAGACCACAAAAAATAACATTGATATCGTGTGGAAAAATCTGAAAAAATGGTACGAAGTTATGAAAAAATAAAAAATCAAGCGCTTTATTTAACAAGGCCCCCTTTTTTGTATCTGCCGAATCTGATATAATTCATAGCAATGACAAAGTTTCCGATTCTTTATTGGCCACGCAGAACAACCGGTGATTCTGAATACCAGTTGGCGCGCAAGGTTATAAATAATTCAACCGGTGTAATGCCGGATGTATGTACCGAAGATATCGACATTGCGGCGATATTGTCGGCCAACCCAAATGCGTCCATTTATTATCCGGTTTTTTGCGAATCGACCGGCTGGTGGGGTGAATTGCTGGGGGGTGATGCGGTCGTATGCGATAAACTTATCATATCGCCTGAATGTCAGTTGATGGTCATAGAATCCCAAAAAACATCCAAGCCACATGGCCAGACCCAGTTATTGGCGGCCGAGATTTATCCGGCCAGTGGATTTTTCAAAAAGATGAATTCTGGTATTGCGACCGTTGCAGATATGTTGGCCACAAACACCGGAACCATATTGGCGTTATTTTCCGGTCATAACATGTCCCAGTTTATAAATGTCCTGGAAACCACGGGAAATTCATATTTGGGATGCATTGGTCGATATTAAAATGCTATTATTGCTTGATTTCTATAAAAATCCATGTATAATTTGCGAGCTAAAATTTAAAAAAGGGTAACACAATGAAACAAGGAATTCATCCAGAATACCATGAAATCAACGTCACCAGAACGGATGGCAAAACGATTAAAATGTATTCTTCTGTTAAAAAAGATTTGTTGTTGTCAACGGACAATTTGAACCACTCGGCCTGGACGGGTCAGCGTTCAAATGCCGGTGAAAAGGGCGCACGTGCGGCCGAGTTTAAGAGCAAGTTTGCCGGATTCAACTTCTAATATTAATATTCGATTACGGGGGGCAACGACATGGAATTGTTGATCAAGGGTTCGACCGAATTAAACAAAATGTTTATGGCGTTGCAGCGTACGGCATCTGGCCTGCGTCGCGATTTTGGCGAAGTGGAAAACCTGCAACAATCATTGCGTGGTGCACGTGACTTTGTGCACAAGGCCGCCAATCGTATCGAAGAAAGTATATTAAATGACCTGCTGTTGGTTCGTCCATCGGCGGGTCTTTTGACACCAAATGTATCACGTCCGGGTGATGGCCGTGATGAATTTGTTTTGTCTTTATCGGGGGCATCAAATTTTGTGCGTGGTAATCCGCATTTTGCAATATCTTTGGCCCTGCGTTCCAATGATGAAACAAAGATTGCGTTAATATATTCACCGATTGATGAACGTCTGTACTATGCGGAAAGTGAACGTGGCGCATACATCTTCTCGGCGTATCATTCCGCCCGGATTAAGGTTTCAAATCTGTCCGAACCATCAGAACTGACGATTGCATACAATACATCTGATGCACGTCCAATGATTGGTGATGTTCGTCGTACCGGATGTCCGGCATTGGATTTGGCATGGGTTGCCGCGGGCAAGTTGGATGCCTTTGTATCCGACCCATTGGACTTTGCAGAAATTGCGGCGGGTGATTTGATTGTCCGCGAAGCGGGTGGCCACATAGAAATGATGGCTGATTTGGTTGCGACCAACGGTCATGTCGAAATATAAAGATTTGTCCCGCCACATGGTGGGATTTTTTATTATTTAAAATATTTGCAAACGGCCCTTTTTTATCGTAAAATTTATTTATTATGAAATTTAAAAAAATCTTACGTGTTTTATTAAATATTTTCTTTTGGTCGTTTGTTGTGGGAATTGCCACATTGGCGGCATTAATCTTGATTTACGGTAATGATTTACCCGATTATAAAAAGTTGGCAACATATGCCCCGCCGGTCGCCACGCGTTTGTATGCATCGGACGGTTCGTTATTAATTGAATATGCCGAAGAACGTCGTGTCTTTATCGACTATGCGGATTTACCGCCCCAGTTGGTAAATGCATTTATCGCGGCCGAAGATCAAAATTTTTGGACCCATCCCGGCATTGATGTCCAGGGTATAATTCGTGCCGTTGCGAACAATGGCATGCGCATACTGGGTTATAACACGACTTTGTCGGGCGCATCAACAATCACGCAACAGGTTGCCAAGAATTTCTTTTTGACATCTGAACGTACGATTTCCCGTAAAATAAAAGAGGCTATACTTGCCCTGCGTCTGGAACGTACCTTTTCCAAGGAACATATTTTAACGCTTTATTTAAATCAAATCTTTTTGGGTGCACGCGCCTATGGCGTTGGTTCGGCGGCATTAATGTATTTTAACAAACCGGTAAATGAATTATCCCTGGCCCAGTGTGCGTTCCTTGCATCCCTGCCCAAGGCCCCAAATAATCGTACCCGTGCGGTTGAACGCCGAAATTATGTTCTGCGCCGCATGGTAGAAGAGGGCTTTATTACCCAGGCCGATGCAGATGCCGCCGCGGCCGAAGAATTAAATATCAACAGTGGTTTTACCGCCCAAATGGAAGAAGACTTTCAATACTTTGCCGAAGATGTTCGTCGTCAGTTGTTAAACAGTCTGGGGCGCGAAGTTTTATATAACCAGGGCCTGTACATCAAAACGACCATTGTTCCCGAACTGCAACGTGCGGCCTCGGCGGCTTTGGCGCGGGAACTGGATGCATATAACGCGGGCCGCAATGACAAATTGCAGGGGGCGATTATCGCCATGAATCCACATACGGGTCGCATCGTTGCGATGGCGGGCGGGCGCTCTTTTTCCGAGAGTTCTTTTAACCGTGCCACCCAGGCCTATCGCCAAATAGGTTCCACCATCAAACCATTTGTTTATTTGGCCGCACTTGAACGCGGTTTCAGTCCCCAGTCAATGATACTGGATGCGCCGATTGTTGGTTGGCGCGAAAACGACACGTTATGGAAACCGGAAAATTACGATAAAAAATTTTTGGGTGATGTTCCCCTTCGGTTGTCGTTGGAAACATCGCGCAATGTGCCAACGGTTCGATTGGTGGAACAAATCGGCACGCGTGAAGCAATAGAGGTTGCCCAACGATTCGGTGTTTATCCATCTGATATGCAAAACATGAATTTATCCATGGCATTGGGGTCGGGCGAAACGACTTTGGAAAAATTGGTTTTGGGTTATTCTGCCTTTATCAACGGTGGGCGCCTGATTCAACCGAAATTGGTTGACTATATCGAAGACAGGTATGGTCGTGTTATTGGGGGCACGCCGTCTGAAATTGTAACCTGGTCCGAAGATTTAATGCCACCTGAAACCGCAACGGAATCCGAACCGTTATCAGATGCGCAAAGCCTGTATCAAATGGTGTCTATATTACAGGGCGCGGTTGAACGTGGTACGGGCAAACAGGCACGCGTTCCCGGGCACACCATTGCAGGCAAAACCGGTACAACCAATGATGTCAAAGATGTATGGTTTGTTGGTTTTTCAAAAAATTTGATTGCTGGTGTGTACTTGGGGTTTGATACGCCAAAATCGTTGGGGCGTGGTGCGGGCTCGCACATGGCGGCACGTGTGTTCTCGGACTTTATGCGTGTTGCGTTGGCAAATGAAAAGAATCAGCCCTTTGCCGTTCCAAATGGATTGACGTTTATGCGTGTTAATCGTCGCAGTGGGGCCGCCGCCGCATCTGACCCAGACGGCATGATAATACAAGAGGCTTTTAAACCCGGTCAATCTCCGAACCCGGCGCCACGCAAAAATGCCCCCGGTCATACCCCGGTTGTTGGTGGCGTTTTCTAAAAGTCAGATTAACATTTGTATATCGAATCTTTTGTGATAAAATGTTGGCATAAGGAAAAGGATTTTTTATGCTGACTGATTATTTCTTAAGTTATGGATATTCATTTTTTGCCAGTGGTTGGACCCAGTTTGCCGGTGCGTTTTTTGTTTCTTTTATGATTGTGCTGTTATTTGGGCGCCCATTTGTTCGTGCAATGCGCACACTTCAAAAAAAGGGTCAGCCTATCAGTGAAAATGTTCCCAACGCACATTTGAAAAAGGCGGGCACACCAACCATGGGGGGGATTTTAATTGTTGTTGCGATTTTGATTGGTGCGTTGCTGTTTATGCCATTGCATAATCCAACGGGTTGGATTGCGTTATCCGCATTGGTTATGTTTGGTTGTCTGGGGTTTGTCGATGATTATAAAAAGGTTACGTCCCAATCAAACAAGGCCGCGAACGGATTAACCCCAATGACACGCCTTGTTGTCGAAGGTGTTTTTGTCGCAATTTTGGCGTATTTTATAAACAAGACTATGCCGCCATATATTCCTGAATATTCCCTGGCGATTGGTGCGGGAATAATTTTGCCATTGGGATTGTTGTATTATGTATTTGCATATTTTGTAATTTGTGGTGGTGCAAATGCGACAAATATAACGGATGGTTTGGATGGGATGCTGTCTAAATTATATTTGCCTGTGCTGGTTGTGCTGGTCGTTGCGTTATATGGTGCAACGCGTATTGGATTTATGGATACGGTTATGTTCCTGCCCACGGCCAGTGGTCTGTACGCCGTTCTTGGGGCGGCCTTTGGTGCGGTGTTGGGCTTTTTGTGGTACAACGCAAAACCGGCATCTATTTTCATGGGTGACGTTGGCTCTTTGGCGTTGGGCGGCTTTATGGGAACGGTCGCGATGTTGTTAAAATCTGAAATTATCATGGGTGTTGCAGCCGGTATGATGGTTCTGATTTTGTTGTCATCATTTGCCCAAACAATGTTCTTTAAAATAACGCGTCGTACAACCGGCACGGGACGTCGCATATTTTTGCGCGCCCCATTGCATCATCACTTTGAAGAATTGGGTTGGCCCGAAACAAAAATTGTCGACAGGTTTTTCATATTGTCGATACTGTTTTCAGGGTTGGCATTGGTATTGTTAAAGTTCGCATAAAGACAGGAAGATATGTTAAAGCGCAGTGAAGAAAGTAAATTAACCAGTTGGTATTTTGAAACCGATCGTCGCCTGTTGGGATGCGTATTGGTGATGATTTTGTTGTCCGTGGTGTTTGTGGTGTCTGCCGGTTCGATCAAGGCCGAACACATGGGCGAACCATGGTATTATTTTTTGGTCAAGGCAACGCCCTTTTACATTGCGGGACTTATCACCCTGTTCGGGGCCAGTTTTCTAAACCGAAAACAGGTCTTGTGGTTGGCGGGTGCGAATTTGGCTTTTGGGTTGGCATTGTTACCCCTGACCGTCATTGCGCCACATATGATTAATAATTCGGCGCGCTTTGTATCATTTGGTTTTGTAAACATCATGCCGGCCGATATTATGAAGCCGGGCTTTATCATAATGACGGCGTATTTTTTGTCGCTGATGAAACAGCGCTATGGTGATAATATATTTTTTAACAAAGAAGCCTGGCGCTTTAACACGTGGTTAAGTTGGTCATACTATCTGGCGGTGTTCGCTTTATTTTTGTTTATCGTATTTAATCATCCGGATTTTGGTACGTCGGTTTTATATTTGGGTGTATTTACGGCGATGATTTTTATTGCGGGATTGCCACTTGTGCTGATACCGGTTATTGGTGGTTTGGGATTATTGATGCTGGTTGTGGCTTTCTTTACATTGGGGCACGTACATCGTCGTATATTGGCGTTCTTTACGGGCACAGGTGACACATACCAGGTTGACAATTCCGTTGATTCTATTCGTCATGGTGGATTGTTGGGTTCAGGCGACGATGCCTTTGTTAAGCAATATTTGCCCGACGTGCATACAGACTTTGTTTTTGCGGCCATTGCCGAAGATATGGGGGCGATTATGGCGTGCGGATTACTGGTGTTGTTGTTTTATGTATTCCGTCGCCTGATAACAAATGCGACAAACGCGCGTGATTTGTTTGTACTGTACGCAACGGGTGGAACGGCGGCGCTGTTTGGAACACAAATTTGTTTTAATATGTTAACAACATTGAATTTGTTTGCGCCCAAGGGTATGACATTGCCGTTCATTTCATATGGGGGCAGTTCGCTTTTGGCATATTGTCTGCTGTTCGGCATGATTTTGGCCCTGGTTCGCGAAGATAAATGGAAATAAATGGGGGTGTGTTATGAAAATATGGATTGCAACAGGTGGTACGGGCGGACATGTTTTTCCTGCGCTAAGTGTCGCATCAGAATTGGCATCGCGTGGCAATAAAATAACAATATCGTGTGATGGTCGTGTTCGTCAAATGGTGCATCGTGGTGCACCCGCTGGTGCGCGGATTGTGCATGTTTGGGCATCGGGTGTCGGCGCCAAAAACCGTATTAAACAGGTGTGGGCATTGACCAAGATTGGTGTTTCTGCATGTGCATTGATTTTGCGTTTTATGATATCACGTCCCGATCGTGTTGTTGCCTTTGGTGGATATGCATCAGTGCCGGCGGTGTTTGCGGCGCATGTATGGCGTATACCGACCTTTCTGCATGAACAAAATGCGGCGATTGGTCGTGCGAATAAGTTTGCTATGCGCTGGGTTAACACATTGATGACCAGTTTCCCTGTGGTTTCTGGCATCCCCGCATCGGGAACCCGTGTGGTATATACCGGTTTGCCGGTTCGCGCGGACTTTTTATCTGCCGCCGGTGCACCATTGCCGGGCGCGTCCAAGTTATTGGTGACGGGTGGGTCCCTGGGGGCGCAAATTTTGGATGATGTTGTTCCTGCGGCAATCGCTGGGATGAAAAACAAAAAGATTTTTGTTACACATCAAACACGTCCCGAAAATGTGGAACGTTTGCAACATTTCTATGCAGAAAATAAAGTTCATGCAAATGTATTGTCATTTATCCATGATATGGCGGGCGCCATAGTTGGTGCCGACCTTGTTATCGGGCGCAGTGGGGCCAGTACCGTTGTGGAATTACAGACCATTGGACGTCCCGCGATATTGGTGCCGTTAAACATCAACCCGGACCAGGCCGCCAACGCCGCATCCTTTGCCAAAAACGGTGGCGGATTCGCGATCGAGCAATCTAAATTTACGCCACGCTGGCTGTCGTCGACACTTGGGGAATTATTTGATAATCCGTCACGTTTGGAAAAAATGGCGACCAAGGCGCGCGTTGAAAATAATGCGGTGTCCATGATTGCGGATGTTGTAACAAAATAAAAAAATCCCACCAATTTGGTGGGTGTTTTTTTGCGAACAAATTTTTCTGCTTGCGCACGATTCGTCATTTGTTCTATGATTGAATCAGGAAGGAAAGAAAAATGCGTCGTTTTACAATCAGTTTATTGTCGGTATTCGTTGTGCTGCCTGTGTTTGCGGGTGGTCGTTTGCCTGTGGTAAACATTGCGTCGGGTGGTGTTTCCGCGCGCGCTGCATTTGGGGAAGAGATAGAAGGACCCGCGAAAAAAGTTTCTGTTGCACAAAAAACGCGGGTTCCTTCGACACGTACAAAACGCGTTGTCGCACGCAGTGCCGCGCCTGTTCCGGCGGCTGATGCCGGTGAAAACATTGTTGCATCAAACGATGTTTTATCTCCACGCCGCCCCAGTAACGATTTATGGGCGCATGGCGATTCGAAATTGCGTATGCCAACGCCAAACGAATTTTCTGTTATTCGAACCGATGACATTTTGCCCGAAGAAAGTTTGGATAAAAGGGTTGCCGTCGCACCACGTGCAGCGATTGCGGCGCCCGCCGCGGTAACGCCACGTGTCGCGCCCGTAACGCCGGATGTACCCGATATGGATGCGCAACTGGCACGTTTAAATGAACTGCAAAAACGCGCAAATGACAGTGTTCGTACCGTTTCCCGTAACTCTATCATTGAATCCGCGCCCGTGCACGAACAAATTGAACCTGCGCCAACAACGATTGCACATGCCGCGCCTGTCGCGAATGAACCCGTTTCCCTGCATCGTATGGTTGTACCAATGGAAACAGAAGATGTCGTAATGCGTACGGTTAACAAGGTTCAGTCCCCGCGCATCGCGGCCGTTCGCGAAGATATGACCAAAATGAACCCGACCGAATTGCGTCGTGCGTTCCGCAAAACCTTTTTGGCCGATAATAAACACCTGTCAACATTTTCCATAGATTCGCGTTTTGACACGGCCAGTGATATGTCCGCTTCTGTCGAAGGGTTTACGGCCGCCCGTGATTTGTCCGAAGGTACTTCTGGTATTCGCCCGTTAGAGGTTAAAATCAGTTTTCGCAACGCAGATTCGGCGCTGTCGCGTGCCAACTATAATCTGCTGACAGAATATGCCGCCATCGTTGTTAACAAGCCTACGCGTGCAATTCAAATCGCAATCCCCCAGTATATGACAGAAAAGTCTGACGAACGTAAACTGGCGGCGCGTCGTCTGGCGATTGTGGAACAGGCGCTGACCGACAATGGCGTATCGAAACAGCGTATTGTTCCGGTATTATCATCTCGTGATGAGCCCAGTTTTGTTTTGCGCATTATATCCAGTGATGAATACGAAACATTGACCAAGCAATCGCGCAATATGTTTGGTGATACGGTTTCCAAAAAAACATATAAAAGTATGTCGTGGTAAAATTTTTTAAACCCATTGTTGATTTTCTGTTTCCGCCGGCGTGTCCATTGTGTGACACGCCGGTATCAACACATGGGGAAATGTGTGGCGCATGCTGGGCGGCAATAAATTGGATTTCATCGCCCATGTGTGTAAAGTGCGGTTATCCCTTTCCTGCGGACTTGGATTTGGGTGGTATGCCGCTGTGTCCCGTATGTGCGGCCGGCAAATGCGAATTGGATTTGATACGCAGTGCGTGCGTTTACGATGATGCTTCGCGTTCTGCAATGTTGCCGTTTAAACACGGTGGGCGCATAAAGTATGCACGTTTTATGTCGCGTGCAATGATTTGGGCTTTGCGTGATACAGATATTGATGCGGATGTTGTTATGCCTGTGCCGCTGGCATCACGTCGTTTGTTTAAACGTGGTTATAACCAGGCGACTTTACTGGCACGGCCAATCGCACGTGCCCTGGGCGTGCCAATGGATTTAGATTCTGTGCGCCGAAAATATCGTCCCGATATGGGACATAAAAACGCACGTCAGCGTATGGAAAATATTCGTGGTGTATTTTCGGTTATAAATCCTGATAGAATTCGTGGGCGAAAAATATTGTTGGTCGACGATGTTATGACGACCGGTGCAACATTTTCCGAAATGCGTCGCGTGTTGATACGTGCGGGCGCATCTGCGGTATATGGTGTGACGTTTTGTCGTGTTGTTCGTGCGATTTAAATTATTAACTTTCCTGTTGTTATAAAAAAATAAAACAAAAACCGGCATTGCCGGTTTTTTATTTTATTTTGTGTGTAACTAAACTGTCTTTCTTTCGCAGTAACTTTTTTATCGTATTTAATTGACCTTGTATTTGGGCATTGGTCAGATTTTCAAAATATATCCTGACATTCGCCGGCAGGTTGCTTGTGCGTGGTAATTTTGCCAGCATTACCTTCATATCGTCTATTTCCCTGACGTTTTCATGATATTTGCGATATTCGCGTTTTACCGTATCGTCATGAAAGAACTTGTAAAATACGCGTTCTGTGCATGGAATTTTTGACACGTCATAATAGGGATGATTTGCAATCGCCGCCTTGTATGCGCGTTTTATGTAAACCTTGTTATCGCCGTTCATAGAATCAATGGCACGCCGCAGATGTTTGCGCATTGTGTAGTTCCGATTGTTGTTTAAAGAATCGCTAATTCGTTTTTCCTTGGCGTTTTCTATTTGCTCGATTGTGTCATAGTGTTTGGCAATCGAATTGTCCAACTGTGCGATTTCGTCGCGCGCCATAACGTTTTGTTGATGTAACTTTTGTTCCAACGCGAACGCGTGAATTTCTGCGCTTTTTCGCGCATCATCAATTTGTAATGCGCCAATTCCAATTAATATAACCGCCGCCGACGGCGCGACCACCGCCAAAAGACGCAAGGGTGTTTTTATCTTTTTCATGATGTTTTCTTTTTTTTGTAAAACAGCAAAAAAATGGCAGTCCCAACGGGAATCGAACCCGTGTTACCAGAATGAGAATCTGATGTCCTAACCGCTAGACGATGGGACCGTTTGCGACCATTTTATACTAAATAATATATTTTTCAAATGAAAGTTTTTCTTGCGCACCATGTTTTTTTCTCTTAGGATAAAATACGTTATGTTTGGCAAACTTAGACGTTTTTTTTCAAATATAATTTGTGGCTTTGTATATAACAAGGATACGCGTAAACGTTTACGTGTTGTGCTGAATTCCCCCATGACGTCTTATATTCGTTTTATTCGAAAAAATACGGGCACACCAATACGAAAAATGAAAACCTTTGTCGGATACCAGGCGCGTAATTTATTGATTAGTGTAAATGACGAATATATATATAAATTCCCGTTGCGACGTGAAAATTCCGATGAACTTGCATTGCGTGAAAAGCGTATTGTTGATGCGTTGTCACCATTGTCGCCGATTTATATCCCGCCGGTTACCGTGTTTGAATACAGTGGTGTATTGGTTCGTCGATATCCGTTTATATCGGGGGTGCGCCTGCGTGAAATACCACTGGATATTGCGATGAAAAATATAAAAAAATTGGCACCCCAGGTGGCGCGTTTTATATATGAAATTGGACGATCGGACCCGGCGCAGATTCGCGATCTGAAACCGTCCAAAAATTCTGCGCCTGCATATCAATACGGTTGGTTTCATGGCGACATAGGTGATAATTTTATGGTTGATATGAATACAATGAAAATAATCGCCTTTATCGATTGGGAAGATTGTTATTTTGGCAATTTTTCGGATACCTTTACCGGTGATCGTCGTTCGCCCAATCGTGAATTAATGGATGCCGCATTGCGTGAGTATGACAAGTTGTATAACAAGGATTTAAAATGAGTTTTCGTCGTCTTGTATCAAATATAGTCTGTGGTTTTATCCCCAATCAAAAAACGCGCAGTCGCGTGCGTGTTGTTTTGAATAATCCATCTATAAAGGCACATATAAAGTTTGTGCATCGCTGGGCAAAAGAAAATTGTGGTGGTGTCCAAAAGTTAAAATTGGAATTTGGTGTTGGTTGCCATAACCTGGTTGTGCTGTTAAATGATAAATACGTGTTCAAGTTTTTTTTGGTCCCGGGTCGCGAATCCCGTGCGTATCACGAAGAACGTGTTGTTGCCGCTTTGCGTGACATATCGCCAATCCGATTGCCGAAAATGGAATTGATAAAATATGGTGACACGGTGTTGCGTCTTTATGAATTTGTCCCGGGCAAGATGTTAACAGACTTTGATGCGTCGTATATAAATCAGAACCGTGACAAGATTGCGCGGCAACTTGCAAATTTTATGTATGTCATCGGTTGTGCGGATCCCGCCGCTTTGCGTGATTTAAAGCCCACGCCCGATGCCACGCCCGACTTTATGTACGGTTGGTTTCACAATGACATTGGCAATAATTGTATTTTGGACGATGATTTGAATATCGTTGGTTTCATAGATTGTGAAAAGGCGTGCTTCTGTGATTTTAAATCTTCCCTGGCCAACGCCGAACACTTTTGGGATAAAAAGGGGTATTATGGCCTGATGGTGTCGGTATTGGCGGAATACGCAAAATTATATTATGGATCAAAGCGTGCGCAGAAAAAATAAAAACCGGCATTTGCCGGTTTTTTGTTTAATTTATCTGCCGCGAATTTGGCGCAGTTGTTTTAGATTTTTTATATGCGCCTTTTGCTGCGCGTGCGATGCCTTGTTAAATTTACTGTGCGATGACAGTTTATGTTTTTGCATCATGCGTTTTTGCAGTTTTTCACCACGTTCGCCAATGCCGTCAATATGTTTTGCAAAGGCTTCCTGTTCGGCCTGACTCAGGGCTTTGTCTGAATTCAGCGCATCCAAAATTATGCTCTTGCCTTCGTATATGCGACTCATTTCCATGGCGTGTGCGATTCTTTGAACCGACATACCGCTTGGTATTTTGAATATTCCGCGTGTAACCTGATTTTGTATCTTGTTATACAGTGCGTCGCGTTTCTTCTTGCCCATCAATATATCCAATGAACTGTCACAAAAGTTATTGATTGCAATAATTTTTGCGGAATCAGCACGTGTAACATTTTGTTGGTGTGTTTTGCTTGTCGCTTGTTTTGTGGTAAATGGCTTGACCGGCCACTGGGCTGTTTTTTTGTCGTTCGTCTGCCCCCAGGTGTATGTCCATTTTGTGTTTGATTTTGATTGCGCATTTGGTTTCACAATCTCGCTTTTTACGGGTGTTTTTGCATCCTGATTATTTTGTTTGTCTGATGCGCACTTTGCGACAAACATTGTCGCCAGTCCCGCCGTTACCACGGCGCCGGTCACCGCAAGCGTTCTCCAAAGCCCCTTGTTTTTTGTCTTGGGGGTCTTTTGTTCGGCGACTTTTTCCTTTGGTTGTTCCGGGGTTGGTTGTGTGTCTTTTGCTTCGTTGTTATTTTTATTTTTTTTACCAAATCCAAAAAATCCCTTTATCTTGTTCCCCAGTGATTTGATTGCGCCCGTCTCTTTTTTATCATCCAGGGTAATTGCGTTTTCTGGTAATCCGCGTGCAATACAGATTTTCTTTAATGCGCTATGTGCATTATTTGAATAAACGCCCTTGTCGTCACAGCCGCATGTTTTGATCAAAGATACCAAGATTTTGAACATTTCTTCATCTTTGGCATCATATTCGACCGCACCTTCGGTAATCGCCCGAATAATACATTGGGTCAGTTCGGTTGAATATCTGTACGGTGCATAGGGCCCGCCTTTAAAGTGTTTTTCGCTGGACGTGTTTGCAATATAGTCTTTCATTGTTTCTTTTGACATGCCAAAAGAAAAATATTTAAAATCTTTTTTGTTACTCATTTTTTTCTTAATCCTGCCTAGGTTGTGCAACCTATAACGATATTATGAAAAACGACATTTGTCAATACTGATAATATTTTTTTACTAAAAACACAAAAATATGTTATAATATCACCATAAATAACCCAGGGGGATACATAATGGCAGAAAAAATGGATATTGTAAATGAACGCGTTAATACCGCGCAAAGTGAATTGGATAAACGTGCAAAAAGATTGAATCGCATTGTCGCTTCTGCACGTGGTAAAAAGACAACGGCCGCATTTGACCAGGGGGTTAAATTGGTGTCGGAAATGATACGCGGGCAATCTGAACTGATTGATGCGATGGTTTTTGAATCGCCCAAGACCGCACTGGAACAGAATCGCAACCTGATGCTGATTACTGGTAATATGGGCCAGTCTGTCCAAGAAGGAATTAAACCCGCAACAGATGCGATTGATTCGATGTTGCATACGTTGGAACAAATGACACGTTAAAAAAAGCCCCATTTTGGGGCATTTTTTTATGAAAACGAACCTAGTTATTTTTATTCATTAATATTTTATACATAAATCATCTAAACCAAAGGATGATTTATGAAACGCAATACAATTTTTGGAATTTCTGTTTTGCCGGCCTTGCTGATTATGCCGGCGATGGGCGATGTGGTAACCACGCGTACGGTTATTTCATCTGATACAACATATACAAACCTTGTCGCAGAAAATATAGCATCAACAACCGCAAACAATGGTGGTGTTTTTTATATGCAAGATGTCCCAAATGTAGCCCTGATATTTGATGGTGACACATTGTTTTCGGGAAATTCATTAAACAATGGTGGCATGGGTGGTGCGATTGGCAATGGTTGGTTATCGTCCACAACGGGCGCGGGTTATACCGTTGGTGGAAAAATTGTTTTTAATGGCGCGTCTAACTTTACGGGCAATACCACAAACAATCCAAACGGGGGTGGTGCAATATTTAACTATGGCGCGGGTAATGCGACCAACCCCGATATAATTTTTGTCGGTCCCGCCGTGTTCGGTGAAAATAAAGCAACCGGATCTATGACCAGTGTTTATGTCGGTGGTGGCGCCATTAATCACCGTGAAGGTATGATTGTATTTAATAACGCATCTTCCTTTGCCAATAATCAATCGGCGACCAAGGGCGGCGCAATAATGACGGCGGGCGATATAATTTTTAATGGGGCGGCGCAGTTTATTGGTAATTCTGCGGGTACGTCCGGTGGTGCACTTGCCATATTGGGGGGCGCGGTTGAATTTGAAGGCCCGACCACGTTTTCCAATAATACGGCTGCGGGCGCATCTGCAATTCTGATGGATCAATCTGATTCCAGCCTGGTCTTTAAAGACATGGCAATCTTTTCCGGTAACACGGGGGTTGGAACATTATTAAATAATAATGCATCGGGCACGGTTTCTTTTGCGCGTGGCGCAGAATTTTCGGGTAATACGAACAATTATAATGGCGCATTGGTAAATGTGGGCACGGTATCCCTGACGGGTGGTGATTTTATCTTTTCTGCAAATACGGGCAGTAACGGTGGCGGTCTTAAAAATTCCGGCACACTGACCGCCAACACATCCGGCCAGGTTTTGTTTAATAACAACAGCACCAGCAACACTGCCGGTGCCCTGGATAACGGTGGCACGATTGGTATAAACGCGCCAATGATTTCGTTTCAAAACAACTCGTCCTCTGCCGGATATGGTGGTGCAATATTCAACGCGGCCGATATGAATATTATTGGAACTGAAAATGTGTTCCGTGGCAATATTGCGCATGATACGGGTGCGACCAAAAGTGGCGGTGGTGCAATTCATAATCGTGGCAACACCGGCGCTGCTGATTTGGTAATTGGGGTTACAAACGGCACAAATTTATTTGATTCAAATACTTCCATGGCGCATGGTGGTGCGATTGTGTCGCGTGCATTTGATGGCGCAACCCAGGATTCACACATTACCATTAACGGGACAACGCGATTTGTCGGTAACCAATCAACGCTGAACGGTGGCGCAATTTGGAATACGGTCGCCCAATCGGATGGTACGGTTGGTGCCGCAGAAATAGTGTTTAATGGCACCACGTCCTTTATTAACAATCATGCCGGTGAAATGGGTGGCGCACTGTATAATAATGATACAATCACATTTAATGGGAACACGACGTTTCGTGGAAATACCGCAAATGGCATCGCAAATGATATCCATAACGATGGCACCATAAATTTTATGGGTAATACAACGATTGTTGGCGGTGTAACGGGAACTGGTACGTTAAATATAGCGTCGGGCACAACGTTTGATATTGGCGCATCATCTGTAACCCAGGGGTCAATCGCATTAAATGGTACAATGTTGGCAACACTGCGTGGTGGCAATACGGGACAAATCAACGTCACAAATGCAAATGGATTTACCGGAAATGGGTTATTAAAATTGGCATTTGATTCCGCCGGTACATATCGGGTGTTTGGCAATCAGATTTTTGCCAATGTCGACATCAGCAGTCCTTTATACGACCTGACCTGGAACGGGGGTGATGTAACGGCGACAGTAAAATCCGCATCTGACATAGTAACGCAAAATAATCTGTCGGAATCTGCGGCGCGCACGGTTGCATCTGTTGCGGGGGCGTCATCTGTACCATTACATGATTTATCGGTTTTGATTCAGACGCATCTTGCATCCGACACTGATGCGGCGCGTTCGGCTGTGGAATCGGCGGTGGTTGCCATTAATCCCGAAACGGCGCCCGTATCCCGTTCGGTTGGTATGGGGGTTCAAAGCGCCCTGAATTCTGTAATATCCGACAGGTTGTCCATGCTTTTTATGGGGCGTAACGGCGGTGATATTAATCTGACGTCATCTGGTATCTGGGCCCAGGGACTGTATAACAAATCAAAATTAAATGATGCGTTTAATGCGTACACGCGTGGCGTATCCGTCGGTGTCGATGGTATGTTTGGCGAATCATTGACGTTGGGTGTTGGCTATTTGTTCGGGCATTCAAATATTGGTGCCAATGCGCGTAACAGTGATGTTGATTCGCACTCGTTCTTTGTTTATGGTCAATACAAGCCTGCAAACTGGTACATGAACGCGACAATGAATTATACTATGTCGGATTATTCCGAAAATGGTTCGGCCTTGGGCATAAATGTAACGTCTGATTACGATATGGATGCGTTTGGTGCAAACGTTGCCATGGGGTATGATTTCTTTGGTGGGATTACACCCGAAGTGTCATTGCGTTATATGTATCTTGATTCTGTCCGTTATACAAATTCCCTGGGGATTACGAACAAGATTGATCGTACGGACTATTTAACCGCTGCAATAGGCACGCGCTATGAATTTGATTTATTGCTAAATAATGGATGGGTATTGCGTCCCGGTATTCGTTATTCGGTTAAATATGATTTAATAAGTGATGATAATCGTGCGCTTGTATCCATGCCGGGGGTTGATGCCTATATTATAAACGGCGATGGTTTGTCCCGCATCGCAAACACTGTTGGTGTAACGATTGGGATGATGTATGGTGCGCTGGACATGTCGTTAAATTATGATATTGAATCCCGTGCCGACTATACATCGCAAACCGGACGTGTAAAGTTCAGATATGAATTTTAATACAAAACACCCCGCCCAAATGGGCGGGGTGTGGGGAACGATTTTTAATTATCGTTGATTGCTGCGTTTTTCTGTTAACAACAAACCGAACGTACCAAGGGCAAGTGTTCCAAGCGCGCCCATTGCCAATCTTTTTTCGGCCTGGACGCTGATAATATTATTTTCCAATTTTTCGCGTGTTTCTTCGTCTTCGCCCCGCAACGCATTGCGATAATCGGACGTACCCGCCGCCCCCAGGGCCAAAATAATACCAACACCTGCGGTAATCCCGGACAAAGTCCGTAACCAAGAACGTGTATTTTCTTTCATTTGTGTATCCTTTTTCTAGAAACATAGCACAAAAAAACAGATTGTCAACCACCTTTGTTGGATAATGTCTAAAATGCGCACTCAATTCCCTCGGCATAAATGCCTGCGGGGCATTCCTGACGATTTGATTGCACGTTGTTTATCAAATCTACTCATTGTCGAACCGGCAACTGGCGTTGCAGATTACGAACCGTGGCCCCGTTCAATATTAAAACGCCCCAAAAAGGGGCGTTTGAATATTGGTTTGGGTCGGCCAGCTTGACGCGACCCATTTTTTACAAGGCGCTTCGCAATATTATTTTTATTTCTTCTGGCACATCATAATCCAATGGCGTTTTTCCTGAATTATCACGCAAGCTCACATCGGCACCATGTTTTATCAGCATAGATACAATCTCTGGTGAAGTGTTGTTGTGTAGCGGGGTACCGCCGTAATTATCACGTGCATTAAGGTCGGCGCCGCACTCAATCAATACCTCAGCAACCTCAGAATTTGTTGCGCAGTGTAGTGGTGATAGACCAAAATAGTCTCTAGCCTGTATATCTGCGCCATATTGTATCAATATTCTGGCGATGTTGCCATTTGTTGTGTCGTGCAGTGGTGTTCTTCCAGATTCTGTACGTGCGTTTACATCAGCACCATGTTTTATTAAGAACTCTGCTGCTGTGGCTGTTTGGGCTCTATGTAATAATGTTGTGTTAGGGGCGTTGGGTGCGGTTGTTTTCGCTCCATGCTTTATTAAGCAATCGGCTATATCTATATTTTGTACATGACACAAGGGTGTAGTTCCGTATATTTTGTCCTGGGCGTTTACATTCGCACCGTGTTTTATCAAAAGCTCTGCTTTTTCAGTGCTTTGAACAAAAAATAAGGGGGTATAACCTTCCAAGTCTTGCGCATTAACGTCAGCGCCATTGTTAATTAACAGCTTTGCAAAATCTATATTAGTTGTATAGAATAATAAAGTTTTTGTATCAAAAAGAGGCGCATTTACATCTACCCCATGTTTTATCAATAATTCTGCAATTTCTATACTTTGAACAAAAGCTATTAAAGGCCACGCGTCACGAACTAGAAAGTTGAAATCCGCCCCATTTGATATTAAATATTCAGCAATTTCCACCGATTTTACAAAAGATAATGCTGTTCTGCCATCAAGATTTTGGGCATTGACATCTGCGCCGTGTTCAATTAGTAGTTTTGCTGCATTCTTACTTTCTACGCAAAACAATGGAGTATTACCATGAGAATCTCGTAAATCAACAATGGCGCCATTATCCAAGGCGTTTATCATTTGCTGAATATTATCATCATATATCGCTTGTATTAATTTTTTATTAGCTTCTCGCATCGTATGTATCCTTCTGATTACCAATGAATTATATCACATATATAGTGTCTACGGGATAAAAATCAATGCGTCAAGCTGGCCGACCACAACCACTTTGAACGAATGTATAAAGCGGGGTAGATTATTGTTGTAAATCTAGCCTTTTTATCGGTTCGAATGTTCTTTGACATTTTATCGCTTTTTTGCATAATAATGTATAGAAAATATAAAGGTTGGTGATATGGCCGGTTATTGTCTAAACTTTACGTGTTTTAAATGTAATGAAAAATCTTTATCTACAAAGGGGTGTGAAAATGAAATAAATTCTTATATTGTTAAGAATTATGATATGGATGGTGTATTGCAGGTTATTTGTCCAAAATGCAAAGAAACAATAATTGTTGTTAATCAGTGTTTGCAATTTGAAATTTGTTTACAATGTGCGGTTGAAAGATTTTTGACGGCGGATTATGCAGAAGCTGTCTTTTTGTTGGCAAAATCCAGAGAGGCGTTTGTTGAATTTGTAATAGATTTATTATGCTATGAACGAAGGCTAAAGGTTGATTTAAATAAAAATGGGCTCCGTTTATCGGAAAGAAGATACGGTTTTTTTGCCGGATTATATTTTGTTAGGTTTAATGAAGTTATAAATTTTAGTAAATTGGATTTCAAGATACGAAATAGAATAATTCATAATGGCATCTATCCCCAAAAACAAGAAGTTATTGAGTTTGGAGACAATGTAGTGCAATTTTTTTATAAAGTTATAGACAAAATAAAATCTGACATCCCCACTGATGTATACATGAGGTATGTGCATTCGATTAAACAAGGTAAAATAGATACATATAAACAGACATTTAAAGATAAAAAGGTACAAATTCAGACCGTTTCTGATGCAATTGACTTTTTTACAAGAGATGTTGATGGCAATAAAGATTTTGAAAGTTTATGTTGTATAATAGAGCAAAATAATAAAATGTTAGCTGTGCATTCTATAAATTTAGAAACTTTAAATAATGCAAGAATACAATAGTTCGAAACTCCCGATAAGAACACTGTTTTTCTAAATTTAACTTTCGAACTCACTAAAACCTTGTGTTCTAAACAAAAAATGCTCCGAAGAGCATTTTGTTAACTGTGGTTGGGGCGCACACAGGGGTGTGGGGATGTCCCCCACTAGGGTTTTGGGAAATCTGTGATTTTCCGAAACACGTACAAAACATTAATAATGTTTTGCAGTACAATCACTGTAACTGATTGTACAATACGTGACGAATAGCAAAATAAAAAATGCCCTTTGTGGGCATTGTTTATTTTGGTTGGGGCGCACACAGGGGAGTGGGGACGTTCCCCACTAGCGTTTTAGGAAATTTGCAATTTTCTGAAACGCATACAAAACATTAATAATGTTTTGCGGTACAATCACTGTAACTGATTGTACAATACGTGACGAATAGCAAAATAAAAAATGCCCCTTGTGGGCATTGTTTATTTTGGTTGGGG
>JAZNXD010000030.1:0-16526 GCA_045593685.1 Candidatus Enterousia sp. | reverse complement strand
GTGGTGGTAATGGTCATTCTAAGGGCCACGAACCGGTATCACGTACAGGTATTCCAGCCAAGGGATATCGTACCCGTAGCAATAAACGTACTGCTAAGATGATTATTCGCAGCAGACATTTGGCGAAAAAGAAATAATAAGAAATAAACGGAGTAAATGATGTCTCGTTCAGTATGGAAAGGTCCTTATGTTCATCCTTCTGTTTTGAAGAAAACAGCCAAAGCGATTGAAAATGATGACCGTAAACCAATTAAGACTTGGTCTCGTGGTAGTACAATTATACCACAGATGGTTGGATTGACATTTGATGTACACAATGGTAATAAATTTATCCCTGTTTCGATTGTAGAAGATATGATCGGACACAAATTGGGTGAATTTGCACCAACGCGTACTTTTAAAGGTCATGCCGCTAATAAGAAAGCCGCAGCAGGCAAAAAATAATATAGGGTGGTAAGTTATGACAGCAAGATATGGAATTAAAGAAAATCAGGTTCGCGCATTTAATAAAATGATTCGCGTTAGCCATCAGAAGCTGAATCTGGTATGCGATTTGGTTCGTGGATTGCCGGTAGAACGCGCTGTGGATGTTTTAAAATTCTCGAAAAAGCGTGTTGCCGGTGAAGTGCTGAAAACTTTGTTGTCTGCGGTTGCAAATGCAGAACACAACAAAAAGTTGCCGGTTGATACTTTGTTCGTCAAAGAAATTTGGTGTGGCAAAGCATTGACTATGAAGCGCATTATGGCAGGACCACGTGGAAGTGCACGTCCAATTCTGAAACCTTTTTCTAATTTGACAATCGTTTTGGAATCAGGTGTGGCTCCTTCTGGGAAGAAAGCAAAAAAAGAAACAGCAAAATAAGGTAAGTCGTGGTGGGCGGTATGGAATTGATAAAAAGATTCCTGAATAAAGTTGAAAGACTTCAAGAACGCCCCCACTAACATTTAAGGAAAAAAGAAATGGGACAGAAAGTATCACCAATTTCGTTACGCGAGTTTATTAATAAAATTACAGATTCGCGCTGGATTGCAGGTAAAAAGGACTATGCAGCCCTGTTGGCGGAAGATGTTAAAATTCGCAAATTTATCGAAAAGAAATTAAAGAAAGCCGGTTTGGCCAAAGTTGTTATTGAACGCTTTGCTAAAAAGGTGGTTGTGACTATTCATACCAGCAGACCTGGTATGATTATTGGTAAGAACGGTGCCGATATCGAAGCATTACGTAATGATATCAAAAAATTGGTTAAAAATGACCAAGTTGTCGTAAATATTTACGAAGTTCGCCGTCCTGACCTGAATGCGCAGTTGGTTGCGCAGAATATTGCACAGCAAATCGAAGGTCGTGTTTCGTTTAAACGCGCAATGAAGAAAGCCGTGCAAAATGCACAGAAAGCAGGCGCCCAGGGTATCAAAGTTATGTGTTCTGGTCGTTTAAATGGTGCCGAAATCGCACGTAGCGAACAAATCCGCGAAGGTCGTATCCCATTGCATACTTTGCGTGCGGATATTGACTATGCGTCAATTCAGGCAAAAACAACATATGGTGTTATCGGCGTAAAAGTTTGGATCTATACCGGTGATGTTGTTAACAAGGAAAAATTGGCTTCTGAAATGGCGCGTCCGACAGAATACGCCGGATCAAGCGAAAGAAAGCACAAATAATAATTAGAAAATTATTAAAGTTAAGGATTTGTATCATGTTAATGCCAAAGAAAACAAAATTTCGCAAACAGCACAAAGGCCGTATTCACGGTGTTGCGAAGGGTGGCAGTGAATTGGCGTTCGGTTCTTTTGGATTGAAGGCAATGTCACCAGAACGTGTTACAGCACGTCAGATAGAAGCAGCGCGTCGTGCAATCACACGTCATATGCGTCGTATGGGTAAACTGTGGATTCGTATCTTCCCAGATGTTCCTGTAACCAAGAAACCAGCCGAAGTTCGTATGGGTAAAGGTAAGGGTGCAGTAGAATATTGGATCTGCCGTGTTAAACCAGGTCGCATTATGTTCGAATTAGATGGTGTAAAACCAGAAGTTGCGTACGAAGCGTTTGCATTGGCGGCGGCAAAACTGCCAGTGAAAACAAAAGTTGTTGAACGTAAAGTTAACTAGTTAATTGCAGTCCCGGGGAAACCCGGGGCAAGGCAAAAAAAGGTAGCAAGAAATGGCAGAAAAAAAAGTTGAAACAGAATTGACGATGGAAGCTTTGGAAAGCAAATTGGTTGATTTGAAAAAAGAACAAATGAATCAACGCTTTCAACATGCTGCAGGTCAGATGCCCAAGACACATGTCATGCGTCAGACCCGTCGTGAAATTGCACGCGTTAAAACAAAGTTAAACGCAGCAAAAAAATAAAAATTGCTGATTTTTGTTGATATTTCTAAATTTTTAGGTAATATAGGCAGGGTCAGAAACAAGAAAACAAGGATTTAATCCGTTGCTTTTGCGCGCAAAACGCCGTAGAATCAGTGGGTTAAAATAACAGTATAAGGACAATAGTTATGCCAAGACGTATACTGCAAGGAACAGTTGTTAGTACAGCAAACGACAAAACGGTCGTTGTAGAAGTGGAACGTCGTTTCCGTCATCCGCTGTATGGTAAGTTCGTAAAGCAGAATAAAAAATATAAAGCGCACGATGAAAACAATGAATTCAAAGTTGGTGAAATCGTTGCAATTGAAGAACATCGTCCAATCTCTAAGACCAAGTCTTGGATTGTTAAGGGGCGCGTTGGTGTTTCCAAAGACGATGCGGTTGAAGTAGTTGACTAGTAATCAACAGGTTCTTTGAGGTCGGTTCGGGAAAATACACAGGCGACAGTCGGAACCTATAACAAAGCGGTGGGGGATTGCCCCGCACGCAGGAAAAGGATTAAAGTTATGATTCAAAATGAAACAGTTATGACAGTTGCAGATAACAGTGGTGCACGTAAAGCAATGTGTATCAAGGTTTTGGGCGGTTCTCATCGTCGTTATGCAACGGTTGGTGACAAGATTGTTGTTGCCATTAAAGAAGCCATTCCACGTGGTAAAGTTCAAAAAGGTACAGTACAGCGTGCGATTATCGTGCGTACAAAGTTCCCGGTAAAGCGTCCGGACGGTTCTATTATCCGTTTTGACGATAATGCGGTTGTTTTGATTAATAAAAACAATTTTGAACCGATTGGAACGCGTATCTTTGGGCCGATTGCCCGTGAAGTTCGTCGTAAATACGATGTGCAAAAAATCGTGTCTTTGGCACCAGAAGTAATCTAAATAACAGATGGAAGGTCATAAAATGAAAATTAAAAAAGGCGACGAAGTCGTAGTTATTTCGGGAAAATACAAAGGCGTCAAAGGTAAAGTACTGGAAGCACGCCCAGCAGAAGAACGTGTGGTGGTAGAAGGTGTTAACCGTCGTAAATGGCACATCAAACCAACACAAGAACAGCCAGGTCATATCATTGATCGCGAAGCGCCAATTCATGTATCTAATGTTGCAGTTGTTGATCCAAAATCAAAAAAAGCAACCCGTGTTGGATACAAAGTAGAAGATGGCAAAAAAGTTCGCGTTGCAAAGAAATCTGGTGCGGAAATATAATAAATAGGTAATTTGTTGCCCGCTGTTACGGGAACACAACATTAAGGATAAAGAAATGCAAAGCAGATTGCGTGAAATTTATGAAAAAGAAATTGTGCCGGAATTGGTAAAAGAATTCGGTTACAAAAATGCGTTGGCAGTTCCAAAACTGACAAAAATCGTTTTGAATATGGGTGTTGGCGAAGCTGTGTCTGATAAGAAGAAGTTAGATGCTGCGGTTGCTGATTTGACGGCGATTGCCGCCCAAAAGTCGGTTGTTACACGTGCGAAAAAGTCGATTGCTACATATCGTTTGCGTGAAGGTCAGCCGATTGGTACCAAGGTTACATTGCGTGGTAAACGTATGTATGATTTCTTGGATAAACTGATTACAGTTGCGTTGCCACGTGTAAAAGACTTCCGTGGTCTGTCAAAGTCCAAGTTTGATGGTCGTGGTAATTATGCATTTGGTATCAAAGAACACTTGATTTTCCCGGAAATTTCTGTGGACAAGATTGATGCCATCCGTGGTATGGATGTTGTGATTGCAACAACCGCAAAAACAGATGACGAAGCACGTGCATTGCTGACTAAGATCGGCTTGCCATTGGTTTTGAAATAATTAACAAAGGTTGAAAGAAAATGGCTAAATTAGCGTTAATCAATAAACAACATAAACGTGAAAAGCTGGTTGCGCAGTATGCAAAAAAGCGTGAAACAATCAAGGCGAAGATGTCTGTAAATGCGACACCAGAAGAAAGAATTGCTGCAATGAAAAAGTTGGCAAAATTGCCACGTAATGCAAACCCAACACGTTTGCGTAATCGTTGCAGTGTAACGGGACGTTCACGTGGGTTTTCCCGCTTGTTCGGTCTGTGCCGTCAGCAGGTTCGTACAATGGCAAGCGAAGGTAAATTGCCGGGCGTACGTAAGTCCAGCTGGTAAAATAATAAACCCAACTGTGGACAATGCAGTTGGAGAAACAATGTGGGGCCTGTTTGCCCCGCGACGTTAAGGAGTATAAAAGATGTCACTATCACACCCAATCGGCGATATGGTTACCCGCATCCGTAATGGTCAAAATGCAGGTAAAGAAACAGTCGTCGTTCCAAACAGCAAATTGCGTCAAGCCGTTTTGTCTGTGTTAAAAGAAGAAGGTTTTATTACTGATTTCCGCAAGGAAGAAATTGATGAACATCGTTCAAACTTGGTTATTGAGTTGAAGTATGTTGGCGGAAACGGTGCAATCCAGGAAATTTCCGTTGTATCTAAGCCGGGTCGCCGTGTTTATTCAGGCAGTGCAAAAATGCCAAAGGTTTTGAACGGCTTGGGTATTGCGATTGTATCTACACCAAATGGCGTTATGACCGACCACAAAGCACGTTTGATGAACGTTGGTGGCGAAGTCTTGTGCAAGGTTATCTAATAAGAGCGAGGATTAAGTTATGTCACGTGCAGGAAAATATCCAGTTAAACTGAGTGATGGCGTTTCGGTCGCGATTGTGGACGACGCCGTAGTGGTCAAGGGCCCAAAGGGTGAATTGAAATTGACTTTGGATACAAAGAACGCTGGCTTGGTAGATATCGTTATTGAAGAAGGTCAGGTTGTTATCAATCCAAAAGATGCAGAAGAAAAACAGTCCCGTACAATGTGGGGTACAATGGCACGCAATATTCGCAATGCGGTAGAAGGCGTATCCAAGGGGTTTGAAAAACCTATGTATATGAAGGGTGTTGGTTACAAGGCTTCTGTTAAAGGTTCTCAGTTGGTTTTGGTTGCAGGTTATTCGCATGATGTAATCATGGATATCCCAGCGGGTTTGACCGTTGAAATGGGTGCAACGCCAACAGAATTTACCGTTAAAGGTATGGATAAATGCTTGGTCGGTCAGTTTGCTGATAAGATTCACAAGGTTCGTAAAGCGGATCCGTACAAGGGTAAGGGCATCTTCTATAAGGGCGAAAAGATCCGTCGTAAAGAAGGTAAGAAGAAATAATAGTTAACTTTGATTCCCGCTGTTACGGGAATCGGAAAAAAGGGAAAAAGAAAATGTTAAGACATTTATCTACTGAAGAAAGACGTACACTGGCAAATCGCGGTGCGTTGAAAAGAAAAAATCCTGGCAAGATTCGTTTGTCAGTTTTCCGTTCTGGACGCCATATTGAAGTTCAGGCAATCGATGACACAAAAGGTCATACCATTTGTTCGGCATCTTCCAAGGAAAAAGGTTTTGCCGGCAAGGGTTGGAATATTGCAGGGGCAGAATTGGTAGGCAAGGCTTTTGCAGAACGTATTGTTGCAGCAAAAATTGCCGATAATTGTTATTTTGATCGTGGCGGTTATCGCTATCACGGTCGTGTAAAGGCACTGTGTGAAGCAATTCGCGCAGGTGGCGTTAGAATATAATTTGAATAAGACGGAGTATTATAATGGCACGTTTTGATGATAAAAAATTACAGACGGATAACTTGGTAGATAAATTGGTTTCTATCAACCGTGTATCTAAGACTGTTAAGGGCGGTCGCAATATGTCTTTCTCGGCCTTGGTTGTGGTCGGTGACAAAGCAGGTCGCGTAGGTTTTGGTAAAGGTAAAGCATTGGAAGTTCAGGCTGCTGTGCAGAAGGCGACCAAGGCTGCAAAAGCAAAAATGATGCGCGTTCCTTTGAAGGAAGGTCGTACATTGCATCATGACAGTACTGCAAAATATGGCGCAAGTAAATTGGTTGTGCGTTCAGCAGTTCCAGGTACTGGGATCATCGCAGGTGGTGCGTTGCGTGCAGTGTTTGAATGTTTGGGTGTTCAGGACGTTGTTGTTAAGTCCCAGGGTTCGAACAATCCAAATAACATGATACGTGCGGCTTTCTTGGCATTTGCTAAGATGAATTCGCCCAAGACTGTGGCGGCACGTCGTGGTAAGACCGTTGCGGAAATTATCGCGGGGCGTGATGGCAAAAAGTTAGAAGTTGCCGAAAACGTAGAAGCAAAATAATCTGGACTAAGTAATAGGAGTTTGAATTATGGCTAAAATAGTTGTAAAACAAGTTAAAAGTACTATCGGGCGTCCAGAAGCACAGGTGAAAATCGTGAAAGCGTTGGGCCTGGGGCGTATCGGTAAGACCAAAGAAATCACAGATTCAGAATCTGTACGTGGCATGATTGCCAAGGTTTCTCATTTGGTAGAAGTTGTAAAATAATTTTTTAACCGAGTATGTAAACAGACACTTGTTTATGTGCGACAAAGAACTATGTAATAAGTAGTTATAGGACAAAAAGGAAAAAGAAATGAAATTAAATGCATTGATGGATAATTTTGGTGCACGTCAAAGCGCCACACGCGTTGGTCGTGGTATGGGATCAGGTTCCGGTAAGACAGCCGGTCGTGGTCACAAAGGTCAAAAGGCGCGCAGTGGATCACGCAAACAGGCGACCTTTCAGGGTGGACAGATGCCGATTTTGCGTCGTTTCCCAAAATTTGGTTTCAACAATCCATTTGCCAAACAGTATGTAACAATCAATTTGGGTGATATTGAAAAGTTTATCGCTGCGGGTAAGATTGATGCATCCAAAGATATCACGATTGATTCTTTGTTGGTGGCTAAAATTATCAACCGCAAATTATGTGGTTTGAAGGTATTGGCCAAGGGCGAAATTAAATCATCTGTTAATGTTGTTGCGGACAAATGGTCCAAGGCGGCAGAAGCGGCGATTGTAAAAGCCGGTGGCACAATCAAAAACAATTAATTAAAAAATCACACAGGGCATTTGGGGGAACCCAAATGCCTGTAAACGGTTAAAATTCACTTACAATGAAATTCTTGAAAGGCTTTTTCGGTAATCTTGGCGATTTGCAGAAGCGTATTCTGTTTACGTTGGGGGCGCTGATTGTTTATCGTATTGGGTCGTTTATCCCGCTGCCGGGGGTTAATGCATCGGCGGTGTTGCATCTGTTTCAGGGTGACAATGGGATGATGGGTATGTTTGATATGTTCAGTGGTGGTTCGCTGTCGCGTATGTCGGTATTGGCATTGAACATTTTCCCGTATATTTCTGCTTCGATTGTTTTGCAGTTGTTAACTGCGACCAGCAAATCCCTGGGGGAATTGCGTAAAGAAGGGGAATCTGGCCGTGTAAAGATTAACCAGTATACACGTTATTTGGCGGTTGTATTGGCGGTCGTTCAGGGATGGGCGGTTGTTCGTGGTTTGGAATCTATGGCGCCGGTTAATGGGGTGCCCGCGGTTGTTAATCCGGGATTTGCATTTGAGTTGTCTGCTATTATCGCGTTGGTTGGTGGTACGGTCTTTGTTATGTGGTTGGCCGAACAGATTACTGCGCGTGGTTTGGGGCAGGGGGCTTCGCTGTTGATTTTGGCGGGTATTATTGCAGAACTGCCGGGTGGCATTGCCCAGTTGATTTCTTTGGGATCGGTGGGTCAGATTTCTCCGGCTATGATAGCGTTGATTGTGGCGTTCGTCGTTGGCATTGTTGCATTGATTGCCTTCTTTGAACAGGCACAACGTCGTATTCAGATTTTGTATCCACGCCAGGTTATGGCAAATGGTGTCGTGAATACCAATGCGTCCTATTTGCCGATTAAAATTAACTTGTCGGGTGTTATGGGGCCGGTGTTTGCGTCATCTATTATGATGTTGCCAGCGTTTGTTCAACGTTTTGTGCAAAGTGAGAATTTGATTGTGCAAAATATTTTGGGATTCTTTACGTATGGTACGTGGTCTTATATCTTCTTGTTCACGGTGTTGATTGCGTTCTTTGCATATTTTCAGACGGCGGTTATCTTTAATTCAGAAGATACCAGTAATAATCTGAAAAATGCCGGTGGTTATATCCCAGGTGTTCGTCCGGGGGAACAGACCGTTAAGTATTTGGATAATGTTGTGTCACGTACGACGGCGATAGGTGTTGCTTATCTGATCGTGGTTTGTGTGTTACCAATTATTTTAAATACTCATGTTGGTATGCCGGTGGCAATCGGTGGAACAAGTGTTTTAATCGTTGCGGGTGTTGTTTTGGATACCATGAATCAGATTCAGTCTTATTTGGTGGCAAAGCAATATAGCGGTGTGATTAAAAAAGTACAAAAGAAAGGGCGTTTCCGCGGTTAATAAATCGTCGGAGATAAAACAAGATTTGACTTTTGCCGAATTTTGTATAAAATTATTCGGCAAAATAAAATAGCCCATGCAAGTGGGTTTCAAGGGTGCAGGGATTAGGTGGACTGAGACCTGTGTTAAGTTAAATAAAAAGGAAAATGAAAAATGGCACGTATAGCAGGTGTTAACATTCCGACTGAAAAACGTATTGAAATTGCGTTGCAGTATATTCACGGTATTGGGCCGGCAAAATCGGCACAAATCGTAAAGGCGTTGAAATTGAAAGACGGTTTGCGCGCAAAAGATTTGACAGACGAGGATGTTATTAAAATTTCTAATTACATCGAAGAAAACTTTAAAGTAGAAGGTGATGTTCGTCGTGAAGTTACAATGAACATCAAACGTTTGCAGGATTTGAAGGCGTATCGCGGTATCCGTCATCGTAACCGTTTGCCGGTTCGTGGTCAGCGTACCCAGACAAATGCGCGTACACGTAAGGGTAAGCGTATTGTAGTGGCCGGTTCCGCAACAAAGGGTAAATAAATTTAATATAACATCACATCTGCTTGTTGTTGACGCGCTTATGTAACTTCTGTACACTTCGCTTGTCAACAACCGCGCATCTGTAATGTTCTCTTAAATTTAGGAATAAGGTAGAGATTAACACCATAGTTAATTGAAGACATCGAAAAAAGGTTAAAATAAAATGGCAGTATCAAAAGCTAAGAAAAAAGTTGTTAAGAAAGTATCACATGGCATTGCACATGTTGTTGCGACAAATAACAATACACGTATTACAATCACAGACCAGTCGGGCGCCGTGTTGACGTGGGCGACCGCTGGGGCAAATAATTTTAAGGGCGCAAAAAAGTCCACACCATATGCGGCAACAATCGTTGCAGATGCAGTTGGTAAAAAAGTCGCCGAAATGGGTATGAAAACAGTTGATGTTTTAATGCGTGGTATTGGTCAGGGTCGTGAATCTGCTGTACGTGGATTGGCAAATGCCGGTCTGGTTGTGCAGTCCATTACCGATACAACACGTATTCCGCACAATGGTTGTCGTCCAAAGAAAGTGCGTCGCGTGTAATACGAACAAAACGTTCTTGTGTTAACGTTATGGGGATAAAATACGTATGTGTTTTGTCCCCGTGTTTTTTTATATTTTTACTTGATTTTTTGTGTGGTGTGCGGTATTATCGGGGCACGCACTTGGTGCGAAGAACACAGTCACGTTGTAAAATTTCTGTCCAAAATCTATGTTTTGGTCTGGCGCACGTGACGAGGATAATAACAGAAAAAAGGATAAAATCATGGCTTTGCCAACTTTTACAATGAAACAGTTGATGGAAGCTGGTGTGCATTTTGGGCACCACACACGTCGCTGGAATCCGTTGATGACCCCATATGTTTATGGTGTTAAAGATAAAATTCATATCATCAATTTGAACAAAACTGCACCTTTGTTGCATCGTTCGTTGGTTGCATTAGAAGCAATCGCAGCCGCCGGTGGCAAGGTTTTGTTTGTTGCGACCAAGCATCAGGCCAAAGATATTGTTAAAGATGCCGCGGAACGTTGCGGTCAGTACTATGTTAACAATCGTTGGTTGGGTGGTATGTTGACTAACTGGTCAACGGTTTCACAGTCTATCCGTCGTTTGAAGAAAATGGAAGCCGATATCGCAAATGCTGACAAATTGGGTTTAACCAAAAAAGAAGTCGGCGTTATGACCAAAGAAGTTGAAAAACTGCGCGATATTTTCGGTGGTATTTTGGAAATGCACGGAACACCACAGGCAATGGTTGTTATTGATGTACCACGTGAAATGAACGCGGTACGTGAAGCGAAAAACCTGGATATCCCAACAATCGCGATTTGCGATACAAACGCAAATCCGGAAATGGTTGACTATCCGGTGCCGGGTAATGACGATGCCGCACGTGCAACACAACTGTACTGCGATTTGTTTGTCGATGCTATTTTGTCCGGAATTGAAAAACGTCTGGGTGGCGCGGCCGGCAGAAAAGCCGAAGCCGATATCAAGGCGGATGCAGCAGATGAATTAGAAGATGAAATCAAAGAAAAAGAAATGAAAATCAAATCTAAGACATCAGAAGCGCGCGCAGAACGTCGTGGCAAATTGGCAGAAAAAGCAGATAAATAATATCTGGTTTGTATAAAACGCACGGGGAATTTTCCCCGTGCCACAAGAATTTTTACTTTACAATTATGGGAGATTACACATGGCAGAAATTACAGCAAAATTGATTCAGGAACTGCGTGAAAAAACATCCGCGGGGATGATGGATTGTAAAAAAGCCTTGATGGAAAATGATGGTGATATCCAGGCCGCTGCGGATTGGTTGCGTCAAAAGGGTATTGTTAAGGCTGCGTCCAAGGCAGGACGTGTTGCGGCATCGGGTTTGGTTACCGTTGTTAAATGTGATAATATGGGTTGCGTCGTTGAATTGAACGCAGAAACTGACTTTGTTGCGAAAAATGAAAAGTTCCAAAAATTGGTTGCGGATGTTGCGAACAAGGCCGCAGAGTTAAAGGGTGATTTTGATGCGACAATGGCGGCGGTAAAAGATGATATCGCGGCCACCATTTCCACGATCGGTGAAAATATGAATTTACGTCGTATTGCCAAGGTCGAAGGTGATAAAATCTTTACATATATTCACAATGCATTGGTTCCGGGTATGGGACAGATTGGTGTTGTGGTTGCAATTAATGGTGATGATGCGCAAATTGATGAAATCGGTTCCAAGATTGCAATGCATATCGCTGCGAATAAACCAGAATTCATGACCGTTGCAGATGTTGACCCGGTTGCGGTTGAACGTGAAAAGAAGGTGTTTATTGAATCTGGGGCAACGGCGGGTAAACCGGAAAACATCGTTGAAAAGATGGTAGATGGTCGTATTAAAAAATACTATGGCGAATCGGTTTTGGAAGAACAGCCGTTTGTTATGGATCCGTCTAAGTCGGTCAAGGATGTTATTGCCGCGGCCGGTGGTAAGTTGGCGGGCTTTGCGTATTTTGTGCTGGGTGAAGGTATTGAAAAGCGCGAAGATAACCTGGCAGATGAAGTCGCAAAAATGTTGGGTTAATTGTTAAACCTAAAAAAATCCCCCGTTTGGGGGATTTTTTATTCAAATATTTGCAGTATTGGTATGCCGCACAGATGGATTGTTCGGACTTCGGGTGCATATTTAATCGACATTATCGGGATGCGTTTGAATAATTTTATTTTTATTTTTTTGTTTGGGTGGTGACGGGCGGCTTGGTACTGGTAAAGTCCGTCTATGTCATTGCATCGGATAAATGGATATGCGGTCGGGTGCATTTTAAAGTATTCGTCCGGATATTTACATTTTTTATATAATTCGATCGCCGTGGCCAGTGATTCTTGGCGCAGAATTCTGTCGGTTGTTCGCTTGAATACATAGTCATATACAAAGCGAAAGGCCTTGTTAAAATGAAATAAGTATTCGTCTGATGGTATTTTTGCTTGGTTTATAAAATCGACAATCGCGTGTGCCATTTTAATGCGCGCGTTGACGTGGCGCTGTCCATAAAATCTGGATTCGGCAGAGTTGTCATAGCGGATGTAGTTGTAGTATGTATTTGGGACGCATGATATTTTTTTGCTAAGACATGCGCATTTAATGCAAAATACTGTATCTTCGCCATTGGTGATGCCGACAGGGTTGTATATTTTATGTTGTCGGACAAAGCTTGTTTTATAAATGGCGCACCATATGGTGTGGTTGAAGTATTTTTTGTTTTGTGCGACCATGCGCAACCATTTTGTTTTCTTTGTGATTTTACCGTCCAGTGTGTGTTCGCGTATGTTTGATGCGGTGATTTCTGCGTTTGTTTTTGTTGCGCGTTGATATAATTTTTCGTAAAAGTCTTTGTCTATGTAGTCGTCGGGGTCGACGAAACCGATGTATTCGCCGGTGGCGGCATCAATGCCTGTGTTTCGGGCCACTGATACGCCACTGTTTTTGCGTAAGGAAATCAGGCGTATGTGCGTTTCTGGATGTGTCGCCATATATTGTTTGATGGTTGGGTTTGTTTTGTCGGTCGAACAGTCGTCTATGCATATTATTTCAATGTCTGGTAATGTTTGTCGTGTTAGAGATTCCAGGCATCGTGTTACATATTTTTCAACGTTAAAACATGGGATGATTACAGATATTTTTTGCATAAAGCCCCCTTAGATTCTGTTGTTAAACAGACTAATGGGGTCGCAGGGCAGGGCCCGTTGAAAATTTATAGTCGGAAATCAGTTTTCTGATTTCAATGTGATTATAAATCTTTGTTGTTTGTTTTGCAACAAAAAAACTGGACAAATAAAAATGGGGTGTTATAGTTTTTATAAAACCGGGGGCAGAGAGTTTTATAAAATATAAGAGATGTGTTATGAAGAAAATATTTTGTGCCGGTGTTATTTCTGCACTGATTTGTGGTAATGTGATGGCCGATGGCGTTTATGTCGAAACAGAAACCGTTACAACGTGGGAAAATGTTGATGTTGTTGTTGAGGCGCCCGCCCAGCCACGTCGTTATTATTCCAGTCGTGATGTTCGTCCGATGCCGCGTCCATGTGCCAAGAAGGTGGCGGATCCGGTTCGTGTAAAAACGCATACCGAAGTAATTGATCATTATCAGGTTTATCAGCCGGTGACCTTTTATAAACCGATGGGAACGCAGATTCAGCGTCGTATTGTGCCGGCGACAAATTGCAATAAGTGTGGTATGTAAAATGAACGCGGTAAAGAATAAAGAAATCTTGACCGACGATAAAATGCGCACGTTGTTTGTTGCCAATTTTTCTGATGTCTTGTATTTTAATTTTGATAATGGGCGTTGGAACAAGCGTAAATATCAGGGGGTTAAGATTGCGGATCAGTTCTTGGATACCAATAATGCCAAGGAAATGAAACGGACACTGGATCCGTATTTGAATAAAAACGGATATGAATTGGTTGCCGTGGCGACCCGTGGGGCGATTGATGAAGGTACGCCCCCGAATGATTTTAGTCGTGATATTATTGGCAGTATTGTAATTCGTGATTTGTACAGTGGAAAAATTATCCCCAGCCCAACAAGTTGGCTTTTTGTTACGAGTGTCGCGGACAAGGTGGCGTTGGCCAACTGTATTGCATCTGTATTTATGTATCGGGCAACGTACGAAGAATCGTTCAGAAACCGCGTGTTGTTTCGTGCGTTAAAGTCGCGATAATTATCGGCTTTTTCTTGACTTTGGTGTGATGGTACTATAAAATAACGCACGCGTACGGAATTCCGGATGCGGCCATTTGGCGAAAATGATAAACTAAGCTAAAAGGAAATATAAATGATTGAAAAAAATTGGATGACATTGATTAAGCCAAAAAAATTGACAATCAATGTAGATGAACATAATCCTAATATTGCGACACTGGTTGCGGAACCATTGGAAAAGGGTTTTGGGTTGACGTTGGGTACGGCATTGCGTCGTGTTCTGTTGTCTTCTTTGCAGGGGTGTGCGCCGATTTATATCAAAATTGATGGTGTTCAGCATGAATTTTCCAGCATTTCGGGTGTACGTGAAGATGTTACCGATATTATCTTGAATTTAAAGGGTGTTTATTTCAAGGCGTTAAGCGAAGGTCAGCACAAGGCATATTTAAAGGTCAAAGGTCCGGCCGTTGTTACCGCGGGCATGATCGAAACATCGGGTGGCGTAGAAGTCATGAACAAGGATGTTGAAATCTGCACGTTGGACAAGGGTGCAAATTTGGACATGGAAATCACATTGGGTATGGGCCGTGGTTATGTGCCGGCGTCTGCGCATGCGGATGGTCTGCCCCTGGGGGTTATTCCGGTCGATTCAATCTTTTCGCCAATCTTGAACGTCGCAACAGAGGTTTTGCCAACACGTGTTGGTCAGTCAACGGACTTTGATAAATTGGAATTGACGGTGAAAACCAATGGTTCTGTATCGCCGGAAGATGCGATTGCATATGCCGCACGTATTTTGACGGATCAGTTGGTCGTCTTTATTAACTTTGAAGATCCGGCACAGTTAAATGCGCCAAGTGAAGAAGAAAAGGCAAAAGATGCTTTGCCATTTGATCCAAAATTGTTAAAGCATGTTGATGAATTGGAATTGTCTGTTCGTGCGAATAATTGTTTGAAGAACGACAAAATCAACTGGTTGGGTGAATTGGTACAAAAGACCGAAGCCGATATGTTGAAAACACCAAACTTTGGCCGCAAGTCTTTGAACGAAATCAAGGTTCAATTAGAAGCAATGGGATTGGGACTGGGGATGGAAGTTCCCGGTTGGCCACCAGAAAATATTGCGGAATTGGCCAAGAAATACGAAGATCCATACAAATAAATTAAATTTTATGGACGCTTGTTGTGTTTGTCGTTTCTTATGTAGGTTAACTACACTGCGAAACGCCAAACACTTCCAATCGCCACACAAAATTTAATTTCTTGGCATGGCAAGGGGTTGGGTTGGGCGTTTGTCGGTTCTTATGTAGGTTAACTACACTATGAAACGGCAAACGTTTCCAATGCCCGCACATAATTTAATTTCTTGCTTTTTGCAGGAATTTGTATAAAATAAAGCGAATTTAATTCCCATGGTTCTGGCAGTGGTGTCAGGTTATGGGTGTCTCGAGAAAAATCCCGTTCCAAAATTTGGGGCAGGGCAGAAACCAAAGGAGTAATCAATGAGACACATGAAAGCAGGTCGTACTTTTAATCGCGACACAAATGCACGCAAGGCTTTGTTCATCGGATTGGCAAAGAACTTGATTGAAAAAGAACATATTAAAACAACTTTGCCCAAGGCCAAGAATTTGCGCAGTGTGGTTGAAAAGTTGATTACACGTGCCAAGGTTGATACGGTTGCAAATCGTCGTTTGACTGCGTCTGAATTGGGTAATTCGTCTGCGGCAACGGTTAAAAAACTGTTCGACGTTTTGGGTAAACGTTATGCAAATCGTCCGGGTGGTTATACGCGCGTGTTAAAGGCGGGATTCCGCTATGGCGATGCGGCACCAATGGCAATTATTGAATTGGTTGACCGTGATGTTAACGCCAAAAAGGCAGCGCCGGTTGCAACAGAGGTCAAGGCCGAAGAAGTTGTAGAAGAAAAAGCAACGTCTGAAAAAGATGCAGAATAATAATCTGTGAATTAAAAAAATCCCCCGTTTGGGGGATTTTTTTGTGTTATATTTCGTCCGGCGATGTGATTATGATAATGCCGTTGGATTGCCATGTGGGTATCATTTGGTCCAGGTCCATAATGTTTTGTGATGCCAAATAAAGTACCGGTGTCACGTTATGTGCGTGGGCGTGGCCCAGTACTGCGTTTATTGGGGATGGGCGTGTTTTGCCGGCGGCGAACCAATTTTCGTTGTCGGTTACCCAAAAATCTTTGTCATCATGTGAAATAATGGCGTATTTGTCTGTGATGATTACGTCATCGATGGTTGTAAATGCAATGCCCCGTTGGGTCAGGTGTTTTGTAATGTCTGGGTTTGGGGTGGGGGCGGTCGTTTCTGTGTCTTGTGGTGCGGGGGTGTCAAAATTTACATCTGTGAATACCGGTGCGCTAAAATTTGGCGTGTCATCAAATCCCGGGACGTCATCCAGTTGGATGTCAAAGTCGCTTGGTAAGGGTAGCGTATCGGGGGCTGATTCTTCGGCGTTTGGTTGTGGTGTGGTGTTTGGGCTTTTTATTTCCATGTGATTGATGTTTGTGCGGGCGCGTAAAAATGCGGCGTGCAATTCCGGTGGTAAATCGTCCGGCAATTTTTGTTCGGGTGTGGCATCGGGGGCGGG
>JAZNXD010000029.1:0-52213 GCA_045593685.1 Candidatus Enterousia sp. | reverse complement strand
TTGTGTATTTTTGATTGGCTGTGTTCCCGCAGACAGCAAATCTTGCGAGTTCTGTGGAAAATGGTCTTTTGACCGATTTGAATATGCAGGATATATAACCGCTGATTGCGATGGGATGGCACAAAGTTATTATGAAAATACTGCTGTTGAAATCAATGTTGCAAACATTATCCTTGGCGTTTATGATAATGACGAAAAAGCCCAAGAAATTTTGGTAAAAAAAGATACAGACACAACAGAAAAATTTTATGTTGCAAATTCTGATTTGATATACATCCATTCAGATGGATGTAAGTTTTATTTTCAGCGAGATTAGCGATTATTGATTTATCTGTATCAGCTGTTCCAGGTATTGTTTAGCGGCATCGAATTTATGGTTGCACTAAAATCTGAAAGAATAGATTACTTAAAAGGCACGCCAAACTGGAAGACAGCAAAAAATGGTTGGTTGAAAAGAGTAAATAAATACTAATTACTGTCTAATCCATATCCCTTCAAGTGTTGCTTGTATGCCACAAAAGGCGCTAAATGAATCTGCATTGATAAAATGCAGATTCATTTTATCTTCTGACTCCATTTGAAACAATATACCAACAGGAATAAAATATTCCGTATCTGTCTCTCTGTCATATTGATATTTTTTGCCGTTGTATTCTGCCTTATATCCGCTGATTTTTATTTTACCTTCAACGTCACAGATATGTAAATCGTACCAAGATTCCAATTTAAAATCACATGTTGTATCATCACAGTTAAAAACTTCCATTGCCCCACCAAAAACAGTGTCCTGGTCATTTAGATACCACTTCCCCGCCCACTTTTGGGTTGTGTTTTCACATTTTGCTGACTGATGAATCAGCATACAAGAACATAAAGTGTATATAAAAAAAAGCGCGTTTCTGGTCATCAATATGTATTGATATTACCATGCCTAACGGGTGTCAATTATGAAAAAATAGATTGCACAAAGGCAATAGGTATTGATTTTTTATTATCTGATTTGTAATAATACCCTTATGAAAAAGATGGTGATTTTATTGACTTTATTGATTCCTGTGGCTTCATGGGGGCACCCAATCGAAACTTGGATTAATAAAATCATTGAATATGAAACAGCTAATAAAAGAACTAACCCTGCACTTATAAATGCATACGCTGTGAATCAGGAAAAACTGGATATGTATCGGGCGGCCCATCCACGTTTTAATTTCCCAGAACATATCAAAGATTTGAGTTATGCACAGGCAGAACAAATATTGTATTATTTCTGGGATAATTCAGATTCAGTGATTACAAGTATGACGAGATACTGGAACGGGTATGGGATTTGATGATTCACATGTCAATGGCGGATATAGATATTGCAATAAACAACTGTATCCGCAAATACTATGATTTTGACGAAGGTTTTTATGCGCAATTTGGCTCAATCGCATCGGTGCAGTTGTTAAACGGTATGGCGCCAAAAAACGTTCCCGAATTTTTGAAAATATTAAATGAAGTAAAGTACTAACTTGCTTTTTCAATTCCCGCTAATATCTTGTTCAACAATGGTTATAAATCAAGCACTTGCTGCCGGTCCCGGCTTAGGTCTATATCGAATTCGTGTGGCATATCAAATACATAAAATATCAGTTACCCGTTGTCATATGTTTTTTTGACCATGTGGCGTATTTTTCAAACACTTCTTCGGGCCAATACCCATACCATGAATATCCAACCCGTCTCGCATAACTCAGTTCGGATATATCATACACCCGTTTTCCATTTTTTGTGCACATAAAAGGCGTATTGTCCAAGACATCATAATACCTGGACCATATTGGTGGCGCCTTCTCGTCCCTGACTCCGATTAAGTCATAGGGGTATTCTCGCATCGGTATTTCCTTGTAAGTTTTTTCCAGTCGAAATTGATTAATGCCGACCTGTCTTAGCCACTTTACTGCACTATTTATGGATTCTTTTACATCATCGTTTGGATTCCGTATATCCATCAATAAATTCAGGACATAGCAACTTTCCTGGGATGCGATTGCGGGCAATTCATATGCGCGTGCACCGGTTGGGACCAGGTCTTCGTTTGTGTATTGTTGCGCCCATGCTGTTTTAACCCCCGATTGAACAACCTGGGCCCTTAATATAAAATCCAGTCCATGATTAAACGCCGTTTGAATATCTTGCATATATTCATCGGACAGCCATGAAAAATGTTCGTCACCATATAATATATCTAAAAACAGACTTAATACACCGGTCGTTACATTATCGTTCAATGTTGGGGATTTTACATCACTGCCCCACCATGCACCATTGGCATCCTGGGTGTTCAGCAGATATAATAAGCCGCGTAATGCGCTGTCTTTGTACTGTTCTTCGCCTGTTAACGTATAAACATGCGCCAGGTATCTAATTTGTGAATATATATTCCAATTATCAACGGTAGAATTACGTTCCCATCTTTTCAACCCAGACAATACTTCCGCGGGTTGTAATTGCGCCAGCCAATCTATATTTTTTGGCCAACCTCCATCCTCGTTTTGATAGGCAATCAAATTATCTGCAATTTCTTTGTACTGATGTGGTGCATACCGTTCGTAATCCCGTTGATTATGTGTCAGGTTCCACGCATGTATGGATGCAGAAAAACCATCAACGATTGGAATTTCTGCATGTGCACAGTTTGGATATGCAATCGTAAATAACAACAAGAAAGCCAACGTTTTTATCATTAAACAACCCGTACGAACACCACCCGTTAATTCTAACATAAAAACCTATAATATGTAATACAAAAAACACCCGGAAAATCGGGTGTCTTTTGTTCTCCTTCGCGAAACTTACTTTGATTCAATTACAACCATTGCCGCACAATAATCATCTTGGTCTGTTATGGACAGGTGGATTTTTGCATCCGCACCGGCAATTTCCTTTAAAGCGGCCTTGGCACCACCGGCAATTAAAATTTCCGGGCGTCCCATATCATTATGAACAACGGAAATGTCTGAAAAGGCAATGTCTTCACCAAAACCGGTCCCCAGCGCTTTCAGGCACGCTTCACGTGCGGCCCAAAAATTTGCCAAATGTTTTTCCGAATTAGCATTGTCATTGTCGGCGTATTCTAATTCTTTTTTCGTAAAAATACGTTGCTTTTTAAACGCAGACCAATCTAAGAAACGCCCACATTCAACCAAATCAATTCCAATCCCTGCTATCACGGATAAACTCCCTTTCTTGGTGGTGTCTTCGATACGGCATACTAGTAATATTTATGCGATTCGTGCAAGCATAAAATTCATATTTTCAATATAATTTTTTCATACAATAAAAAACCCGGCATTTGCCGGGATTTTTTTACTTTTGTTTTGAAAAACTATAATCCATCAACAGGTGGTTTGGATTATAGTTGTTATTCATAATCGCCAACGTGTCTTCAACGATAACCAATTCTTCGTTTGTTGGAATCATGAACAGTTTTACCGGGCTGTCTGGTGTGCTGATAACAGATTCACCAAATCCCTTGCGTGCCAAAGTTTCTGCGTTTTTCTTGACATCCAATTTGATTCCCAAATTTTCCAGCCCCGAACAGAATCTTTCGCGCAGATATTCGTCATTTTCCCCAACGCCCGCGGTAAATACAACCGCGTCAACGCGCCCCAGTTCCGCCATATATGCGCCGATATACTTTTTAACGTTCTGTACTTCGGTTTCAATGGCCAAACGGCACAGGTCGTTTGTTGCCTTGTTTTCTTCAACGTCACGACGGTCGGCATAGCATTCCGTGATGCCTTTTAACCCGGAATTCTTGCTTAAATGTGTTTGCATTTGCGCGGGGCTTAATTTCAACTGTTCCATTACATACAGAACCACACCTGGGTCCAAATCGCCCGGACGTGTTCCCATGGTCAATCCCGACAACGGCGTCATACCCAACGAAGTATCGACCGACACGCCGTTTTTGATTGCGGTTGCCGATGCGCCCGAACCGATATGCATTGTAATCAGATTGCACTGATCCGCCGGTTTGCCCAACATTGCGGCCGCGCGTTTTGAAACGTACAGATGGCTGGTCCCATGGAATCCATATCGACGAACACCCAATTCTTTGTACCACGCGTTTGGCACGGCATAGCGATATGAATAGTCCGGCATAGTCTGATGGAACGCGGTATCAAACACGGCAACCTGTTTTGCATTTGGCAACAGTTGTTTTGCTGTAACAATACCCATCAGTGCCGGTGGATTATGCAACGGCGCCAACGGTGACAATTTGTCGATTGTTTTGATAACATCATCCGTTATTTCAACCGAAGATGCAAATTTATCGCCACCCATAACAACACGGTGTCCCACGCCCTTGATTTGATTCAGATCAATGGACGCTTCGCGCAACATGAACAAAACAACATTTAATGCTTCGTCATGATTTTTCATAGACGTTTCTTTTTTCTGCTTTGTGCCGTCTGGATATTTTTGCGTAACAAAAGAATCTGGCAAACCGATTTTTTCAACATTACCACCAACGATGGCCTGTTTAGATGCCACGTCAAACACCTGGTATTTCAGGGAAGACGACCCACAATTCAGTGCAAGTATATACATGTATTAGTCCTTTTTTTTCTTCTTCTTCGGGCATCAGCATAGCAAAGGAAATTATGGTTTTCAACAGTAAACTCGGAATAAAATTCGCCAATTTTCATCCGTGATTTGTGTGGTTGCACCACTTGTTTTATGGCTGCCCCAGTATTTTTCGCATCCAACCATTAAATACAGTTTTAATCCGCTCGCTTCAATCACCGCGTTGGGCATCGGATTGTTGCGGCCCCCAATACCAAATACCATAACTTCATCGCCTGTGCTGTATCCGGCCTCGGCATTTTGACAGACCAAGACTGTTTGAATCATAATAGGCATTTTATTGGTGTCTATTCCGTCGTGCTATTTCAAAACCGCCCATGGTTTCCCCGTCGTGGATACGCAACGTTTTTGCATCTGTATCCATTGTAATTTCCCCGGGCATACCGGTAAAGGCATCGTTATTTGCGTCGCTGCCGCGTCTTATTTGTAACACACGTGTCATTTATTGCCCTTTTTTCTGTGGAAATAAAAATCCCCGCCACACAATGGGGGCAGGGCATAAAAAACAAACGCCATCGCTTCCGATGACGCATGTTTTCATTATATCTCAAACAGCACAAAAAATCAAGCCGCAATAGAATGGTTTTGGTTATAGGCTGAAATAATCCCCGCCACCCGACCATCAAAGTGCTTTTGCGCTTTCTTTTTGCTCAGGAATCTGAACCAGTTATACATCGGTCCCATCTTTGTATTGCGACCTGTTTCCAGTCTGTTCCAATACAGGGCCAATTCTTCAATTTCGTCCATATGATAATTGTCCCAGTTTGCAACTTCGTCTGCGTGCCGTGTGATTTGGTCACGCAACTGCGCCAACAATTCCGTTCCATTGACTAAATCGTCTAATTCTGCTTGCTTATTATTGCGATCTGTAATCGCCGCATTTACAGCATCCTTTTGCAGCAGTATCTGGTTCATCAAGAATCCCAAATCATACGTCCCCGGCGTCAACCCCGGTGTTCCCGCAGGAATTGTGACGGTTGGCGTTGTTGGTAGTGTTGGCACCGTGACGCTTCCTGTTCCTGCGCCATCTGCATCCAGTTGATTCAAAAACGTTGATATTAAACCAACTTCTGGGTCTGTGACACGGTATGTCCCTGCGGCTTCGTCATATATAATTTTGATAAAATCTTCTTTTAATGTTTGCAGATTATTTTGTTCGGCATCGGCGCCACTGCGCAGTGTATCACGTTCTGCTTCTAAATCTGCCTTGGCGACGTCATATGTGCGTGTTCCTTGAATTGAACTTACCCGTGTTTGTGTTGCGGTTTCCTGCGCACGCTCAGCCGTTAACAAATTTTCCAGCGAAGTCTTTTTTGCCGCTTGGTCTTCTAGGTATCGGTCATGTTCATTTTTAAAGTTTTCATTCTTGCCGGAATATTTTTTTATTTTGCTGTTCGACAGTTTATATGCGTTGCCAACAATCGTCACCCCATACCCCAGTGTCATAAATGCGGCCTTAATCCCCTTGTCCAACGCAGCCGTGACCAGTTTCATCCCTTCATTTTTATTCCAGGACAATTTTCCATCTGAAAACACCGTCAAATTTTCTTTGCCCAGTGTTTCCATAATCTTGCTGGTGGTATAGTCATAATGCAACACCGAAATCAGTTCCATTGCGGTCTTGGCTTCATCTTTTTTGCCTTCTTTGACCGCCCGAATAATAATTTCTTTGACCAAGGCCTTCATATGCGTTCCGTTTTTCAGTGCGCCGGCCCATACCTTGTCTAACTTAGGATCGTTTTTCAGTGCTTTTAGTGTTTTTTCAAACCATTCCAAATGCTTTTTTGATTTCAGTTCATGTGCGACGGTCAGTTTTTTCTTAGCGTCGTCAATTTTACCCAAGACACCATCCAACCCGTCTGTTTTCTTCAATCCCTTTTGCAAATGCTTGCATATAATCTTGGCCTCGGTCGAAAAAAACTTGCGGTCTGGCTCTAATTTTGTGTATTTTTCGAAACAGTCTGAATATGTATCACTCCACCACTTTCCGACTTGTTCGGTCAGTGTTAATTCATCTTCACGTTTTGGCTGAACATAATCGTCACTGTTCGGGTCGTCATATGATTGACTTTTCAAGGCCTTGTTTAACGGGCCTGATATTTTCCCTTTGTCGTGGTTTTCAAATACTTCACGAATTTTGGATTCACTGCGCAGTTTATTCAACAGCACCGTATATTCGTGCTTAAATTGGTCCAGTCGAAACGGATTAACGTTGTCATCATCATACCAATCCTGATAATCCGACAGATTTGGTATATCAGACGCAGGAATTCCCGCCGTCACCAGGTCGCTTTTATACCCTTCGATATATCCTGCGACGGCCTCTAACTTTTCACGAAAAGATGTCTTGTTGTTATACTTACCTTCTTTTAACCCTTTTAACAGGTCGTCATATGAAAAGTCATCAGTTATGATACTGTAATATCCACCTGCAAAACGTGGCTTCAACAGTCCCTGGTATTTTTCCAAAAACGCATACAGCGTTCCCGGAACGGTTGCGGTTGATGGTGGGGTTGGTGCCTTGTATATTCTGGATTCTGCCGATGGCTTAATTTTTATATGCTGGAACAGATTTTGCAGGCCTGTGGTCGGATTTGTTCCAAAATATTCTTCAAAGAATTTTTTTGCTTTATCGTTATACTGAAAGTCTTTTTTTGCGCTGTCCATCGACTGGAATGCACGCTGAAACGCCAGGAACAGTTTCAACCATTCGTCATCGCTTAATCCTTCGGTTGGGTCGGCTGGGTCTGGTAAATCCTTGCGCTTAAATACAGTAGTCAAACTGGGATCTGGGACAAATTCGCCGGTTGCTGGGTCCTTGACCAACAGTTCTTCAGCCCAGATTTTTTGATTATCTGTTGCTTTTTTATCTTTGATGTATCCGCAAAATTGCAAAAACTGTTCGTATGACATTTCACGAAATATCAGTCTTTTATAATACATCGTCAAAAAATCTTTCATGTTGGCCATATGCTACACCCTTATCTTATCCCACTTATTATAGTGCAAAAATATATGTTTTTCAATATTTTCTGTACTTTTGTTGGGGGGTGGGTGTATACTGTCCCGCAAAGGAAGAAAACGGATGACGCGTCTATTATTATCATTGTACGGATTTGCATTTTTTAACAAATTTCTGTTGTTAACGCCGGTATACTCTATTTTTATGTTGGAAAACGGCCTGACTGACTTTCAGTTGTCGACAATGTTCATCGTGTCCGCCATTGGCACCATCTTGGGCCAGGTTCCGGTTGCCTATCTGACCAATCATATGGGCCAGCGCTGGGCAATGATAATCGGTCAGTTTTTAAAGATGTTTGCAATCCTGCTGTGGCTGATTATGCCGAATTATATCGGTTTTTTCACGGGGATGGTATTATGGGGTATCCAGGCCGGATTTCGCAGCGTTGCTTTCGAAGGTCTGGTCTATGATTCCGTATCGGCGGCGGGCATGTCAAAACAGTATCCGCGAATTTTGGGGCGTAAATCGACATACGAATCCATTGGTACGGCCCTGTCGGCGTGTGGGTCGTTATTAATGTTTTTGGGCTATGATTGGGTTACATGGGCATCGGTTTTGGCCATATTGTTGTCCATGATTTGTCTGTTGATTTTACCCTATCGCCCCGCCACGCCCACCGCACCTGTTTCCGGTTTAAAGTTGAAAAAGTTAATGCATGCGGGCCTGCACGTTGTGCGTCGTACGCCATGCCTGATGTCGGTAATGATGTTGGCGTTGCTGGTTGTAAATGTACCATTTTTGGATGATTTTTTAAGTCCCATTGCCGTAAATATTGGGATTCCTACGGAGTATGTGGGCATATTATCCTTCTTTTTACTGGTATGCGCCACCCTGGGCCAGCGTTTTGCCTATAAATTCAATTATCTGACCGACAGATTTCTGTATTGGTTAATCGGGGTTGTTGGGATTTGTTATTTGGCGTTTTCTATGACCTATACATCTGCGTCCCTGTGGATGATGGGGGTGGCATACATGTTGTTTTACGGGGTGTATACATTGCTTTATTCGCGATTTCAAAATATGATACCGTCGGTCAATCGTTCAATCGTTTTATCGCTTTATACGACATTAACATACCTGGTCTATATGGGGGTGTGCGGCATAATCGGGCTGGGCTCTTTATTGGGCAGTTGGCGTTACAGCATTATGATACTGGGATTTTTGGAACTATGTGTTTTTGCCTGGGCTATACTGTTTGTGCGTCGTTCCTGCTCTTCGCGCGGGCAATGTCTGTCCTAGGCTTATGTTCCTGTACATATTGCCGCGATAATTTAGTATTGTACGGATATGAAGATAAATATCCGTACGTTTTTGTTAAAGTCCCTGCCATACCTAATGTCTATTGCGGGCGGTATTATCCTGTATACCGGCGCCATAGATAATGCCCCAAATGATAATATCCGCGACCTGGTGATAAATGTTTCTGCATCTTTGTTGTCGATACCGTTGGTTTTTTTACTGTATGATTACACCAATTCGCGTGTTGCCAATCAGATGAAGCGCAACCTGGCCAACAGTATGACCGATAAATTAAATGTTTTGATGTTAAATATTATCGGGTTGTTGCGCGATTCTATGGGGGTGCGCAGTAAATTGAATACAGAAAATCTGAACCGCATGTTGATATGGCGCGCGCCCGAAATTTCACGTCGTCTTAAACTGACCCCACGCACATTGGAAAGGCTTCATGAATATCACAATGAACTAGATACACTGCTGTATCGCGACAGTCAAAATTCTGTTCTGACATCGGACCAGTCCCAAATTCTTTCACTGTTGGCGCGTGACATGACGCGTCTTATCAATGAAAACAAATTTCGGCACAATCGTCATTTATCTGCGAAATACATGGAATCCATGATGGGGCGTATTTTGGATTGGCTGGACAGCGACAGTATTGCGGCCATGAACCTGGCGCGGCATATATCGGGTGTGGATGCGGGAACGGCGAATAAAAATCAGTAATAAAACAATAAAAATGATATTTTTTCTTGCAATTTAATTTTTTTTATGTCAAAATTGCCCCCGACCCTTGGAAAAAGGATTGCAAAATTCTTTATTCCAGGTCCGGTTTTGGGGACATAGCTCAGTTGGTAGAGCAAATGACTTTTAATCATTGGGTCCAGGGTTCGAGTCCCTGTGTCCCCACCAAAAATTCAACGACCGCTTGTCGGTCGTTTAATTTTTGCAATGGGGCGCGGACGAGAACCCAAAAAGGGTTCGGGGCGAAGCGAAAGGGGCCCATGGAGTGAAAGCGAACATGGGAATATACAGTCCCTGTGTCCCCACCAAAAATAAGAAAACCACCACAAGGTGGTTTTTTATATGTATTCCACAAATATTCAAACCGTTTGCTATATTCTTGTGTTGGGTGGGTCAGGAAGATGCAGTTTTCACTGTTATACTTGGTGGCGGCGGTGGTCCAGTTATAGGAACCCGTCACCATACGCCGATTATCAAAGACGGCGAATTTGTTATGTTCAATCTTGTGCCGGCGATTGACACGGACGGGGATGCCGGCGGCCGCCAAATCATCAATCATGGACGATTTATGCCCGGCCATAGTTCGGTCCGTGACGATGCGGACACGGGCGCCCCGTTGGTGGGCGGCAATAATGGCGGTCGCTATTTTCGGATTGGTTATTGAATATACGGCAATGTCGATTTTATCGGCCCGACCCAGTTCTGCAATTATGCGGTCTTCGCATTCGGTGCCGGGGGTGAAATATGCTTCTATATGTGCGGGTGTGCTGGGTGGTGCGACCGTCCGTGTGGGTAATTGCACCCCAACGCCAACCCCAATGACGAACGCAATCGCAATAACAAAAGTCCATTGTCTGACAAACATACAACCCCAAACAAAAGACCACTCAAACAAGAGTGGTCGGGAGTTAGTCAGTTTACACAGAAACTCCGTTGCCTTTGGGACAAGCCCTGTTGTATAGCAACGGCATCCCGACCAGGGTCGGGACATTAAAAGCTTCGCTGTGTAGGGGTGACTAAACCCGTTCACGCTTATAATGCCTTTGTGCAATTACTTGCACACACATATTCTACACCATTTCCCACAAAAATCAAGGGCGGTGTTTCGGGGGACATATATAAAGAAAATATAACAATATTCAACGACCGCTTGCCGGTCGTCTTTTTTTGTCCGCCACGTGCCGGCATTTTTCTGGTGCCGACCAGCCCATTGGAAATTCCCTGTTGCAAAAAAGTAAAATCCGTATAATATATAGCCTGAATATAAACATATAGGGGAACAGAAATGCCTGCAAAAACAGTAAATGATATCGTCGCATTATGCAAACGTCGTGGTTTTATATTTACCGGTTCGGAAATTTACGGTGGTCTGGGCGGTGCGTATGATTACGGCCCATATGGCGTAGAATTGATGAAAAACATCCGTAATGCGTGGTGGAATTCTATGATTTATTCACGTGATGATATCGAAGGATTGGATGCGGCATTGATATCAAATCGTCTGCTGTGGAAATATTCCGGTCACGAAGCGGGCTTTTCGGATCCGTTGGTGGAATGTAAAAAGTGCGGCACCCGCATGCGCCAGGATAAGATGAAGGATCAATCTAAATGTGATAATTGTGGCAGCACGGATATCACCGAACCGCGCGCGTATCAGTTGATGATGGGGCTGTCCATTGGGGCGACGTCTGATGGTGCGGTCAACGCATACCTGCGTCCCGAAACGGCAACCACGACATACACCAATTTTAAAAATGTTTTGGACGCCAAACCACATAAGTTGCCGTTTGGTATTGCCCAAATTGGCAAGGCTTTTCGTAACGAGATATCTCCGCGCGGTTTTGTATTCCGTATGCGCGAATTTGAACAGGCCGAAATGCAGTACTTTGTAAATCCGGTCGACGATGAACATTATCACAAGATGTGGATGGACGCGCGTATGGCATGGTGGATAAACGAATTGGGTATCCCGGCGGAAAAGTTGCGCTTTATGCCACATGAAAAGCTGGCCCATTATGCCAAGGCCGCCGTGGATATAGAATATGAATTCCCCGACGGATTCGACGAAGTCGAAGGTATTCACAACCGCCAGGATTTCGATCTGGGATCACATACCAAGGCGCAATCAGATTTCAAGATTAACGCCAAAGTTTTGGAAAATCGTGACAGCACAACCAAACTGTCTTACAGCGATCCGCAAAGCGGTCAAAATTTCCTGCCGTATGTTATTGAAACGGCCATGGGTGTAAATCGTGCAATGTTGGCCGTAATGATTCAGGCCTATGAAGAAGAAGATTTGGGCGAAGGTAAATCACGCACCGTATTAAAGTTAAAGCCGTCCCTGTCACCGGTCAAGGCCGCGGTTATACCGCTGGCGCGTAATGTACCGGAATTGTTAAACATTTCGAACGACATCGTCAAAACATTGCGTAAAATGGCGATTGGTCGCATAGAACTGGAAAATTCGGGCAATATTGGTAAAAACTATCGTCGTCATGACGAAATTGGAACTCCGGTATGTATAACGGTTGATCACCAAACCATAGAAGACGGTACGGTAACCCTGCGTCATCGTGACACTATGGCCCAGGAACGCATCGCGATTTCGGATGTTCCATCACGTGTTTTGGAAATCATTAATGGCTAAGATTAATCCCGCCCAATTAATGGGCGGGTACAAAATATACGGATTGTTTTATGCCAAAAGTTTCTGTAATTGTTTTTGCTGATAATACCGCCCATATTTTGGCCCGATGCCTGGCCAGCATCGTGCGACAAACATTATCAGATATCGAAGTTATTGTAATCAGGGACGGCGGGGGTGACGATTGTGCCGCCATATGTAATGGATTTGCCCTGCAATACGATAATGTTCACGCACTGGAAGTCCGGGGGGCAACCTTGGCCAAGGCATATGATACCGGTATATCAATGGCGCGTGGTCAGTACATCATGTTTGTTAAAGCGGATGATTTTATTGCGCCAAATGCATGTGAATTGATGTACGCCAATGCAGTCAAGCATGATTCCGATTTGGTAAAGTGTGGAATTGCCGATTTTTCTTCTGATAAGGAAGTTTTTCTCATCCCAAAATGGGAAGAGGGCATATTGGGCAATATCCCCGAAACAGACGAAGTTTTTACTTTGGACAAGCACAAAGAACTGTTGACGTATCATGGTGCCGTTTATGCCACGTTGTTCAAAACAGAATTTATCCGGGATATGAAATTTTCCGATGGCTGTGGTGTTGCATACCAGGAATTTGCGTTTATCATAAAGTCAATGATTTGTGCCACTCGGATTTCTGTGGTCAAAGATTGGTTGTATTTATGGAATGTAAACGCGGCAGAATATGCGGTCCCCGGTACAAGCGAAACCTTGATTGGGATTCTAGAACCATTTGAAGCGGCAAAACAGTGGATGATAGCGCATGATTGCTTTGATAATTATATGGCCGAGTTTTATAAGCAAGTAATGATTATCACAATGGGCTTTTACGAATTTATATCTGATAATTATAAACCAGAGTTTTTTAAACGTCTGCAACAATTTTATTCAGATGTAAACATGTTTATCTTTCCGCGGGTCAGTTGCATGTTCTCGCAAGCACAGGTGCGTTTTTTAATAGAAATATTAAAGGATAACTAACAGGGGGAATACATACATGACAAAAATATTGGTTTCGATTGTTGTGCCTATTTATAATGCACAGCGTACGTTATCCCGGTGTATATACAGTATTGTTAATCAAACGTTCAAAGAACACATGGAAATCATTTTGGTTGACGATGGCTCTACCGATGACAGTGGGCGCATATGTGATTCCTTTGCCGCAAATTATGATAATGTTCGTGTTATACATCAGCCAAATTTCGGCATGGGGGTCGCATATAACAACGGCATTGCGGCGGCGCGCGGCGAATATATTGGTTTGGTTGAATCGGATGATTTTATTGATCCACACATGTACGAAATAATGTATAACAATGCCAAACAAAATGACTCAGATATGGTAAAGTGCGGCATTTATTATCTGACCGATTTACAGGAGTTCCTAGAAAACGGGGGTGTTCAGCTTTCAAATTGGGATGAAGGAATTTTGGCGCAAATTACATCTGGTCCCCAACCGTTCACGATATTTGAACATAAACTATTGCTGGCGTATCACAGTTCTGTTTGGGCAACCCTGTACAGGTCGGATTTTGTAAAACAAATTAAATTTTCGACCCAGCCCGACGCATCGTACCAGGATTTTTCATTTATGATGAAATGTTTGGTGTCTGCCAAACGTATATCGGCGGTTCCTGACCACTTATATTTTTGGAATTATGAAAATGAGGCATCATCATCAAATCGCAATGACGAACGTTTAATGCGTATCATGGACCAGGTTATGTCCACAAAACAATGGCTAAATGAACGTGGGGTGTTCAGGGACCTGATATCAGAATTCTATAAACATGCAATGATTGCCATTGGTGGCTATTATGAAAAAATACGCGATGATTTAAAGCCGGTATTTTTGGAAAAAATCAAAACGTTTGTTGCAGATGTTAATCCGCTTGATTACGCGCTTGTGACCAGCTATATGTCACCACCCCAAATTGAATTATTAACACAGGCATTGCCATATAAAATCTAAAAAAATCCCGCCATTTGGCGGGTATTTTTATTTCTGGATAAAGTGCACACTATATTGTGGTTTTTTATCAGCCCCCAATGCGGCACGCACAACCTTGTTCGAAGCAACCTGAACTGCCCGCACCAGGTTATTTCTATCCTTGCGTTCTGCCTTGGTCAGATTTTCAATCGCCTTGGTAATTTCAATCTGGATTTGGCGTTTCATGAATCCTGTGTCATCGGTTTCAAAGATACCGGCACTGGACACTTCGGGTACGCCCTTTAAAAATCCGCGCTTGTCAACCGGCAACGTGACAAATACCGCACCATTGGATGCAATCTTTTTGCGGTTTTTATAAACCTGGTCGTTGGCGCTGCGTTCTGTTTCGCCCTCCATAACGACATAACTGGTTTCGATTGTGTCGGAAATATATGGCGCTTCGCCATCGCGCAGGGCAATCATTTCCCCGTTATGTACGACCATCATATGCTTGGCGCCGCCGCGTTCCATTGCCATTTTGCCGTTTAACATTTCGTTGATATAGTCCCCGTGCATTGGCACAGAAATCTGTGGATGAACCATATCATAGAATCTTTCCAATTCCGGTCGACCGGCGTGACCACTGGCATGCAGGTTATCCGTATCAAATATAGTATGCGTTTTCACACCCATACGCGCCAATTTGTTATACAACGCCGACACATCCTGTTCGCGGCCTGGGATAATAATGGCGCTGAACACAACCGTGTCGGTTGGTTGCAATTTTAATTCTTTTACCTGACCATGGCACAGACGTGTCAGCATTGCAAACTTTTCCCCCTGGGACCCGGTCAGGAATATTGCCTGTTTTTCCGCCGGCAGGTCTTTTATTTCGCTGTGTAAATACACGTCGTCTTTATTCAGATAACCAAATTTTATACCCATTTCACGGAATTCCGGTAATCCGACATATGGCACCGGATTTGGATTACTGCGTTCCTTAATCGCGGCCACGCGCCCCGCGGCACGTGCGGCTTCGGAAAACATCTTGATACGCGCCAAACTGCGTGAATATCCGGTAACCAAAACGCGTCCGGGTGCATTTTTCATAATTTCGGTCAACGCATCACGAACCTGGGTTTCTGTGACCTGTTTTGTTTGACGCGAAGAATTCGTGGAATCACACATACATGCCAACAATTTTGGATCGCTGCCAATTTCGGTCAATCGCGCAAAGTCTGTTGTCGCCTCAATCGGGTTGTCGTCATTAAATGTCCAGTCCCCCGTATGCAAGATTTTCCCTGCGCCGGTTTTGATGATTAACATCTGCGCTTCGGGCACACTGTGTGTAACATGAAAAGTTTCGACTTCAAATGGTGCAATATCCAATGTGGCGCCATTATGGTCGAATTCGACAATATCTTTTTTTGCATCAAAATCCAATTCAATACCTGCAAACGTACGGCGCAGAATTTCCGCCGGGAATCGTGTGCAATAAATAGGTTTTCTGAATTTTGGCCAAATGTATTTCAGTGCGCCAATATGGTCTTCGTGTCCGTGTGTAATAATAAATCCCACGACATCTTTTTTACGTTTTTCCAACCATGTTGTGTCACAGTATTGAACATCGCCCGCGCCAATTTCTTCATCCAAGAACCCCATACCGCAATCCACAATCAGATATTTCCCGCGGTATTTATAGACGTACATATTCTGTCCAATATGCTCCAATCCGCCCAGGGCCATAAAATAAACATTTTCGTCATTTGCATCTGTTTCGTGTTTATTTACACCCTTGATTGGCTTTGGTGCACTTGCTTTTGCGCCTTTTTTCTTGGTTGACGCGGTCGGTGTTTTTTCGACCGATTTTTTTTCTCGTACTTTTACCATTTATAATCCTTTTTTTAAGTTTTCGTTATACGCGACCACCAAATTCATTACCAATAAAGAATTTTTCTTTATATGCAGTGAATCTGTGGCCGCGCGCCATAGCCCTATGGTAGTTTATCATTGATAATAAAGACACAGGGATAATTTCCACACCGGCGATGATTTCACCGATGACTCTCTCGCATGAATATATAATAGTGCATTTTACGCTAAAATCAAGTGAATAAAAAACGCCCCGTGTTTATGGGGCGTGGACATGAAACTGATTACGCATTTGTTATTATCGGTCGCGTGAAACCGGTCTGTCGATAAACATCCATATCAACCATATCAGTGCGGCAATACCGATGATTGCGTACACAATGTTGCTGGCCAGGGTTGCCGGCCCAAACAAAAATGCAACCAAGTCAAAGCCAAAGATACCAACCAATCCCCAGTTCAGGGCACCGATAAATGTCAATGGAATCAGAACATAGTTAGTAAGTCCTCTCATCTGTTTTTTCTCCTTTTCAAGGTTTACTTATGCCCATGCATAAGACATTGACATTATATCCCCTTTTGCAATATACAACAATCGGAACAGAATCACAGGATTTAAGTCATCGCAAACTATGGGATTTCATAACCCCGTTCACCAAAATAACTTCTGAACCCGTTTTTCATCAAATGCGCATAAATACCAATCGAACAAAGTTTATTGGTATTATCATCAATGACAGTGCGAACACTATTGCCCATTGTGGTGCGGTCAGTGGTGATAATTGCAACACCGCCCCACCAAATGTTACGCATAACACAGTCGCAGAAATTACCCCCACCGCAACCATGATAAACATCGGATTTGTGCGAATCCGTGCCAACAAATTAAACCCATCCACACGAACGCAGAACCCGTTCACAATCGCCATTATAACCAACAATGCAAATCGTGCGGACATATATGCGGACGCTGTATCAAAGTGCTTCATTATAAATGGTAACTGCATCAATCCAAATACCGCGACAAACCCCAGTGTTGTCCATATGACCTGGGCCAATACGGGACGTGAAATCAGCGGTGCATCTTTGCCCAATGCAGGTTCGGTCATGTATTCTAGGCGTGCCGGTTCCCCGCCAAACGCCAGGGAATTCAAACTGTCCATAACAATATTGATAATCAGAATTTGAACCGCGGTAAAGGCATCAAAACCCAACAATATCGGGAACAAAATACTTAAAATCACCAAAGCAAAATTAATGGGCAGTTGGAATTTCAAGAAATTTATAACATTGTGAACAAATGTACGTCCCATCAGGATGCTGTTTGCAATGGATATAAAGTTATTATCCGTAACAATGATATCGGCCGATTCCTTGCATACATCTGTCCCGTCACCCATTGCGAACCCAACGTCGGCGCGTTTCAGTGCGGGGGCATCATTTGTGCCGTCCCCACACATGCCAATGCACAGATTCAAAGACTGGGCCAATTTCACGATACGCAGTTTTGTCGATGGGGTTGCGCGCGCAATTACACGGATGCGGGGCAATATCCCCAGTGCTTGTTCATCGGACATATCGTCCAATTCGGCTGCGGTTATCGCGATATCGTTGTCCGATGTGATTATACCGCAATCTTTGGCGATTGCGCGTGCTGTATCTAAAATATCGCCCGTTATCATCATAACCTGAACGCCCGAAGTATTCATTGCGTGCACCACATCCGGCACCCCGGGGCGAACATCATCGCGCATCGCCACCAGTGATATGAAAACCAAATCCTGGGGCAGGGTTTCCGCAAAATCGCCATTTGGCGAATATGCCGTCGCGACCAGTCGCATTGCACGTTCTGCATTTTGCTTAATCAAATCATCAATTTTTTTTCGGTTTAATTTCTGTATTTCACCGTTTTCATCCACGTATGTCTTGGTACGCGCCAATATTACTTCGGGTGCGCCCATAAAGTACGAAGCGCCATCGGCAACATGCGCGGCCGAAAACTTTTTTGCACTGTCAAATGGTATTTTGTTATCGACATCTGTATCGTGTTGAATTTCTGTAATATGTTTGGCATAGGGGCGCATTGCTTCAAACATTGCACGCGATGTCATGTTACCACCAATTAAATCGCCATTACGTCCATAAACAACACCACCCACCACGGCCTGGGTTGTGATAAAGTATTCTTTTATAACGCCCCCGGTTGTTTGATCAAACCCCATGTCGGTTCCATCGCCGGCAAAGTTATGTATGGGTTGCAAAAATCCACGCGTCAGTGTACCTGTTTTATCTGTGCACAGTAACTGTATGTTACCGGCTTCGGGAATTTTGTGTGGATTTTTGGCCAAAATATTATTTTTAATCATCGCGTTAACATTTTGTCCCGTAATAATCCCAATAATAAATGGCAACCCTTCGGGCACGGCGGCAACGAAAATGGTCAGTGCCACCGTCAAAGACGTAAATATCGTATAAATTAATCCCGCACCACTGGTTGCATCACCCGAATGCAAATTAACCACCAACAAAACACCAAAAATAACAATCGCACACACAGAACCAATTTTACTGATTAAAGCGGCCAAATTGTCCAACTGAATTTGCAATGTTGTTTTGACTTCTTCAATATTGTTCAGTGACGTCATAATTTTTGCATTTTCCGTTTCGGCGCCGATACGTGCCACACACATTTTTGCAGTGCCACTTAACACCGTCGTTCCCGAAAATACCAGGTGCGCATCAACATAACTGTCTGCGGTAATTGGCGCATTTCGGTTGTACTTATAATTTTCCGGGACGGGGACTTTTTCGGCTTCGTCGCTTTCTCCATTTAAAATTGCATTGTTAACGCCGATTGCACCGTCGACAACATATCCGTCGGCACATATTGTTTCGCCCGCCGCCAATATAACAATGTCGCCCACAACAACGTCAACGCTATCTATACGATGCACAACGCCATCGCGAATAACGTTTGCAAACAACTGTGATGATTTCCGTCTCAGTTCTTCTGCGCTGCGCTGGGTCTTTAATTTTGTCCAAACGGTTGTTGTTGCCACAACCAACAATACGATACCGATACCTATTGCCTCGGACACGCTGCCATATCCGCTGACCCCCAGTCCAATAAATATCAGCATCATCAACAACAGTATCAGATTCAGTTTATCTTGGAAAACTTCTATAAAAAATTGCCAACCGGTTTTCAGTTTGGGCTGCGGCATTTGGTTTATGCCGTACTTTTCGCGACTTTTGATAACCTGTGTTTGTGTCAGTCCCTGCAAATTCATTATCTTCTTCCTTTGTTTCGTACGCTTTATACAAATTTTACATGTTTTAAACAAGTAAAAAATCAATAAAGACTGTTGACAAAAGTGTAAAAAACACATAATGTAGTTTCAGGTTTTACAAAGGAAGAAATATGACCAAACCACGGGTATCTGTGATAATGCCTGCATACAATGCGGAAAGATTTATTGGCGAAGCCATTAATTCCATATTAAACCAAACATACCGTGATTTTGAATTGATTATAATCAGTGACGGTTCAACGGATTTAACGCCGTCTATTATCAAGCAATATGCAAAACAAGACAAACGCATACGTTTTTTTAACAATCGCAGAAATCGTGGTTTGATTTATGTTTTGAATATGGGCCTGCGCAAGGCACGTGGGGAATATATTGCCCGCATGGACGCAGATGACATTTCCATGCCCACGCGTTTTGAAAAACAGGTGGCGTACCTGGACGCAAATCCCGATGTAGGGGTTTTGGGCACCGTGATTGAGGCGTTCGGAATATACCGGGCATATGGAATACAAAAGCCTGTGGTGGAATTGGCGGATTTTGTGGATAATAACTATGTTGCGCATCCAACCGTTATGATGCGCAGGTCCATTGTCCGAAAATACAAATTTCGTTATGACCCGGCCTATAAACATGTCGAAGACTATGAATTGTGGATGCGTATGATTCAGGTTACCAAAATACATAATATTATGGAGGTTTTATTGATGTATCGTGTTACCGGCGATAATGTCAGTATTCAACACAATTCCGAACAAAAAATGCGCGCATCCCAATTACAAGAAAGGGCGCGCCAAATGTTGCGTGAACAATCGGTCGCGCAATAATTCTAAAACTGATAAAAATCGTTTTGACACACTTGTGCAATATGTTGTATCGTACACACGTACGGGGGATTTTGCGTGAAGTATATATATCAATTTTGCGTAATTATGATATTTGTGCTGTTGGGGCAAATGTGCGAACATTTTATCCCATTGCCAATCGCGGGCAGTGTTTATGGATTGATATTATTGTTTTTGTCATTGGTTTTGGGCGTTGTAAAGTTACATATGGTCGAAGATGTGGCGAATTGGTTCCAAAAAACAATGGCGCTGTTTTTTGTTGCGCCCGCTGTGGCGGTAATTGATATATGGACCGATATCGCGGACATTTGGTGGGTTTTGGTATTGTTGATGATTGCGGCGTATTTGGTCACAATGATAACGACCGGTGTGACCGCAGATGCCCTGATTCATAACAGGGAACAACCGAAACATGGGGGCAAAAAATGACGGAATTTTTGGCGGCGTCCCCTTATTTTGGTGTTGTATTAACATTGTCCATGTTTTCGTTGGCATATTTGATAAATCGTCGTTGGTCGTCGCCGTTTACAACGCCACTTTTCCTGGCGACTGTATTTATAATAATAGTTTTGTTGGAAACGGGTATTTCGTACACGGATTATAATTCGGGCGCACAGTACATAACATATTTCCTGGTGCCACTGACCGTATCATTGGCGGTTCCGATGTATAAACAGTTGCCATTACTTAAAAGGCATGTTCTGCCCATATTATTGGCGATATTAATCGGTGTCGTTTGTTCGGTGCTGACGGTGATATTCATATGCATATTTTTTGGGTTGGGCGATATAATTGCACGATCGCTGGTATCGATATCGGTTACAACGGCGATTGCGATTGGTATTACGGAAAAAATGGGCGGTGTGGTTGCCTTGACGGTATCGTCGGTGATTGTGACGGGCATTTTGGGCGCATCGATCAGTGATGTTGTTTGCAACAAGATTGGCCTGCGTGGTGCGATTGCGCGTGGCCTGGCCATTGGAAACGCATCCCACGCCGCCGGCACGACCAAGGCGATGCAGATGGGGCCGGTCGAAGGCGCATTAAGCAGTTTGGCAATCGTTCTGTCCGGGTTAATGACGGCGGTCGTTGCGCCATTGGCAATATGGATATTCTTTTAACCAAAGGGGGAAAATAAATGAAGATTACAAATAAATTAAAATCTGTACCGGGAATTTGGATTGCCGTATTGGCGATTGGTGTTGCATTGGGTGGATATTTTATTGGTGATGGTATCTATCGTGCCATGTCGGGACGCACCGTCACGGTCAAGGGCCTGGCCGAACGCGATGTTGTCGCGGATACCGCCGTCTGGAATATCAAAATTAATGGTGTCGGGGGCGACCTGGGGATATTGCAACAGGAAATAGACACGGACATCGCCCAAATTCACGCTTTTCTGATTGAATCCGGCTTTGCCCCCGACGAAATTCAAAATCTGCGGGTCCAGGTGCGTGATAAATACGCCGGCTATTCCGATGCAGAATTGCGCGCGCAAAACAACGATGGTCGCTATGTAATTGATACGGGGGTCATGGTGCGTTCACATAACGTTCAACTGGTTGATTCTGTGTCACGTCGTATGGGGGAATTGGTGCGCCGTGGTATCACCGTTACCGAAGATTATTCGGGGCCAATATATATCTTTAACGGTCTAAATGATATTAAAATTTCCATGATTGAACAGGCAACAAAAAACGCCACCGCCGCCGGTGAACAATTTGCCAAAGATGCGGACGCGCGCCTGGGGAAAATCAAAAGTGCAAACCAGGGTGTGTTCAGCATAGAATCGCGTGACCCGACGGATTCTTGGTCATCAAATGAACGCCAGGCAATAAACAAAAAAGTTCGTGTTGTTGCAACGATTACATTTTATTTGAAATAATATACGCCCCTTTTTGGGGCGTTTTTTTATTGCTTGTTTTCGGCAATTACGCGTTCAAATTCGGATTCGTCCCAAATGGTAATGCCCAACTGTTCTGCGCGTGTCAATTTGCTGCCGGCATCCGCCCCCGCCAAAACAATGTCTGTTTTTGCGGACACACTGCCAACAACCTTGGCGCCCATTTGTTCCAAAATTTCGCGCGCCGCATCACGCGTATATTTTGACAATGTTCCCGTCAGAACGACTTTTTTCCCCGCCAATGGACCATTGTTTGCGGGTGACACAACATCCATGTCACGCACATGAACCTGTTCCAATAATTTGTTCAGTGCACCTTTGTTATGTTCATCCGCAAAAAATGACACAATTTCATCGGCCATAACATCGCCAATTCCATCAATCGATTTTAATTTCCACGCCGGCGCCCCGCGTATCGCATCCAGTGACCCAAACGCAACCGCCAAAATCTTGGCGGTTACTTCTCCAACCTCGGGTATTCCGATGGCGAACAAGAATTTGTTCAGATCAATATCTCGCGCCCCTTCGATGGATTTATTCAAATTATCAACCGATTTTTCACCAAAGCCTTCGATACGTTTGATTTCGTCGCCATGATTTTGTATCAGTGTAAATATATCGGCCGGCGTTTTTATCCATCCGCGTCCCACAAAGTTTTCCAGTTGTTTAACCCCCAGTCCGTCAATATCAAACCGCTTGCGTCCAACAAAGTGTTCCAATTCACCAATTAATTGTGCGGGGCATCCCATTGTATTGATGCATCTGCGCGCAACCATCCCCGATTCTTGGACAACGTTTCCACCACACACGGGGCAGGTTGTTGGGAAAACAAATTCGGATGCGCCCGGCATGCTTTCCGCCACACCAACAATTTGCGGAATAACGTCGCCCGCACGTTGCACAATAACCTTGTCACCAATACGCACGCCCAGTCGCCCAATTTCGTCCGCATTGTGCAGTGTTGCACGTGAAACCACCACGCCACCGATATTGATTGGTTCTAATTCCGCCACCGGTGTTAAAACACCCGTGCGTCCCACCTGAATTGTAATGTCGCGCAGTGTTGTTATCGCCCGCGCCGCGGGGAATTTGTACGCCACTTCCCAACGCGGACTGTTTGCACGACTGCCCATACGTTCCTGGGTGGCGATATCATTGACCTTGATTACCAATCCGTCTATGTCAAACGGAATGTCCGGACGTATCAGCATAATGTCATTATATACACGCTGAATGTCCCCCAATGTGCACGCGTGATTCGCCCATTTTCGTGTTGTTTTAAATCCCCACGATTCTAATTTATCAAAGTATTCCGATTGGGTTTTAAATTCGCGTTCGGAAATTTCGCCATACGTATACGCAAATGCGCTTAATTTTCGGGTTGCAGTAATTTCCGGGTTCAGTTGTCGCAACGATCCCGCCGCCGCATTTCGTGGATTGGCAAATTGTTTGTCTGATTGCGCGTTCAGTGCCACAAAGTCCGCACGTGTCATATAAACTTCGCCACGAATTTCAATAACGTCTGGGTATTGCCCGGCCAGTTTGTGTGGAATATCCGGTATTGTTTTCAGATTTTCTGTTATGTCTTCACCCTGAACCCCGCTGCCCCGGGTCAGACCACGTACCAACACGCCATTTTCATAACGCGCCGAATAAGACACCCCGTCAACCTTTAATTCAATAAATAAATCCTTGTTGGATAATTTGTTAAACCAATCTGCGACTTCGCCTTCGTTAAATACGTCTGATATGGACAGCATTGGCACACTGTGCGCGTGTGATTTGAATTTGTCGGACACCGCGGCGCCAACGTGTGTGGATGCGCCCCCCGCCGCCAATGTGGGATATTGTTCTTCTATTTCCAGGGCGCGTTTTTTTACCGCATCATATGTCGCATCATCAACGATTGGGGCATCGTTTTGGTGATATGCAATATCCCAATCATGCAGTTTTTTCAGCAATTCGGCATGTTCGGACAAAATAAATAAATCGGGTATGTTTTTCATACCCGAATTATAGGAAATTGGTAAAAATAATACAACGGAAAAAGAATCCGATTATATCCCAAATTTATATACTGCGCCGAAATAGAATTCCGTCGCATCCACGTCCGTGGTTGCGAACGTTTTGTCATGCAATTTGTGTTCTATTTCACCATAGTATTGATACTTAACCCCCAGGTTTAAATCAATTCGTTCATTTAATGCAAAGTTCACACCAATCATTGCACTATAAGACAAATCAAACACGCTGTCTGACATATGACCGTACGGCGTGTTAACATCGCCCCAAATTGCCGCAAAGCCAATTCCCAATCCCGCATATGGCGCAACGGTCTGTTCGTATTCTTGGAACAGATATACATTTAACATATTTGCCCATACGTCAAAGTCATATTTATTTGCGCGTTTGCTTTCGTCTATGCCGACATACGATGTTTCAAATTCTAATTTTACATGATTGCTTAACCGGTTACCAACGACCGCACCAAATCCAAAGTTGTCGGCACGAACGGTTGAATTACCGCCGTCTTGAACATCGTATTTAAATGCAATACTTTCATTTTTATGAATTCTGATACCCGCGTAAGTTTCGTATTTGTTTGCACGGTTGTCTGCATATTCATAGTAATCATATTCATCAATATACTCTTCGGCGAAGGCCGGCATGGCGATTAGGCACGCCAAAATAACTGCAAATTTTTTCATATATCCTTTCCCTTGGTTTGTGTGCTAAGATTATAATTATAATTGCTGGTAAAACGCAAGTTGTTTGTGCTAGTATTCCCATCAAAGGAGAAAATATGTCGCGCACGCGTACCCCAAAAAAAGATTCCGAGCCCAAACAACCAACGTTCAAACGTCGGATTTTGATTTGGTGTTTTAATTTATTTTTGCTGTCCTGCGTTGCGACGTTGGGTTATGTGTCGTATATATACCTGCGCATGCCGTCATTGGATGCGATATTGCACGAAACCCGTGATGCCACGATAATTTTCTTGGATAAAAACGGCAATGAAATTCGCAGTGCAAACCGCATTATGGGAACGCCTGTTTCGGTTGAAACGTTGCCCCCGCATGTCTGGCAGGCGATTGTTGCAATAGAAGACAAACGTTTTTTTCAGCACGGTCCGATTGATATGCGTGGCATTACCCGTGCGGTATTTTCAAACCTGATGCACGGTCGTATTGCATCGGGTGGTTCGACCATAACCCAACAAACGGCCAAGAATATATTTTTGTCCCGTGAAAAAAAGATTTCGCGCAAGGTCCAAGAATTAATTCTGTCGCATTGGTTGGAAAATCGTTTTAACAAAAATCAGATTTTAGATTTATACATGAATCGCGTATCCCTGGTTGGTGGTCTGCGTGGAATTGATGCGGCGGCACGCACCATGTTTGGGGTTCCTGCGACCAAACTAACGATTGGGCAATCGGCACAAATTGCCGCCATGTTAAAGGCGCCCACAACGTACAGTCCCCTGCGTAATCCCGACAAAAACATTGCGCGTGCCCGCGTCATATTACAGGAAATGGTTCGCCAGGGATACATCACCATAACCCAGGCCCGTATCGCCGCGCAATCGCTGCAACCCGCCACGCCAATGGTGGATACAAACCTGTATCGTTATTGGACGGATTTTGTAATGGATGAATTAAAATCGCGTATTGGCGTGTTTGAAACGGATATGTATGTCCATACCACCCTGGATACGGATTACCAGGATCATATTGCTGCTGTTTTGCCGGGCAAGGTTGGTGCGTACCAGGGCGCGGTTGTTGCTATGAACCCCGATGGTGCAATCCGTGCAATGTCGGGCGGTTCCGATTATCAGCGCAGCCAGTTTAACCGTGTAACATCACCCCGCCAACCGGGCAGTGCGTTTAAACCTGTTGTATACCTGGTCGCGCTTGAAAATGGTATGACGCCGGAAACATATGTAAATGATGCGCCCTTTGCGATTGGTGATTACAACCCAAAAAATTATAACGAACGCTATTACGGTGATATAACATTGGCAACGGCCTTTGCCAAAAGTGTGAATTCCGTGCCGTTGAAATTAACGGAAATATACGGCATTGATTCTGTTTTGTCCATGGCGGGACGTCTGGGCGTTGGGACCCAGTTGCGTCGTGAATATTCGACCGTTTTGGGCGCATCCGAAATGACGTTATTGGATTTGACGAATATTTATGCGGTAATTTGGAACCGGGGTCGGTCTGTGCATCCATATTCAATTACCCGCGTTACAGATATGGCGGGTAATGCGATTTATGAACGCAATCCATCCGATGAAATCGAGGTCCTGCAACCCCAAACCGTTGAATACATGTCTGCTTTATTGTCGGACGTTGTTGCGCCGGGTGGTACGGGCGGTCGTGCGCGCGCCCCGGGTGTTTTGGGCGGCAAAACCGGCACCAGTAACGAAAACCGCGATGCCTGGTTCGTTGGCGCAACAGATAATATGGTTATTGGTGTATGGGTTGGTAACGATGATTTTTCGCCCATGGATTCCAAGATAACCGGTGGCACAATCCCCGCTGAAATATTCCATGACATAGTAACAAGATAAAGTGAGAGAAAAATGAAACAGCCAAAAAAACAAGATGACGCATTACCAAAATCATTGTGGAAGTTTTATTTCAAATACGCAACTGTCGGTTCTTGGTGGCCTTTGGGATTATGGGCTTTCTTTTTCATGGTTGCATTATCCAATCAAATTTTATTTCCATATTTTGAACGTTGGTTTATTGCATTATTTGAAACGCCTGTACCGGCGGGCATGAATTTTGTTCAGCATGCATTGCCGACAATTTTGCTGATTGTTGGATTGAACCTGACAATATCGATCAGTATGATTTTACGGGGTATGTTTTATTCCCGTTGGGTTCCCCGGGTTCGTAATCGCATATCGGTTTTGCTAAATGACTATATCCACTCTCAATCAATGTCATTTTGGACGGGGCGCATGGCGGGCCAGGTCAACAGCCAAATCAACTATGTTTCCGAAGGTTTTGGGGTGTTGGATGATTTTTGGCGTATTGGCGGCTTATTGTTAACGATGCTGGTCAGTGTTGGTCTGATATTTTCGATTAATGTATATGTTGCGATTATCTTTGCGGTCGTTTTTATTTTTCGTGCATTATACAGTTGGGCTTTAATAAAGCCCATGAATCGCGCATCCAAGGATGCCAGCAGTATTTCCAGTAAACTGTCCGGTAAAATAGTGGACAGTATATCAAACTTTTCCGTTGTAAAATTGTTTGCGGGTGCATCGCGCGAACGCGAACACCTAGAACCTGTTCGTAACAAATATATCGCTGCACGCATTTGGTCTTTTTTTGTCCAGCGCTTATTTTGGGGTGTTCCCTCATTGGTTTGGGATATCAGTTATGGTGCGACATTACTGTTTTGCGCATATCTGTATATGCGCGGACAAATCACATTGTCTGAAATTGTTTTTACTGTCTCTATATATTTCAGCACCATGGGCACAATATCCCGCATCGTTGATCAAATCCCTTCAATTACAGAGCGTATGGGGGCAGCAACCAAGGCATATGCGGAATTGGTTGTGCCGGTGGATGTCATGGATGCGCCAAATGCGCCCGCGTTACATGTCACATGCGGTGAAATAGAATTCCGTAATGTGTCGTTTCGATACAAACGTAAATGGGTCCTGCGTAATTTCAACTTGACAATTAAGTGTGGCGAACGCGTTGGCCTGGTCGGGCCATCGGGGGCGGGTAAAACAACACTTGTGAATCTGTTGATGCGATTCTATGATCCGACACACGGTGAAATCTTGATTGACGGCCAAAATATCAAAAATGTAACCCAGGATTCTCTGCGCGAATCAATCGCCTTTATCCCCCAGGAACCAACCATGTTCAATCGCACTTTGCGTGAAAATATCGCGTATGGAAAACCAAATGCATCCGATACAATGGTGCGTGCCGCCGCGCGTCGTGCCATGGCGCATGATTTCATTATGGGAACAGACAAGAAGTATGATTCCATGGTTGGTGATCGCGGTATAAAATTATCTGGGGGCCAGCGTCAACGTGTCGCAATCGCGCGCGCATTTTTGAAAAATGCCCCAATCCTGATTTTGGACGAAGCCACATCCGCCCTGGATTCTGAAACCGAGGTTTGTATTCAAAAGTCATTTGATGAACTGGCGGATGGTCGCACAACATTGGCGATTGCGCATCGTCTGTCAACATTGCGCAATATGGACCGCATAGTGGTGTTAAAAGACGGTCATGTAATCGAACAGGGCACGCATGCCAAATTGTTGCGCACGGGTGGCGAATATGCGCGTCTGTGGAAAATGCAGTCGGGGGGCTTTATCCAGGAATAATCACATGCCGAAATATATTGATGCACATTGTCATTTATTGGATGCGCCAAACCCAGATTTGGCGATATCAAACGCGCAGAAAAAGGGCGTTACTGCATTTGTTTGTGCGCCCGCTACCCCGTCCCAGTGGGATGACGTCGTGGGGTTGGTTAATAAATTCGATTGTGTGTTTGGGGTGGTTGGTGTACACCCATGGAACGTGTCCGAATTGCCGCAAAATTACATCGATAAATTGGAAAAATTATTGATTAAAAGCCCAAAATTAATGGTTGGCGAAATTGGTTTGGATAAAAATCATCCCGATATGACCCGACAAACAGATGTGTTTATTGAACAACTGATGTTGGCGCATAAATTGTCGCGTGGCGTGCATCTGCATTGTGTCGGCTGTTGGGATACCGTAACACGTATATTGGCGGAAAACAAAAATACTTTACCACCATTTATATTGGCGCATGGCTTTAACGGCAATGCAAATGATATCGAAAAAATGGCCACCTCATACAATATGTTTTTTTCATATGGGCCACGCAACCTGAATCAAAAATTGGGGGCAGGGCGCATTTCCAAGACCCCATTGTCGCGCATTTTGGTTGAATCAGATGGCACCGATTCCACCATTATCCCATCGGTTGTGTTTCGCATATCCGAAATATTAGATATGGAAAACACTATTTTGTCAGATATAATATACCAAAACACAAAACAAATTATATAAACATGGACAGATTACACAGAACGCGTTTATTGTATGGCGACAATGGCATCAAAAGGTTAAAATCGGCAACGGTCATGGTTGTTGGTTGTGGTGCGGTTGGCTCTTTTGCAATCGAAGCCCTGGCGCGCACCGGTATTGGGCATATCGTTGTTGTTGATTTCGATTGTATAGAAGTCTCTAATATAAATCGTCAGTTGTTTGCGCTGGAATCCACGATATCTTGCCCCAAGGTCACAGTTGCCGCCAATCGAATACGTGATATAAATCCCGAAATTTTGGTAACAGAATTAAACCTGTTTTTTGATGAAAATACACGGGTTGATATCCGTCCCGATTTCATAATTGATGCGATTGATACCGTCCCGTCCAAGGTTGCTTTGTACAAATGGGCGCACAAGAATAATGTACCGTTAATCTCTTCCATGGGGGCGGCATCTAAAACGGATATAACCCAGATAAAAATAGCACCGATTTCCCAAACGTCTGTGTGTCCATTGGCGGGTCGTATTCGTCGTGCGTTGCGTGATGAAAATCTGCCCGATTTTCCGGCCGTTTTTTCAATGCAGGCGCCACGCCCTGTAACGGGACACGCGAAGAATTTGGGGTCGATTGTGACGGTAACGGGCACATTTGGATTGATGCTGGCAAATTATGTGATTGGTGAAATTGTTGGCGAAAAATAACATGGTCTTTTCCTTGAATTCTTAAATAAATCCTGCTAGGATTCCCTCATTAAATTACTTTTACAAACAGGACGCAAAAAATGAACATAGAACTTGGCAAAAATATAAACCCACGTGAAATAGAAACCCGAATCCAGGAATTTTGGGACAACAACACGTTTTGGAATAACGATGTTGATTCGAATAAACCATCGTTTTGCATTATGATGCCACCGCCAAACGTGACGGGGTCGTTGCACATGGGGCACGCGATGAATAACGTCTTAACGGATATTATGTGCCGTTATAAACGCATGTCTGGTTTTGATGTCCTGTGGCAACCGGGAACGGACCATGCATCCATTGCAACCCAGTTATTGGTTGAACGCGATTTGTCCAAGCGTGGTATAAACCCGCACGCCCTAACTTTACAGGAAAAATTGGATTATGCCTGGGCGTGGAAGGCGGACAAGGGCGGCCAAATTATGAATCAGTTGCATATTTTGGGTGTGACGCCGGTTTGGTCGCGTGAACGTTTTACCATGGATGCGGGGCTGTCCAGTGCGGTTACAAAACTGTTTGTGAAAATGTATAACGAAGGCTTGATTTATCGTGAAAAGCGTTTGGTAAACTGGTGCCCCAAGCAGATGACATCCGTGTCGGATTTAGAGGTTGAAACCCGCGAAGAAAAGGGCAAGTTCTATTACTTTAACTATCCGTTGGTTGATGGTGGTTTTATTGAAATTGCGACAACGCGTCCCGAAACATTATTTGGCGACCAGGCGATTGCCGTCCACCCGGAAAATGAAAAATTAAAACATCTGATTGGTGGGCGCGCGATAATCCCATTAACGGATATTGAAATTCCAATTATTGCGGACGAACACGCAGACCCCGAAAAGGGAACCGGTGCGGTAAAAATTACGCCGGCCCACGACTTTGACGACTGGGAGGTTGGCGTTCGTCACAACCTGACACCGGTGTGCATCTTGACACCTGATGCAAAACTGAACGATAATCCGGTTGTGCCGGAAAAATATCGCGGCCTGGACAGATACAAGGCACGCGAAGCGGTTGTTGCCGATATTACCGCGGCCGGTTTGATGGTAAAAATCGAAGATCGTACAATTCCAACCCCATACTCTGAACGCGGCCAGGTTCCCGTTGAACCATATCTGACCGACCAGTGGTTTGTTGATGCCGAAAAATTGGCGCAACCCGCGATTAAGGCTGTTGAAGAAGGCAAAATAAAATTCCTGCCGGAACATCGTTATAATTTGTTTATGGCATGGATGAAGGGGATTCGTCCTTGGACCATTTCGCGTCAGTTATGGTGGGGGCACCATATCCCTGCATGGTATGATGCGGATGGAAATGTCTATGTTGCCGAAACCGAAGAAGAAGCGATTAAACAATCGGGTGGAAAAACTTTGACACGTGACCCCGATGTTTTGGATACGTGGTTTTCGTCCGGGTTGTGGCCGTTCTCGACCCTGGGGTGGCCGGAACAGACACTGGAATTAAAGAAATATTATCCAACCGATTTGCTGTACACCGCGGCCGACATTATTTTCTTTTGGGTTGCGCGTATGGTTATGATGGGGATTTATGTAATGGGCGATGTGCCATTTAAAACGGTGAATTTCCACGGCCTTATTCGCGACAGCAAAGGGCAAAAGATGTCCAAGACCAAGGGTAACGGTACCGATCCATTAACCGCGGTTGATAAATTTGGCGTTGATGCATTGCGCTATTGGATTTCGACAGCGCCAATCGGCACCGATATTCGTTACAGTGACGACGAAGTTAAACGTGGTTCAAAACTGTTAACAAAATTATGGAACGCATCTAAGTATACGCTGATGAATCTGTCTGATTTCGAACCGGAAACTGCACAGCAAATACCGGTGTCCGAACGTTTCATCGAAGACAGATGGGTGTTGTCTGAATTGAACAAAACGATTGCAGAAACCAGAAAGCATCTGGACAAATACGACAATTATAATTCGCGTGCTGCGATTGATACGTTCTTCTGGGATATCTTCTGTGACCAGTATTTGGAATTTATCAAAGATCGCTTCTGGGCACCCGAAAAGTACAGCGCAGAATCCAAGTTATCCGCCCAATGGACATTGTACACAGTCTTGCGTGCGATAATTGGTCTGTATGCACCGTTTATCCCGTTCCTGACCGAAGAATTGTGGCAGAAAATCTATAAACCAACCGAAGGTGGCCAAACATTGCACCTGACGGAATATCCAACCGTAAAAACCGAATATGACACAGACGTGTCCCAAATGGATGTTGCATTGGAACTGTTAAAGAATATTCGCGGTCTGCGCACAGAACGCAAGGTGGGCAATGGGGCAAAACTGGAAATGTTGACCATCCCGTCTGATACACCGGATGTGTTGCACGGGCTGATTAAATCCGCCGCGCGCGCCAATAATATTCAAACGGGCGCCGAATTGGATTTTGTTGTGGCTGTTCAGAAATAGGGTGTTGCCATGGCAGAAAAACTGACGGAACGACGCATACTACAGGCATATCAATGTGACCGTTTCGGTAATGTCCGTCCATTGATTTTGATGAACGAATTGCAATCGATTGCCGACCGCCATGCAGAACTTTTGGGGTGCGGCCGTACGTATTGCCTGGAAAATGGTGTCGGCTGGGTTGTAATGTATTATTTGGTCGATATCATCGAATTGCCAACCGAAGGCGAAGAGTTAACATTTACGACATGGCCTTCGTGCCAGGATGCCCTGCGTGCCACACGTGATTTTGAAATTCATGGTTCTGATGGTCGTTTGATGGTTCGGGCCACATCCCAGTGGATTTTAATTGACATGGCGCGTCGTCGTCCTTTGCCGTTGGCAAATCATTTGTCGCCGGACGTGGTTGTGCCAACACGCGCGTATGGTTGTGCGTTTGATAAATTCCCTGATTTTGACACGGATAAAACGCATATTATGAAATGTCGTTTTGACGATATTGATGTAAACCAACATATAAACAATGCTGTTTATGCCGTATGGGCAACGGAAAGTGTTGGTTATGCATATCGTACACAGCACACTTTGCGCAAAATAAACATTAATTTTAAAAAGGAAATCAGTCCCGACACCCCCGAAATTCGTGTTGATGTTGCGATTGATGGGTTGACCACGCGGCACAAGATTTGCGTTGGCGACACCGAACATGCGGTTGTTATTTGCCAATGGTCCGAATTGGAACAATAGATAAAAAAACACGCGCCCTTGGGCGCGTGTTGCAGATGAACATATAAGCCGGATTTTGTTCTGCCATCGAACCAGTATCTTTCGGATACCACCCCGCGGTAGTGGACATGATTAATCTGCATACTATATTACTATAATATGTCAAGCTTTCTACCCGCCCCCGATGTGGGACCCATATAGGGGGCCTATTTGAAATTGCTGCGCGCAGAGATTGCCCGTTTCACTCGAACTTAATCGTTTACGTCACTGTTGCTCTAATCGTCGGGTCGCCCCGCCTGGTATATTAGCCAGTACGCTGTCCCATGCAGTCCGGACTTTCCTCCGTCTGTCTTGCGACAAACGGCCATGCCCCGTACATCTTACGCGACATATAATAGCATTTAATTTGATAAATTCAATAAAAAATCCCCCGGTTGCCCGGGGAACTTGTCAGGAAGGAAACTGTTTAAAATTCAAACCTGATACCCAACATAACATTTGCATATATCAGGTTTTCTGCACTGAACCACTCGCGATGTCGACTGCCGGAATCGTTTGTTAGTTCCCATTTTACCTTGGGGATATACATCACGCGTGCGCCAAAGTCCATGAACATATTTTCGCTGATGCCGTATGACACGCCCGCCGATAACAATGCCGCCACATTTGCCGTGTTGCGTTCTGATTTATAGAATTGAACAACTCCGAAATCGTCCACTTCGCCATATTGTTGCAATTCCACCTGGGCCGATAAATCGCCATACGGATCGGACAGATTCAAAACGGTTTTTGTGTCTGCATATCCGGCGCCAAAACCAATATATGGAATAAACGTGCGCGTTGGTTTTTGCAGTCCGTCAAAGAAATCATAAAACGCCATAACGCTGTACACGTCGCTGGAAATCTTGGAATTTACGGTCGAACTTTGCGCCTGGATAGTGATATTTGATACATCGCCACCTTCCAGGGTCAGGTCCCCTTCAAACATAGGCGAAGAATTATACTCGCTCTTGGTAATATGATCATACCCGGCTTCGATTCTCCATTGTGGACGATTGGGGATGGTCCACCCAATACTGGCCCCTGCAACAAAAGAAAATGTTTCCAAATCTTTTGTGGCGGGCAATTTGTTTAAATCGCCGTACCCGGCATAAACATAGTCTTCGCATCCGCCCTGGTCAACACAGGAATAGTAATAGGTTGCCGATACCACACTGGTGCCATCGGGGCTCATGAAATATTCGTTCGCGATTGCGCCTGTGTCATTTTGAATCTTGCCCATGCCAAACGATGCGCCACCCCGCGCAGAAATAACAAAGCGCGACCCGTCGTCTTCATACCAACCGTCACCTACATATGTTCCCGGATACTGCCAATTCGCCATGGCCGGCATACACAGGGCCCATGATAACAGGGATAAAATGCAAATATTTCTTTTTCTCATGACAAATATTATATCACAAAAAGTGCATATATAAAAATAAAATCTGATTAATTGAAAAAAATCCGCCAAACGGCGGATGATTTATTTCTTTGCTTTTTTCTTGGCGTTTGTCGCCTTGTTCGGCAATTTTTTATATTCACCGTACAGCGTCATAATGCACGCATATGCCAACAGTGCCGATACCGCGGTAATCAGCCCCGGAATTAAACCGTCTGAAAAATATCCAAAGAATACAATCGCGATAACCAAGATTATGGTATATCCAATATTGTTTTTTAATACAGTCAACAGTTTGTCAAACATACTCTCATCCTTTTTTTTGCTCTATGGGATAAATTATATCATAAAAACATGTGGATTTCATCATTAAAAAAACACCGCCAAATTAGGCGGTGCCACAAAAAGGGGAGATACTATATGAACAATCCTGTAATTTTTTATTGTGGGTTACAGCACCACATATCCGCCCAAACGTGCAGTCTTTGGAATTGGCCCAAAGGAAGAACGTGGGCTGACATAAATGTTGCCTGTGATGACAAAGTCCCCACAGAACTGCAACATATTCACATCGCGCAGGAATAAATTCCCGTTGATACGAATATCGCATGGCAATGTATATTTGCGCATATTTTGCAAATACAAATTACCGTTAACCTGGGTGCCTGCCTGCAAAATCGCACCGGCACCACGACTATCAATAATAACGTCGCCCATCAGTGTATTATTTTGCTTGGCGGTTTGTTTTTTTACAATTTCTACTTCAGATTTCTTTACCGGTACAACATTAACCGAAGGCTGCTGATTTTTTGTTGTGTTTTGCGCCATTGGCAAAGTAATAGTTTGGCTTACCTTCTGTTCTACAACCACCTGTTGTGTAACCGGTACAGATTTTGCCACGACCACAACCTGTTCCTTGCGACATCCCACAAGGTTGATGATTAGCATGGAAAACAATACAATAATCGCAACCAGTAATGCAATATTGGTTAACCCGATAATGTCGACTTTGCGAACCCAGTTCCAAAAACGACGCCATAATTTGGCAATCATACGAAATGGCCAACAAATTATTTTCCACATGCGTTTCCAGAAATTTGAACGCTTGCTATTCTTTTTTGTGTTTTTTGCATTACTTTTCTTTTGCATTTATAACTCCCTTGGATTGGAATTTGATTGTCTTTATCCCAAAAATAGTATTTGTCAACACGTTTGTCAAGTGTTTTTGTCAAAAAAATTAAATTTGTCAAAAATAGTTTTTCTGTTTTAGCTACATAAATATGATATAATAAGAACAATTTATATTATGAAACGGCTGGCTATCTTTTTATTTTTACTTGGATGTGCGCCCACGTGGCATGTGCCTGGTGGCTTTATTTATGCGCCCATTGGAACGGATGGGTACACCATCGCAACATTTCAGCGTATTTCTGATAACACGTCCCCGTTGCATATTTATGTCGAAGGCGACGGAAATTCGTTTGATGCATCTGGGCATCCAACCAATGATCCGACCCCGCATGGCACATTTGTGCGCGATTTGGCAATGTGCGACCCATCGCCAAATGTTGTATATATGGCGCGCCCGTGTCAGTATGTCATGTCGTCCACATGTTCGCGCAAAGATTGGACCACGGGACGTTTTTCGTCTGAAATCATAGATTCCATGTCCAATGCTATAAAACAGGTGGCCGGAAATCAGCCCGTTGTTTTAATTGGGTATTCTGGTGGCGCGATGATAACGGGGCTGGTCATAGGTCAAAACCCGGACCTGGATGTAAAACAGTGGATAACGATTGCCGGTGTTTTGAATCATGCTGATTGGACGTCGTATTTCGAAGATATGCCATTACATGATTCTGTGAACATGAACGAATTGCCGCGCGTGCCCCAACGTCACTATATCGCACGTGGTGATTCCGTTGTGCCAAACATTTTATCGCGCAAATGGGTTGGGGCGGGGGACTTGGTTATGGTGGATGGCGCAACCCACGGCAACTTCCCAAATTTAACTTTGTTTTAAACGTGTGTTGACATTTGCCAAATTTGTCCTATATATAGGGTATGAGCGAGATAACATTACAACCTATTTTTGATCAATCTGCCCCGGGTATCTGGGATGATTTAATGCGTATTCGCATCGTTACTGTGCGTAAAAAGTATAATACAAAAATGTCTGATGAAACCATAGCGCGCACAATGACCGCGTTTCGGGATTCATGGCGCCGTTTATCGTTTAATTTTGCGTTTGGCGCATATGACGGCGATAAAATGATAGGCTGTATTGCCGGGGATGTTCAGCGACGTACCGGCTATATCCGTCACCTGTATGTCTTACCCGAATACCAGGGATTACATATTGGCACCCGCTTGTTAAATGCCGCCCAGACCGCTGTGGCCGTTACGGCCAATCAAACAGATTTGGTGGCTTTGCCGGGGGCGGAAACTTTTTATCGTGCACATGGCTACAAATCCCCGTATGATTCAAACGCATATATTCGGCCCGTGCCCGCGCCGCATTGTCAAACGGTTCCGGTGTTTCATTGTGCGCCATCTATTATGCGTGCATGTGGCACAATGTATGATGATGAAAACAACATGCTTTCATCGGCTGTAATATCTGCAAAACATATGCCTGTATTTGCATACTATAACGCAGAATCCCGTATTACCGGCTTTGGTATTATTGACCCTGATGGTAAACAGCGGGTATTTTCCGCATCGCAACATCCCGCAGATTGGTCACGACGTTGCATTTCGCGTGCACTAAATTCATATGTTGCAAATCAGATTATGCAAAAAACAAAATAAAAGAAACCGCCATTTTGTGGCGGTTTTTGATTATTTGGATTCAGTGTTTTCCGTTGGGGGCGTCTGGTCAGATGCTGGAACCGATGTATCCGCGGAATCGGTCGTAACGTTCCCCTGGGTTACAATTTCGCTGCGCAGGCTGCTTTGCTGGTCACTGATATTCATCTTAGAAGCAACCAGGGCCAACGCAGCACATAATATAAAGAACAGGGTTGCCAACCAACCCGTTGCGCGTGTCAGGAAATTTCCCGCCGCCGAACCGGTTAACGCCCCGCCCAACATTGCCGATGCCGAAGAGCCCGACATGCCCGAACCTTCGGACTTTTGCAATAAAATCAAACCAATCATCATGACTGCGACGATAATTAATAAAACCAACAAAATTGAAAACATATTTATTCCTTATTCTTGTAACTTTTTCGATTTTAAATCCCAAACGCTTAAATTGCAAGGATTTTCAACAATTCTTCTGCGGCGGCGACACTGGCACCTTTTTTTGATGTTCCGCGCCCCATTGCGCTGTGTCCCATGGCGGACACCCGCACATTGAACACGGGGTTGTGTGATGCGCCAACCGATTCCATGTATTCGTACACCGGCAATTTCCCCGGCATATTTTTTTGCACCAATTCTTGCAGGCGGGTTTTGGGATCTTTGGGTGCGACCACGTCCATTGCGGCCAGGTCGCGCCATATATCAACAATCACGGCGCATGCCGCATCAAATCCCCCATCCAGGTATATCGCCCCAAATACGGCCTCCATCGCGTTGGCCAAGATGTGCTGAATTCGTCCGGCGGTCATATGGCCGTGACGGATTTGCTTTTCCAAACCAATTTCCCGCGCAACATTCCCCAGCGTTTCCGTTGATACCAGCATTGCATGCCGACGTGCCAATTCGCCTTCGGATTCATTTGGGTACATTTCGTACAACAGTCCCGCCACACTAAGCCCCAACACGCGATCCCCGATAAATTCCAATCTTTCATTATTGCGCGCAGAATCCACACCGCTTTGTGTCAGTGCCAATTCCAACAGGCTTTCATCGTTAAAGTCATAATTTAACATCTTCATATCAATTTATCCCCATGCCAAATCTGTCCCATCGCATTTTATTACCCCACGACCACACCGCCAACATTGGTGCATAATAATTATGCGAATACCATGTGAACCAAACCTGGCCCAAAACATTGTCGCGCGGAACAAAGCCAACATCGCCACGACTGTCGCCACTGTTATCGCGATTATCGCCCATAAAGAAATAATGATTTTCCGGAACGACAAACGTCTGCGTGTTATCAAAGTGCGCATCGTCACCAAATTCAACAATGCTGTGCTTTACCCCGTTGGGCAAGACTTCTGTATATTCCGTGCCAAAGAACACGCCACACGCGCCATCGTACATATGGCAAAATTCATCAGATTTATACTCGATGGTGTAATTATACGGTGCCGGTTCGTTATCGACCCATATTTTGTTACCCTTAATAGACATGTTGTCTTTATAGTATCCGACCGACCGCATTGATTTTGGCAACGTTGCAATCACATACGGTTGCGGATTTTCACGTACTACCTGGGCCCCATTGATGTGCAGACGTCCATCAATCATCTGTATTGTGTCGCCGGGTTTACCGATTAAACGCTTAACATAATCCTGGGATTCATTGATTGGGTTACGAAACACAATAACGTCGCCGATTTCCGGTTCTGTTGCCCAAAAGCGTCCGTTCCACAATTTCCAAGACCCAAATGGGAAAGAATATCTTGAATAACCATATGCCCACTTTTCCACAAATATATGATCGCCGACATGCAGCGTTGGAATCATCGACCCCGAAGGGATATTAAAAGGTTCCAACAGAAAACTGCGAAACACAATCGCGATTAACGCGCCATAAAATATAGTATTAAACCACTCGCGTGCGATATTTTTATTTTTTGCGGGCATTCCAAAATCCTTTCATTGTTTTTGACATATTATAACTTGCGCAAATTTAATTCAAGTTATAATATGCACGCATGATATCTTTGAATTCAATAATATTTAATGGCATGGATGCCACCCCCATTGATGTCCAGGTTCAACTGTCATCTGGTCTGTCAAAGCCCGAATTTAACATAATCGGATTGGCCGATCGCGCGGTCAAGGAATCTGCCGAACGCATACGCAATGTGCTGTCTGCATTAAACCTGTCTTTGCCGCCGAAAAGATTAACTGTGAATCTATCGCCGGCGGACGTCGAAAAAAGTGGTTCTCATTTCGATTTGCCGATATTATGCGGGATTTTGTGCGCCATTGGCGTCTTACCCGAAGCGGAATTGGAAAAATATGTCATTATGGGCGAAGTTGGACTTGATGGTGCGATTGTAAAAACAGACGCCGTCTTGCCGGCCAGTGTTTGGGCCAACGCGCACGGATTGGGCATCATTTGTCCGGGCGACCACGGTCCCCAGGCACGTTGGGCGGGACATACCAATATTGTTGCGCCTTTTCATGTCGTACAATTAATTAATCATTTCAAAGGTACGCAAATATTACCGGTCCCGGAATTGACCGCGCCCGAAAATAAAACGGAAACGGCAATCGATATGTCCGATGTTCATGGTCAATCCGCGGCCAAGCGTGCGCTGGAAATCGCCGCGGCGGGCGGTCATGCAATGTTGATGGTTGGTCCCCCCGGCGCGGGCAAGACCATGTTGGCATCACGTCTGCCAACGATTATGCCGGAAATGACGGCGGGTGAAATTCTGGAAACGTCCACCATATATTCGATTGCGGGCGAATTAACGGGGCGTGGTCTGGTATCTTCGCGCCCATTTCGCAGCGTTCATCATACGTCCAGTCCGGTTGCCCTGGCGGGTGGTGGTTCCGATGCACGTCCGGGCGAAATATCATTGGCACATAATGGGGTTTTGTTTTTGGATGAATTGCCCGAATTTAATCGTGCAACATTGGAAATTCTGCGCCAACCAATGGAATCTGGTCGTATTTTAATATCGCGTGCCCGTCGTAACGCAACATATCCGGCGCGATTTCAATTAATTGCGGCCATGAATCCGTGCCCATGTGGTCATTTGGGTAATCCGGCCATGTCATGTACACGCGCCCCACGTTGTGCCGAAGCGTATCAAAATAAAATATCCGGCCCTTTGTTGGACAGAATTGATTTGCATGTTGATGTGGACGCGGTAAAGCCATGGGAAATGACGACCGATACCACACCACGTGAAAACAGTGCCACAATCCGTGCGCGTGTTGTTGCGGCCCGTGAACGTCAAATGTTGCGCCAGGGGCATGTTAACGCCACGCTGGATGGGGCGGAACTGGAACAATATGCCGTATTAACGGATGAATTAAAGGGCTTTTTGAATGTCGCCGCGGAAAAGATGGGAATGTCGGCGCGTGGTTATAATCGAATTCGCCGTTTGGCGCGAACGATTGCGGATTTACGCGGGGCCGACAATATTGAAATGTCCGACCTGGCCGAAGCCTTATCATACCGTCCCATAAATCGCGGTAAATATGGTGTTAAGTTATAGTTTTTCGGCATCTGCCTTTTGTGCCCATATTTTGACCTGTTCGCTGGTTACGTCAAATTTTTTTGCGGCCATTGCGAAACTGTGACTTAATGCGTATTTTATAATCAGATTTTTTTGTCCCTGTGAAAAGGTTCGAATTTTACGCGTTTGATATATTTTATATTTGTCGTTCCATGAACGTATCGTAGAATCCGGCAGGTTATATTTACGTATTGCGGCCGATACACCATATTGCTTTGCAAAACGCAAAACCTCTAATTTAAATTCTTCGGGTGGGCGCACCATGCGCTTTTTAAATGTGGCCTTGGGCCTGCGTCCGGTGGCCTGATATATATTCAAACTTTCGTTCCATTTACGCATCGTTGACATATCAATATTGTACTTGCGCATTGCCGCGCTAAGGCCGTGTTTTTGGGCGTATTTTAATATGGTTGTTTTGTCGTGTTCGGAAAACTCGCGCATTGTCTGCATGGTGTACACTTTGTATTTGTGGTTCCATCGCAGTATCGTTGATGACGCCACATTGAATTTTTTGGCGGCGTGCACCGGTCCGTATTGCTTTGCATATTGCAAAATCGCCATAATATCTTCTTTGTTATACGCCATATAAAGTCCCCTGGTGTTAATTACACATAATTTTATCACAGATTTGGAATATATATAATAAAAATCCCCCGTTGGCGGGGGATTTTAGTTTTTTTACATCATGCCGGGCATGCCCGCACCCATTTGCGGTGCGTTTGGCTTTTCTTCGGGAATTTCGGTCATAACCGCCCCGGTTGTCAACATTACACCCGCGGTGGATGCCGCCGCAGAAATAGCTGTTTTAACAACCTTGGCCGGGTCGATAATGCCCGCCGCCATCATATCAACATATTCGCCGGTTTGCGCATTGTATCCGTGATTATAATCCGTTGACTCCATCACCTTGCCAACAACAATTTCACCCGACACGCCTGCGTTTTCTGCAATCTGTGCACATGGCGCAACGATTGCACGACGTACGATATCAATTCCTACGTTTTGATCATTGTTTGCACCATGCAGATTTTCCAACGCATGTGTTGCGCGAACCAATGCCACGCCACCGCCCGCAACAATTCCTTCGGCAACGGCGGCACGTGTCGCGGCCAACGCATCATCAACACGGTCTTTCTTTTCTTTAACTTCGATTTCGGTCATGCCACCAACCTTGATAACGGCAACCCCGCCAACCAATTTTGCCAATCTTTCCGATAATTTTTCACGGTCATAGTCGCTGGTTGTTGCGGCAATGGATGCCCGTATTTCGTCGGCCCGTGCGGCAATCGCGTCTTTATCGCCCGCGCCATGTGCCAACAGTGTAGAATCCTTGGATACGACAACTTTTTTTGCGCTGCCCAATACGGCCGGGGTAATATTTTCAAATGTCATCCCCATATCATCGGAAATAACGGTCGCCCCGGTTACGATTGCGATATCCTTTAGCATTTCCTTGCGACGGTCACCAAATCCCGGCGCCTTGACGGCACAAACCTTTAACCCGCCACGCAGACGATTTAACACCAACGTTGCCAATGCTTCTGATTCAACATCTTCTGCGATGATTAACAGCGGTTTGCCCGATTGTGCGATTGGTTCCAAAATTGGTAACAATGCCTGCAATCCGGTAATTTTCTTTTCAGATACCAATACGTGCGCGCCATCCAGTTCTGCCAACATCTTTTCACTGTTGGTCACGAAATAGGGCGACATAAATCCCTGATCAAACTGCATACCTTCGACGACATCGATTTCCGTATCTAATCCCTTGGCTTCTTCGACCGTGATAACACCTTCTTTGCCGACGCGTTCCATGGCATTTGCGATTTTTTCACCTATGTCACGATCGTTGTTCGCGGAAATAGTTGCCACCTGGGCGATTTCTGCGCTGTCCTTGACGGGACGTGCATGTGCATCAATGTCGGCAATAACGACGCCAACGGCCATGTCAATACCGCGTTTTACGTCCATCGGGTTCATGCCGGCCGCAATAACGCGACGTCCTTCACGAATAATTTTTTGTGCCAATACGGTTGCGGTGGTTGTCCCGTCCCCGGCATCGTCGCCGGCCTTTTTGGCGACTTCCTGGACCATACGTGCACCAATGTTTTCCTGAGGGTCTTTCAAAGATACCGCACGTGCCACGGTAACACCGTCTTTGGTTGCGACCGGTGCGCCATAGGATTTTTCAATAACAACCGTACGTCCCTTGGGGCCCATGGTGATTTTTACCGCGTTTGCCAATTTATCAACACCCGCGGCCAGTTTATCTGTATCAAAAACAATATCTTTTGCCATTTTTTATTCCTTATTCAATAATTCCCAAAATATCAGTTTCTTTAATCAGTATGTAATCGCGCCCTTCTAATTTGATTTCATTTGCGCTTGCCGCCCATTTTGCGAACAATACGACATCATCTTTTTTAACGGTCATCGGAATCAGCGTATCGGCGACCTGGGTTCCCGCACCCGTCGCAATAACGCGTCCGCGCGACGGTTTTTCGCGTGCGTTATCCGGAATAATAATTCCACCGGCGGTTTTATTTTCTTCTTCGATTCTTTCCAACAGAACATAATTATGTAACGGTTTAAACATAAATAAAACTCCTTTGATAAACCTGTACGATTGATATAGTCTGAAATTTATTGATTTCAAGTCTGTATTTTAATATGCTGTAATGGAAAAACAAGGGGAATAAAAAGATGTATGATACAAATAATGTCTTTGCAAAAATGATACGTGGGGAAATTCCGACAAACCGTGTTTATGAAAACGAATATGCCATGTCGTTTCATGACATAAACCCAATGTTTACCAATCATGTTTTGGTTATCCCCAAGGGACCATATCAAAACATCCTTGATTTTACCAGAAATGCATCTGCGGCCGAACAGGCGGGCTTTTGGGATTGTTTTGCCAAAACTGCGGAAAAATTGGGTATAAAATGTGAATTTAATTGTTTGGCCAACGCGGGTGCAAACGCCCCGTTTGTAAAGCAGTCTGTATTTCATTTTCATCTGCACCTGGTGTCGGGGAATCGTACACCCGCCTTTAACGAATTGATTTCGGAAATAAAACAGTAATGAAAATATCCGTCCGTGTTATTCCGCGTGCCAAACTTAATCGGGTCGAAGTTCAACCCGATGGCACGTTGCGCGTACACACAACAACCGCGCCAACCGATGGTCGTGCAACGGCGGATGTAATAAAAATGCTGGCCGAACACTATGGCGTCCCCAAGACCAGCATTAAATTAATTCGTGGCGCCACATCGCGCGACAAAGTATTTGAACTTTAATACTTTAATATCTGCTTTTTTAATTCTGCGACCGTATCGGCGTGGAATATGTTGTATGTGTCGGTTTTAACGATAAATCCGTTTTTCTGCATATGCCTAATCAGGCGTGTTAACTGATTCCAAAAACCGTTGGTGTTTAAAAAGAACAACGGCTTGTTCGTTTCGCCAATTTGCTGCATTGTTAAAATATCGGACAGTTCGTTCAGTGTCCCAATCCCCCCCGGCAAAATTATAAAGGCATCAGATTCATTAAACATAATCTGTTTGCGTTCGTTTACACCGTCTACGACCTGAACTTTAATATCATCATGTGCGGGTTCCTGCATTGCGATAACGTCATCTGTTGAAACGCCAATAACGGTCCCCCCATTTTTCAGGGCCGCCGTTGCAACCGTCCCCATTAATCCAACGTCGCCCCCACCAAAAACCATCCGGATTCCATTTTTCGCCAACATGCGTCCCACCGCGGCTGCATCACGTTTAAACTGGGGGTCTTTGCCCATTTGATGCCCGCAATATACCGCAATAGATTTTAATTCAGATGCCATTTCTTTTTCCTTTATTTTTGTAAATTATAGCATAAAATACACACACAATGAACGAAAAGTTTTTGGATTTTGTTCGTGCTTTTTCTGATAGACCCATTGCTGTCGCGGTCAGTGGGGGTGTCGATTCGATTTGCCTGTTGCATTGGTTGGCAAAATTAAAAATGAATATAACCGCACTGCATGTACACCACCATTTACGTGATGCCGCAGATGCCGAAGCCGCATATGTCGCCGACACGTGCGCGCGACTGGATATTCCATGTCATATATTTCATTGGATGGGCGCAAAACCAACCAATGGGCTAGAGGCCGCGGCCCGCACCGCCCGCTATAAATTCATGACGGATTTTTGTCACGAAAACGGCATTGGGATTTTAATGGTCGCGCACCAGGCCGACGATCAAATTGAAACATTTTTGATGAACCTGGGGCGGGGCAGTGGGGTTAATGGTTTGGCGGCCATGCGTGATACGTCGTATCGCGATGGTATTAAAATAGTACGTCCCCTGTTGAACGTTTTTCGCCAAGAACTGATTGCATATTGTGATGCGAACAATATCAAATATTTTTCGGATGAAATGAATTTTGATGACAAATATACGCGTGTAAAAATTCGTCAGAATCGACACCTGTTGTCGGATAGATTGGGCATCAGTGATGAACGTATTTTATTGGCCATTGAAAATTTATCGCGCACGCGTAATGCGTTGGATGGCGATGTTTCCGCACGCACGCGTTCGGTTATGTATGATGGCTATGCGTTATTTTCAGATTCTTTTCTGTTTGACGTGCCGGCGGATATTGGTTTAAAGTGTTTGGGCATGTTGATTCAAATTATTGGGGGGAATGATTATCAGCCACGCTTGAATTCGTTGACATTTGCACTAAGTAAATTGCAATCCGATTGCAAATTTACATTGGGGCATTGTACCGTTCGCCGATTCAAGAATCAGATTTTAATCGTCCCCGAAGGTGCAAAAACAAGTATCAGGAAGAAAAATGAAAAAATTAAAAGACTTCAAAAGAAACAGCAAAATGGGTAATTCTAATACGAAAAAACGCGATGTGGCATCGTGGGCATTAATGATATTCGCGGCTTTGTTTATTGCAATGCTGGGGCGTGTATTTATTTACGGCTCTGGTGCACCTGTTATGCCGGGCGCACAAAATGTAAATGTTTCAAAACCGGTCGAGCTGTCTTTTTCAGATGTGTTGCGTCGCGCAGATGAAATCAAGACCATGCAGATAAATGGCAATGATGCATCTGGTACATTGGCGGATGGCACCAAGTATACCGCAACAATCACATACGATCCGGAAATGTTGGCCAATTTGGCGCAATCTGGCACCGCGATTACGATTGATACTTCGCGTGGCTGGTTTGATACGATTGCGACATTTGCGCCGTTGGCACTAACATTGTTATTTATCTTTTGGATTTTGCGTGGATTTCGTCGTGGTGGTGCGGGTGGTATCGGGCGCAGTTTGATTGGGCAAAACCCAACCAAGATTGCAACCGGTAAACCCAAGACAACATTTAAAGATGTCGCCGGCATTGATTCTGAAAAACAGGAATTGTCCGAAATTGTTGACTTTTTAAAGAACAAAGATAAATACAAAAACCTGGGGGCACGTGTACCGCGCGGCGTCTTGCTGTCGGGACAGCCGGGAACCGGAAAGACTTTATTGGCGCGTGCAATCGCGGGCGAAGCAAACGTTCCGTTTTTTGCGGCATCCGGTTCGGATTTTTCCGGGATTATCGTTGGGCTTGGTGTGGCCAAGATAAAAGAAATTTTTGAAATGGCAAAGCGCAATGCGCCATGTATCTTGTTTATCGATGAAATCGATGCCATCGGTCAAAAACGTTCCACACACTCGTACAACGACCAGGATCGCGAACAAACATTAAATCAGTTGTTGATTGAAATGGATGGTTTTGCAAATGATACGGGTATTATCGTAATTGGTGCAACAAATCGTGCAGACATGTTGGATGCGGCGTTGTTACGCCCCGGGCGCTTTGACCGCCAGGTTTACATTGAATTGCCCGATATGGCGGGGCGCCGTGAAATCCTGGATTTATATGCCAAAAAGGTCAAGATTGGCGAAAATGTCAATCTTCAGGACATTGCACGTGGCACAACGGGTTTTTCGGGCGCCGATTTGGAAAATTTGCTGAACGAAGCGGCCCTGCATGCCGTACGCAATGGTCGTGACATGGTCGCCCCCGAAGATATAGAAGAGGCCCGCGATAAAATCATCATGGGCCCGCGCAAGATTCGTAAAATGCGCCCCGAAGATATAAAATTAACCGCATATCACGAAGCGGGGCATGCATTTGTTAGTTTAATGTACGACGGCATCGCCGACCCGATACACAAGGCGACGATTATCCCGCGTGGTCGTGCCCTGGGGATGGTTCAACATTTGCCCATTGATGACAAGGTGTCAATGACCCTGGCCGAAGTTCGTGCAAATCTGTCCATTGCGTTGGCGGGGCGCAGTGCCGAAGAACTGTTCTTTGGCGCGGATAAAATTACCACCGGCGCGGAAAGTGATATTGCATCTGCAACACATCTGGCGCGTTATTCAATCACAACGGCCGGGCTATCAAAACGTGTGGGACTGCCGGCTATTAATCAGGTTGGAACGTTTGGTATGCGCGGTGCATTGGAAAATGCATCTGAAAAGACCGCCGAAATGGTTGATGCGGAAATTCGTTCCTGGTTGGATGCGGCGCATGCGGATGCAACAAAGTATTTGACCAAGAACAAGGCGACGGTTGAAAAATTGGCCAATGCATTACTGGAACGCGAAACATTAACGGGCGAAGAAATTCGTGAAATCGTTTTTGGAAAAACGAAAAAGACCCCCGCAAAAAAGACAACAAAAAAGCGTGCCGATGCAACAAAAACTAAAAAACAATAAATTTGAATTAATACAAATGCCCCCGCAAAACACCCAATCTGTGATTGTGTCTGTGGGGGACGATTGTGTTATTTTTGATCCATGGGGGCGGGCGTCTGATTGGGAACGCGTATTATCCGAACGTGGGTTAAATTTGTGCGCAATATATGTGACACATGGCCATCCCGATCATATTGCATGTGCGCCGGTGTTGGCCAAAAAATATAATATTCCATGGTATTTGCATACGGGTGATTTTCGCCTGGTTGGCTGGGGCAATGACCTGTTGATGCATTTTGGATTGCCTCCAATCAACCTGGATGATGTACGTCCAACGCCACTGGAAATTGCGCACACGGAAATTTTGCCGGGATTGCGTATGGATATAGTCGAAACCCCGGGGCACAGCCCGGGCGGCGTGGCATATAATTTCCCCGATGAAAAATTAATGATAATTGGCGATACGTTATTCCAGGAATCCATCGGTCGATATGATCTGCCGGGCGGTGATGAACAGATGTTGTTTCGGTCCATATCAAATATCTGTTCCATGAATTTGTCCGATGATACGGAAATTATTCACGGTCATGGTATGGCCACGACAATAGGGTGGTTAAAACAAAACAACCCATATTTCCATAATTAAAAACGCCCGTTTGGGCGTTTTATTAGTTTAACTTTTTGGTCCACTCGTTATCTGGGAAATTTAATTTCAGCATGTCTGAATATCCGCGCGCCTGTTCGTCCAGGCCGATTGCCGTATACGCCTCGGTCAATCGGAACATTGCCTCGGGTGTCATAACGGTTTCCTGGGCATCTGTAACGATTGTTTGCAGTCGGCCAATCGCGCTGGGCCAATTTTCTTTTTTCATATCGTTGCGTGCCGCAAACATAACCTTGCCCGCGATATAGTTTTTAAGGATGATGATTTTGTTTTCTGCGTTCTTGGCATATTCGCTGTTTGGAAAGCGCTGGGTTAATGCCTGAAACTGCTGCAATGCGTACGCGGACATACCCGGTTCACGGCGCACATCACTGACCTGGCGGTAATAGCACATGCCACGCAAATACATTACATACGGCACATCCTTGTGACCGGGATGAAATCGCATAAATCGATCCGTTGCCAGAATTGCGCCGGCAAAATCACCGTCCATATAGTGGGAATATGCCGCCATAACCAACGCGTCTGGGGCCCATGGACTGGCCGGGTATTGTGTTTCCGCCTTTAAAAATTCCATTGCCGCTTCTTCATAGTTTTCGTCATTAAATTCTGCATACGCCGTTTTATATATTTCGCCCAGGGGTCGTTCTGCAACGATTCCATTGTCGGTGCCCGCGCATCCCGCCATTAATGCCAATATGGATAACAACGCAAAATGTTTTTTCATCTTTGTATTCCTGTCTTGATTTTCCTTTATGGAACGCAGTATAATCCAAACTATGAAACTAGGCAAACATATTTTCGGGGTTGGTGCCATGACGGGCATCAGTCGCATATTTGGTTTTATCCGTGACATGTTAATTGCGCGTGTTCTGGGGGCGGGGCGTCTGTCGGATATCTTTCTGGCCGCGTTCAAGTTGCCGAACCTGTTCCGTGACTTGTTGGGCGAAGGTGCGCTGTCTGCGATATTTATTCCCATGTATACGGATGCCAAGCGTGATGAATCGTTCGCCCGTAACGTATTTTCTTGGCTGATGGTTGTCTTGTTGGGGATAACGATACTGTTTGAAATCTTTATGCCATTGGTCGTATGGATTTTGGCGCCGGGCTTTGATGCCACCCCGGGCAAGATGGAAATGACGGTATTAATATCGCGTATAATGTTTGTTTATGTAATATTTATTTGTGGTGCGGCATTTTTATCGGCGATATTAAACGCGTTTTCGCGGTTTGTCTTGGCGGCGTTCATGCCGGTGTTACTAAATATCATGCTGATATGTGCGTTGCTGGTTGCGATGTTTTTTGGAACTGAAAATATTTTATATTTGATGGCGGGCACGGTTGTGGTGTCGGGTGTGGTTCAGTTTGGTATACTGTGGTCACGTATACGGCGTCGTCATTTTGGGTTGCGTTTGGTTGTGCCGCGTTGGACCCCGGGGATAAGTCGCATGTTTCGTCGCCTGGGGGTCAGCATAGTGGGCAGTGGTTTTTATCAAATCACGATAATTGTCGGCACCCTTGTGGCCAGTTTTCAAAGTGGCGCCGTTTCATGGCTTTATTATTCCGACAGAATTGTCCAGTTGCCATTTGCAATGATTGGTTTGGCGGTGGGAACCGTGTTGATGTCGTCTATATCCAGCGCCCTGGCGGACAATAATATGCGCAGTGTTTATATCCAACAGAATTCATCCATGCGTCGTTCGCTGATGTTGACACTGCCGTGTGTTGCGGGGCTGTTTGTTTTGGCGGAACCTATAATCAAGTTTTTATTCGAATATGGTGCATGGACGGCCACATCAACGCATGCGGTTGCCACGGCGATTCAGATTCAGGTATTTGTCCTGCCCGCCATGGTTATCAGCCAGATTTACAGCAAAACCCTTTATGCATCCCAGGATGTCAAGACCCCCGTTAAAACCAGCATGGTGTCACTGGGGGTGGCGGCGGTTTTGTATTTGGCGCTGTTCCCCTTTGTGGGGTATTTGGCGATACCGATTGGTGTCGTGGCCAGTGGTTATCTTAAAAACGCATTGTTGGCGCGCGCATGTCGTCGCCGTGCATTGATACGTACCGATGCGCGCACCCTGCGAACGGTCCTTGCGTTTTCAGTACTGGCGACCGCACTGGGGGCGGGACTGTCATTTATTCCAATTACGGGTATTATAACATTGGGATTGGCGATTGTGGGATATGGTGTTGTGTATTTGCCAATGGCGTACATAATCGACCGCAAGATTAGATAATAAAATAAATTTGAAACGGACCCCGAATTATGATAAAATAAAGACATAAGTCTAAGAATGTAAGGAGTCCTAAATCATGAAAAAAGTTGTATCCTTGGCGGTGTTGACCGCTATGTTGGCGGGCTGTATGGATTTGAATCCATCCGGCAACAGCACCAGTTATAATGCCGATGGCTTTGGCGAAGAAACGCTTGCCACGGGTACGGGCACCCCGGCTTTGTCCGATGCATATCTGTTGGCGGCTGCGCCAAAATATTACATTGGCACCGCTTACAAGGTTGATGAAGTTCAATACATCCCGGTTGAAGACATGACATATAACCAAACCGGTGTTGCGGGTATTATCCCAACGGAATTAAATGGCACCAAGACCAGCAATGGTGAAATCTTTGACGTAAATCAAATGGTCGCCACCAGCAAGACGTTGCCCCTGCCGACGATTGTACGCGTAACTAATTTGGACAACGGTCAATCCGTTGATGTTCGCGTAAATAATCGTGGCCCATTTGTAAATACGCGTCTGATGGACTTGTCGCCTGCGGCCGCCCAAAAAATCGGCATGAACGGCCAGGCCAAGGTTCAGATTCAGGTTTTGCCCGAACAAACAATGATTGTTAAAAATGCAACGTTGGGCACGGTTCCCGTGGTCGAAGCGCCCGTTGTTGCCACGCCCGCACCGGTTGTAACGGAAACTGTGACCGTTGCGCAACCGGTACCTGCGCCAACGCCCGCACCCGCGCCGGTTGCCGCCGCCGGTGATTACAGTGTTCAAATCGCCGCCTTCTATGCCCAGGACAGCGCCGACGCCCTGGTCCAGCGTATGAAGACATACGGTGATGCCGTTGTTGTTAACGAAGGCGATATGTTCAAGGTTCGTATTATCAATTTGGATGCGGCCCAGGCGCGCAGTGTAATTGACAATCTGCGTGCAAACGAAGGTATGGCGCCCGGCCTGTTAAAAGATGGTCGTTGGGTCAACCCGGACAGCATTTAATAACAGTTATGAAAACAAAAAATCCCCCGTTCGGGGGATTTTTTTTAATAAATAAAATTTTTGCAACAAAAACTCTGTCATCCCGTGGCTTGACCACGGGACCCAGGTGATAAAAGCTTTGTTAATTGTGCGCATTTTATGCGCATGACCCGGGTTCCGGGGTTCAGCCCCGGAATGACAAATGTGATAAATTATTTACTTCATTAAACTTTGGTCCATCTTATTAATTGACTTTTATTTTGATATTTTGTTAAAATGTTCGTGTCGTGATGATTTTGTCGCGATGGGGTGTCGAAACCCTTGAAATAGGTGCCTGAAAATCGGGTAGTTAGAAAACTCCAACCACTGGGTTGGAGGGCGGTGAATACATTGAATAAACCCACTATACCTATTTATAGTTTCGAACCTCCAACCGCTTTTGAATTTCAGATGCGGTTTTTCTTTTTGGGGGATAAAGTTGAGACGATTTGTTTTGTTTTTTATATTGTTTATTCCATATGGCGCATGGGCCGATTTGGCGTCCACGACGTATGTTGAAACGCGCACAACGACCAAGGTTGATGTATCAGAAACCGCGAATCAAACAATGGCGGGTACCTATACCGTGTCG
>JAZNXD010000028.1:0-6731 GCA_045593685.1 Candidatus Enterousia sp. | reverse complement strand
GTCAAATGCAGCAACACGGTTGCTGTCTTTTTTATATTCGCCACGATGGCGGGTGTCCTTGTCAGAGTAATTCAATAATATTTTATGCAACTGCTTAATGTAATTCTCGCTAAGCGGTATAGACGCATAGTTTTCAAATATAGTATTGATTACATCTGAATATCCTGCAACTTCCTGCTCGTCTCTGGTGGCAAATGACTGACGATTGATATTGGCAAACAACGCCTCAATTTCAGTATCTGTCATACGATTGCCTTCTATGCGATTGGACGAGCCGACAGATTCAATTGTTGCAACACGACGCATAACACGCAGATCGTCCGCGGACAGTTTTACTGCCCCGCCGGTCCACGCACCATTAAATGCATCAATCTCGGCAATGCCGTTCAGCATTTCAGGGGTGATAACAATATCTCTATTATTAGGCATACTAAATCCTTTTAATGTTTTTACCAGATTTTACCAGATAATTCCCAGAAAGTCAATATCTTTCCCAGATAGCACATCGGCTTTATTGTTATATAATTATTCTTCTATGTTGGAATATGATATGGCTTCATCTATTTTGTCCATCAACAAGCTAGCAAAAATCAATCGCTTTATAGCCATGTCCTTCGATATGATCTGATTTTCGTGTGCCTTGGGGTTTCTTATGCCTGTCATTGCGCCAGCAAATATGTTCATATATCCAATTTGGACATCTTTGCCGGTCTGTGTTTCTATGTCCTCAAAAGTTAACACCGGGTTATTAGGAGAAAATACATGATTCATTAGGTTGTTGCCGTCTAGTTCCTCATTTCGAAATTTGCGATATAACTTCTTTAATCTAGAGTTAATTTCCTTGAATGCAGACTCTACACAATCGGCATATTGTTGTGCTAGGAATTTTGGTTGTATAATTGGCAGCAACAAGGGGTGAATATACTTCCAGAAAGGTTCGTTCCGAGCCTGTAAAACATGACGTCGTAAAAGCTCTAGATTTTCTGATATAATGCCAGCTTCTGGTAGTGTCATATATTCCGTTGCTGTATACAATAAATTGTCGGATATTTTCTTCCAATACATAGTATCTTCCAGGTGGTTTTCATAGATAAAATCCGTAAGACTCCTATGGAAACTGACGTATTCTGGGGTATTAAATCTGAACTTTCCCTTATAATCATGCAGTTTATAAAATTCGTTTATAATGTCATCAATCTTCATGTCTATTTATCCTTCATTCTTGTATATAGGATTTTATATGAAAAATACAAGAGTTTTATAGTGGAAAAATCCCTGTAAATTCCCCGTAAAAATGGAATTTGTATATGGTTGTTCGTGATAAAATCATACTCCGCCACAAAAATCAAACGCCCCATTGTGGGCGTTTTATTTTTGTGCCGAAATCGGGGTTCGAGCCCGGTAAAGCCACGATAGTGGCGTGGGTCCGACAATGAGTAGGTTTTGCAAACATAGTGCAGCAAAACCGTTAGGAATGCCCCACAGCCCCGCCATCCGCGGGGCGAGGGAATACTTCGTCTCCGCCAGAAATAATCAAAACCCCGACAAAATCTGTTGGGGCTTTGTTTTTAGGCGGATCCCAGCCACTTTTTTACCACAAGGTTGCCTGTATGCATAACAATTATGTCGCATGCCCAAAATTTAGCATCCAATAATAAAAATATTAAACATAGTACATATCATATCTTGTTGACATAATATTCCATGTGTGATAAAACCCCTTTGGGGTGATAAATATGAAGGAAAACTTGCCGTTGGTTTCTGTTTTTGTGCTGTTGGGGGATAATCCCGGGCATAATCAAACGATACTAGATTCAATAAATGCACAGACGTATCCAAACCTGGAGATAATAAGAAATACGCTGGATTTGCGGTCTGCACGTGGGGATTATATACTTGTTACCACATGCGACGAGGTATATGATTCAAATGCCATTGCCGACATAGTCAAGGTTTTTACCGAGAACAAATTTGACATGGTGTTTTTTAACATGGAACCATGTTTTGAATCAAATGATGATGCGCGTGTCGGGGTTCCTGGCGGTGTTCGTTCCGTTGCGGGGTACAGTGAATACCAAATGTCCGGCTTTCTTCAGTCTGGTACATCATTTTTAATGCAAATGAACCCTGGGGTTGGCGCTTGTATGTTCAGCAGTAATTTTCTTATCCGTTGCAATTTAACGAAAATCGCAAATTTGGATGCATTTGTATCCCAGGCCGTTTTACACAATCCGCATGCACTTATCATGGCTAATAAGTTAGGGGTGCATTTGGTGCGCCCCGGCCAGGGTGCCCAAACGGGAAATGATTTAATTACCAAAAAGGTTGAACGTTTCGATTACCTGTACAGATATGCCAGGGCATCGTTTTGGTTGCGTCGGTGGCGCAAACCATTAAGAAGTGCTTTGTTTACCGCCTCTGCGGCAACAATGATGGGGAAACTTGGGCGTTTGCGTCCAAACGATATGCTGCCTAAGTGTTCGATTCATTTGGTTGACCATTGTAATTTGAATTGTAAATCATGCAGTCATTTTTCTTGTCTTGCGCGTGCGGGTGATTATGAAATAACACTGCGTGATTTTCGGCGTGATATGCGGCGTCTGCACAGGGTTGTGCGTGGGCGCCTGGGGATTTTAGAATTGTATGGTGGGGAACCGCTGTTGCATCCAAATGTTTTGCCTTTTATGAAGTATGCTCGTCGTATTTTTCCACGTGCTACAATTCGTTTTATTACCAACGGTATTTTGTTGCCACAACAAAAACCAGAATTTTGGAAGACGGCCCACCGTTATAAGATATTAATTTCTCCGACCAAATATCCAATACACATAGATTGGGCAACTGTTACAGAAACTGCCAAGAAATATCGTGCGGAATTGGATTTCTTTATGGGAACGGGGTATTGTCTAAAAACGTTATACCATAAACCATTGGATTTGTCCGGGGAACAAAATCCGGCGCTCAGTTTTATAAATTGCCAACATGCGGGCTGCATAAATTTGTACAAGGGGCGTCTGTATCACTGTCCGGTTGCGGCATACATAAAATACTTTAACCGTCAATTTGGTACAAATTTACCACTGTCGTCGGGGGATTCGTTAAATATTCACGAACGTGGGGTGGGGCCAACGGACGTTTTTGAATTTTGTGCCCGTCCAATACCGTTCTGTCGGTATTGCGCATCGCGCGCGACAACATATGGGCATCCATGGGAACCAACTAAAAAGGATATTTCGGAATGGACACTGATAAAACACCAATAAGACATATTCCAATTTTTTATGCAACGGATGAAAAGTATGCGGCAATGGCGGCAACATCCATGGCCAGTGTTTTGTTTAACACAGATTCTTTCATAGATTTTTATATTCTTGATTGTAATCTGTCACCGCTTACACGGCGCAAGTTTGAAATGTTGCACGAACGCTTTTCAAATTTTTCAATAGAGTTTATAAGTGTTGATTCAAATGAAAAATTTGCACACATAGAATTGCGTAACCACCTGACGTTGGCTTGTTTTGCGCGTCTGTTAATACCGGATTTAAAACCAAATTTGGGCAAGGTTATCTATTTGGATTGCGATACCATTGTCATGCAGGATATCGCCAAATTATATGAACAAAATTTGGATGGTTTTGCATTGGGTGCGGTTGCGGATCCGGATGTTTGTAACATTCCGGCAAAACGCGCAAAATGGTATTCTGCCGCCCAGGTATCGAATACGCACTTGTATTTTAATTCAGGTATATTATTACTTGATTGTGATGTGTGGCGAAAAAATAATATGCTGCCCCAGGTTATGCATGCCGAACGCGTCACTTCAACAACGCGCCAGTTTAATGACCAAGATATTTTAAACAAGACCTTTGATTCAAACTATAAGCCGTTGGAAATACGTTTTAATGTTAAAAAGAATTTGGTGACGTATTGCCCACAAAATGAAATTGTTATCCGGCATTTTACTGGTTTTCCTAAACCGTGGATGCCATATGGATTACGCCAGATTAATGGTGGGGATTTCTGGTTTTATTGTCAAATGACAATGTTTTTTGCGGAAACCCTGATAGAAGGTCTTTCGGAATTAAAGCCGATAAATAACTATGATGTGGAATAAGATAGTATGCAGAAAAAAGTTGCTTATGATTATGTTATTTCATTGGGGGAACGTTGTGCGACAACACAATGTTTGAAACGTCATAATTTACGACCACGTGGTTTTAAGTTACCATTTGATTGGATGGTGTGCCCGTTTGAAACCAGTGTGTCCGCCATACTAGATGATTTTGTAGATTTTATTGCGCCGGAACGATGGCACAAAATACAATATCCGCTAATCCCAAAATTGCATTTTTGCAATCGTTTTTATGATGGGAAAAACAAAGCTTCGTTTATGCACGAATTCCCCAGCGGTGCTTCTTTTGCCAGGGGGGCTTCTGCGGCATTGGATGTTTTTATCCCAAAAATAGATCGTATGCGTACCATTATGAAATCTGGGAAACGTATATTATTTGTCTATATGGTTGCCACGCGCGTACCAAAACGCTTGATTCGCGAAAGTGTACAAAAACTGCGCGAACACTTTAACAATCCAAACATTGATTTGCTGGTAATTGAAAGTGGTGTTAATATATTTTTGCCGTGCTGTTGGTCACGGGTTATGCACGGTGTCACGAAATGTCGCACCCGATTAGATATTGTGAACCCCAAATGGGAACGCGTAACACCACAGCAATTTAAATATATAGATAAAATTTTTTCTAAAATTCAGTTATGCGACACGTCTCTGGCATATAACTACGTCTAATACCACAGACGTGGCATTATTTTTTTATCTTGTATTCAAAGAAAGCGGGTTGTTCTGTGATGTATTTGGCGTAATCCGCATCCACGTCTGACAAACGCTTAATCGTTCCGTCTGTATCAACAAAGGGCGGATCTATGCGTCGGACTTTTTGAAATTCTGTTTGTGCCGTGGCGTCTGTCGGGTCGGCGCGCCAATCGTTCGGATTGCGATACATTTTTGAAAAATCAATCCCGGCATCCGCCATTTTTTTCAGTATTTGTCCATCTGTTAACCTCCAAAAGTCATCCGAACATAATGCGCCACGTGCCAATGCGTCACGGCACGTTTCGGTCATCATTGTTTCAAAAAATACATTGTCAAAGCATGAATAGATATGTTCATCTGCAAAATTAAATGTCTTGGCAAATTTACGGGCACTGTCTAAATCGCGCATAACAAAACCGCCATTTGTTACGACAAATAGATTTGCCAAATCGCACACATCAATGTCCAACATGTGACCATAGCGCTTTAAATGCAATGTTGCGCGCAATCCGTAATCCATGCGATCCGCGCATAAATCGGGCAGGGAATTTTCTTTTAATGGAAAGTTCCTGTCGTCTAATATTTGGTCAACATCATACCCGTATTGTTCCAGTATTTCGGCAATTTCTGAATTTTTTACAAAGTTATCGTGTATTGAATCCTGGTATTCTGATGTTTGTGCTGATGCCGCATCACCAAACAGTCTGTCTGACAAATGGGAAAAGGCCGAATGTGACACATCATGTATTAACCCGGCAATTTGTTCCTGGATTGACGCGCCATATTTGCGCAATAACAAAAATACACCGATTGAATGTTCGTATCTGTTATATCCCGCGGATAGAAACGGATTTTTTGGGCACCAACTGCCCATATTAATATCAATCAGACGTTGAAAGGTTTTGCATTTAATAATTCGTTGCAGAACCGGTTCGTCTATTTCAAATCCGCCATAAATTGCATCAAAAATGTACATGTTATCCGCCTTTCCGTTGTTTTGTGTGCATGATACATTGATGAATAAAAAAATCAATTTTTTTATTGACTTAATATGCCAAATTTAGTTCACTTATCAAAAAAGGACAGGGGGATATTATATTGTTGCGAATAATAACATTTTTAATCGCGTGTTTTTCTTGCTGTCCGACTATATCTTATGGTGCGACACGTGACGATTCTGTGGTCATAGATTCTAAACGCGACAATTCAAAAAAACGCACTATAATCAATCGATTCTCCCCCCCCCCCCCTTACCGTCAATGTACGCAGTACAAAAAACATGTCGCCCGTACCGGGTTATGATGCTGTTGCCGGTGTAACTGCTGATGACAAGAATCAAACCAAACAGGTTTCGGCACGGACCACCAAAACAACCGTCGCACGTACCGCGGTTCCGATGTCTGTACGTGCCCCCGTTTCTGGCGTGACCGCTGATGACAAGAATCAAACCAAACAGGTTTCGGCACGGACCGCCAAAACCACTGTTGCGCGCACCACGAACGCTAATGTGGTTTTGCCACGCCGGGTGGATGCGACACCCAAAAAAACTGGTGCGCAAGATACGTTGAAACGTGTTAAGTCTGATGGTGCGCGTGGCGGCGCAACCAGGGTTGCACGTACTGCAAAAATAACATCGCCCCAAGATATCAAAGCGTCGATGTCAACCATGAATTCCAGGACCGAAATGACCTCTTTCTGCAAGGCTCAGTACACAGAATGTATGGATAATTTCTGTAACGTTCTGGATGATAACCAGGGGCGTTGTTCATGTTCTAAAAATATCAAGAATTATGAAAAGACCGAGGTTGCATTAAAAGAAGCGACCGAAGCACTTCAGGATGTTGCCCAACAGATTCAGTACATCGGCCTGTCTAAGTATGATATTGAAACCTTGTTCTCTCAG
>JAZNXD010000027.1:0-124667 GCA_045593685.1 Candidatus Enterousia sp. | reverse complement strand
ACAATATAAAAAACAAAACTAATCGTCTCAACTTTATCCCCCAAAAAGAAAAACCGCATCTGAAATTCAAAAGCGGTTGGAGGTTCGAAACTATAAGTCGTTATAGTGGGTTTATTCAGTGTATTCACCGCCCTCCAACCCGGGGTTGGAGAGTTTGTCCATCACAATGGACCACGACTTCAAGGGTTTCGACACCCCATCGCGACAAAATCATCACGACACGAACATTTTAACAAAATATCAAAATAAAAGTCAATTAATAAGATGGACCAAAGTTTAATGAAGTAAATAATTTATCACATTTGTTATTCCGGGGCTGGACCCCGGAACCCAGGTCATGCGCATAAAATGCGCACAATTAACAAAGCTTTTATCACCTGGGTCCCGTGGTCAGGCCGCGGGATGACAGGATTTTTTTCGAAAAACTTTTATTTATTACAAAAAATCCCCCAAACGGGGGATTTTTACTATAACTGAATATACATTGCGGGATTCTTTTCCAACTGCTGTATCCCATTATCCAATGTTTCCCGATATTCCAGGAATTTCTTTTTATCTTCTTTGCCCAAATTAGAAATCGCGGGCAATTTCACCGTCATCGGATTTACATGTACACCGTCCTTGATAATTTCATAGTGCAAATGTGGCCCCGTTGACACACCGGTCGACCCCGCATAGCCAATAATTTGCCCCTGACGTACGGTGGTACCAACATTTACCCCCTTGGCAAACCTGGACATATGCGCATACAGTGTTTCAAACGAACCATTGTGCCGAATTTTTACATAATTTCCATGCCCACGATTATAACTGCGCGCAATAACACGTCCCGCACCGGCGGCCGGAATCGGTGTGCCCGTCGGCGCACGGAAATCCACCCCTTTGTGTGCACGGGTAAATCCCAACACGGGGTGTTTACGCTTTCTGGAAAAACTGCTGGTAACCTTGGCATTATTAATTGGTGTACGCTTTAATGATTTAATTGCGCCATTTCCATTTTCATCGTAATATCCGGTTGTACCATCCGATTTTCTGAACCGATACATCTTCACATTGCCGCGCAGCGCCTCAAACGAAATGGCCAAAACACGCCCATTATCAATCTTTTGTCCATTTGAAAAGTTTTCTTCATACAAAACCGAAAATTTCTGCCCGGCACGAACATCACGTTCAAAGTCCATTTCAAAGGCCAACAAATCATAAACATCAATCAATATTCCCGCCGGAATTCCCGCACGTTGTCCCGCCAAATAGAAACTGTCCCCATCTTGGATTTCCCCGGATTTGTAAACCGCACGGATATCGCGTTCTATATCGGTTGTTTTGCAATCCCACGCCCCGGATTCATTGCACGTCAATTCAACCTGGCGCCAAGGCGACGGGATAACAACAATTTTTGATACCGGCGCATCATCATGCGCACGAACAAATTCTAATCTATCCCTGTCTGCACGCAGGGTCGTTATTTCCGCATCCGCCTTTAACGCACGTGCAATCGCATTAACATCATTGTGTGTCAACCCCTGCTCCAACAGCAATTTGGACAGCGTATCCCCCGACGCCACCATAACCACAGATTTACACTCGTTCAAACGTGCCGTACGCATCTGTGCCGGCGTACGTTTCGTCGCGACCAAGAATATTGCAACCAAACTTAACAGCACAGCCAACGCCATAACCAGTCTTGTCAGATTGCGGGTATTTATAATATTTTTTGCTTTTTCCATGACACCGATTATAATAGCAACATGGAAATAAATCAAGCGTTCACAACATTACAGCGCGCCGGTGGCATACGTGCCGCCCGTATTATCACGGAAAACACTAAAAAATTTTCTTGGTTTTCCGTCTGGCGCATGGCCCGAAAATTACGTCGCGGTACCCCCGTTGCAAAAATAATTGGTCATAAATGGTTCTATGGCATAAAATTTTATACAAACAAACACACACTGGACCCACGCCCGGACACCGAAACACTGGTCAGTGCGGTTATTTCTGACATCTTGCCAAACACAACACCCCGAATTTTAGACCTGGGGACGGGCACGGGTTGCATCATTTGTTCATTGGTCAAAAATATCCCGGATGCTTCGGGCGTGGCATTGGACAAATCATATCGCGCCCTGTGCGTTGCCCGAAAAAACATACGTAACCTGAACCTGAGTAATCGAATAGATACACTGCGCGCATCATTTAATACCAAAAATCTGACACACGAAAAATTTGATATCATCGTATCAAATCCACCATACATTGCCCGTAACGACACACGTATAAATGCCGGCGCACTACACGATCCCAAAATGGCACTGTACGCACGCGACAACGGATTGGCCGCATACAAAATAATTGCAAAAAACGCCAAGGACTGGATAAAACCTGACGGCAAATTGTACCTGGAAATCGGCGCGGACCAGGGAACAGACATAAAAAACATATTTATATCCAACGGTTGGGATTTACTGCGCAATGAATTTGACCTGGCCGGCATTGAACGTGTATTGATATTTACATTGGTGCAAAAATGAAACAATTAACAGACCAAGATATAGAACAAATGATTGGCGGGGACTTTTCACCCGACGACACCACAACCCGACACGCGGTTCGTTCTGAACTGCAACTGTCGCGCCGCATTCCCCACAAACGCATCACCCCACCAATGCACGCCACATTGGATTTACATCAATTTACCGAAGAACAGGCATGGTCCGCCATTATGGAATTGGCCCGTTCCGGCACACGTACGGCAAACATCATCACCGGCGCCAGTGGTATTTTAAAAATAAAATTTCAACAATGGGCACGCGACAGCCTGCTTAGCCCATATATTGTATCATTTTCCCCCATCAATAACGGCAGTTTTTTTGTAAAATTCAGGAAGAAACAGGATTAAAACAATGACACACATAAAAACAGTATATGATCATATCCGCACAAATAATATCAAGACAATAATGTTGGTTGCGCTGTTTCCGTTAATATTTATTACATTAATATTTTTATTTACCTGGACTGTATCACCACTGGAATCGGCAATTAACACGACAATATCTGTGGCAATTCCGACAATCGTTGTCTGCGCGGTGTGGTTACTGATATCATGGGCATTCGGCGATTCAATGATGCTGGGCGCGGCGCACGCACACGAAATCAGCGAAAACGACAAACAATATCGCGAACTGTTTCGCAGCGTTGAAAACGTTGCCCTGGCGGCGGGTCTGCCAACACCACGTGTGTATATAATCGAAGACGAATCGTTAAACGCCTTTGCAACGGGACGCACACCACGCGATGCCTCTATTGCCCTGACCCGCGGGATAATAAAAAAATTGGACAAATCAGAATTATCGGGTGTAATTGCACACGAAATGTCCCACATAGGCAACCGCGACATCCGCCTGGACATGTTACTAATAACGGGTGTTGGCGTTACGGTATTCATTGCCGACATAATTCTGCGCGGCATAATATACGGCAACCACAAATCGGACGACAATGACCGTGGTAACGGTGCGGCGGTATTGATGATGGTATGGTTGGCGTTTATGGTTTTTAATGGAATTATCAGTCCCCTGTTACGCATGGCGGTATCCCGCAACCGCGAATATGCGGCGGACGCGACCGCGGCACACATTACACGCGATCCAATCGCACTGGCTGCGGCCCTGCGCAAGATAAGTGGTAATTCACGCCTGACATCATTGGATAAAGTCAAATCCATGTCATCGGCCTGTATTGAAAATCCGGGCACAACCCGTGAATTTATCGGCGACCTGATGGCGACACACCCACCGATTGAAAAGCGTATCAGTCGCCTGGAATCAATGAATATAAAATAATACAAAGGAAGGGAAAACGTGGCAAATTTACATTTTCATTATGGGGTAATGAGCAGTTCTAAATCCGCATCACTTATCATCAACGCGCATAATTTCACCAAAAACGGCATCCAGACCGAGGTTATCAAGCCATCCTTTGACACCCGTTTTGGAAACGAAACGATTGTATCGCGCATTGGTTTAAAGTGGGATGCCAAAACAATGCCGAATTTACAAAACTATGCCCCCGCCCAAAACACGCGCGTTGTATTGGTTGACGAAGTTCAATTTTTCAGTCCATCCGACATAGACAAACTGGTACAAATTGCCGACCTGCACGGCAAAATTGTCATGTGTTACGGCCTGATGACGGACAGCAACGAAAACATATTCCCCGCATCACGCAGACTGATTGAAGTTGGTGCAAAATTACACCGCATGGAATCGAACTGTCAGATTACGGGCTGTATGAAAATGGCAACACATCACCTGCGCTTTGCGCCGGACGGCACGGTAATACGGGCCGGCGATCAATTTGCCCTGGGCGACGGGAACTATAAATCGGTATGTCGCAGTCACTATAACGAACTGTATCACGGGATAAAACAAAAGACAAAATAAGTGATAATTTTTCTTGCATTTTAAATAAAAGGGTATAAAATAACAAACCGTTGCATCCATAGCTTAACTGGATAAAGCATCTGACTACGGATCAGAAGACTGAGGGTTCGAATCCTTCTGGATGCGCCAGAATTAATAAAGAACGTCGCCTTGTGCGGCGTTTTTTATTAAACCGTGTGTAACACGTGGATTTGAACCCGACCAGAGGGTTCGACAAGGAGTAGATTTGACAAGTATCACGCTGTCAAATCGTCACGACTGCCCCGACGGCACAAAGTGCCAAGGGAATCCTTGCTGCTATGCGCCACGAATTCAAACACCGCCATTTGGCGGTGTTTAATATTTACCAATTAAATTTTCATAAACAAAGTCACCACCATCGGCGGATAAATTCATTGCCCCACGACACAAACCAACGACAAAATTACGACTGCACGCCCACTTAATCCATCCATGATACGCGGCCATGCGTGCAACGGCACAATCGGACACATCATCATATCGCGCAATATTCATCACCCGTTTTCTGATTTTTTTCACCCCATACTTTCGCAGCAATATGAATTTTTTAAAATGTCGATACCCAATAAAGGTCACCCCACGTGCCACCGGGAATATAGCCGCCTTGGAAAATTCCAAATTCAAATTATCCCGGACAAAATTTTCCAGTAACCTTTCATACCGCGCCAATTCCACCTTGTCATTACCGAACAGACAGAAATCATCACAATATCTGATATAGTCCCGACATCGCAGCCTTTCTTTGACAAAATGATCCAGTTCATTAAGGTAAACATTTCCCATCCATTGACTGGTCAGATTTCCGATTGGCAGATTTTTTTCACCCCCACACGATTTAATAACATCATAAATTACGCCCAACAATTTTTTATCTGCGATTTTCTTTTTTACGATATTGAACATAATTTCATGATTAATTGACGGATAGAATTTCCGAATATCGCATTGCAGCACATATTTATTTCGTCTTATAAACCGCATAATTTCCTTGGACGCCTTGTGCAGTCCCCGCCCCGGGATACAGGCATAAGAATCACGGACAAAGGTCTTTTGCCAAATTGGTCCCAACACATTAATCAGCGCATGGTGCAACACATGATCCGGATACAGCGGGAGGATATAAATCAGTCTTTCTTTTGGTTCAAAAATTTTTTTTAATCTGTACGGCGACGTTTTAAAGGTTCCATCAATCAGTGACCTTTGCAATGATTTCAACAATGCTTCCCTGTTTGCAAGGAATTTTTTTGCCCCCTGCCCTGATTTTCTGGACTGTACGGCCTTTTTCGCAGCCAATTCCAGATTTTCCATCGAAATAAAATCATCCCACAGATTTTTATAGCGTTTCATAACAATTACGAAAAAGAATAATATTTATCAATTTTAACCACGGTTGTTTTCAACGGCAATTTATCTTTGATTGCCTGGATTTGGTCAATCAAGACCACACTGCCCGTAAACAAGACAAAAACATCACCATCACACAGGAATTGAATTTGCAAACATTCGGAATTTTCACGTTTACTGGACTTGGTGATTCTGAAATCAAGGATGATTATTTTTTTATTCAAGATTTCATCCAATCTTTTTTTTACCCCGGGCATGGGCAGTTTATCACGTGCCAAATCGGCGAAACTGTTCAGCCCATCGACATCCAAAGATTTTATTTCTTCTATTGTCACGACACCTTTCCCCCATCCAATAAATTGAACATCCCGGGTCTTCGCCAACAAAGGTTACCAACCCAGATGTTCCCTGCGTAATGTATTCATAGGGACATGACTTTTTTTCATCACATCCAAACAGGTTACACCGCCCCGCCTTAAAGTCAAACAAGGCACAAATTCGAAACAGATGCAGATATCCACATCTGAAAAGTGTTTGCACACTTTGTCCCACAGGTTGGCAAAACTGTTTTCCCCCAAGGAGCCCCAAGCGAACCGAACACCGCCCCGCGGAAGACGCGATTGTTCGTGTCATCGTTGTGCAGGTTGTTCGCACAGTTGTTCGCACAGTTGTCCGCGCAATCGTCCGCCGATCCGTTGTCGTTGTTGAACACCCACGGGGCCGACACGCAACCGCAACCACGCAACCGCTGTTTACGGCAATGCAACCTATTCCCAGATTTTACCCCGGGAACCTGAATAAATGTCAAAAACCGTTGACATTTGAAAATCATTGTTAATTCCCATCCCCCGACGTATTATTCACATCATCATCCGAAACATCATCTGCAACCGCATTGTCCGTATCATCCGCCACCGTTTCCGTAACAACAATATCATTATAAATTGTCACATCGACGGTATCATCATACACGGAATAGATATTTTCACCCATACGGAATCTGAATTTGCGTTCTGAATTTTTATTCATTGGCACATCCCGTGTTGTCGTATTGGCAAAGAAATCCGCAACACCATCGGCATTAAAATCGAAATGCAACGATGGCATGGTCTTTCTTATACTGCGCAGGTACAAAATATCATCCCCGATATGCAATATGCGGCCACATTGTGCGGCCTCCCACATACCGGATGGTGCAAACGTACCATCGGGGCACGCGAACAATCCGCCATCGTCGGTTTCGGAATATGTATATTCCCCACCGGGGCAATACGAATTTTCGGGACACCCCGCACATGTTTCGGATTGTTTTGGCAACCAATACCCACGTTCACACGTGAACACGGAATCTTCGTAAACCGGGATCATAACGACCCCACTTTCATAGACCCCGATATTTTCATACACGCATGCATTTGGCACAACCGTATTCGGCAACAATATCGTTGCCCCCGCACCGGCGAAACAATTCGCCGACGCGGACACAACGATTGACCAAAATACGTATTTTTTCACCAAAACAATCACCCTGATTTTGTTTCGTCCCATCGGGGGACGCACCCCGGCCCGTGCGCGCGATTTCGCGCACGGGCAATTTTTACGCGTTATTTCGCGTTATCGAATTTCCAACCCTTGAACGTTTTTCCGGGTTTGGTTGCGGCGCGCACCGGTGTACGTATATCGCCCCCGAATGTGCACATTCCCGCATTATTCGCCGACACGTCCACCGGATCCGCGTCGGTCCATGTGATTTCAATTTCATTTGCATCACATGTGCCCGCCGCAATCGCCCCAAGCGAACCGAACACCGCCCCGCGGAAGACGCGAGCGTTCGAGTCATCGGCGTGCAGGCGGCCCGCACAGCCGGACGCACAGAAGTCCGCGCAATCGTCCGCCGACCCGTAGCCGGTGAGGAACACCCACGGGGCCGACATGACTTTTGACTTGTCGCCACCCGCCGGCATATAATCCGTCATCTGGCAATAACAATATTGGCCCGAATCGGTTGTGGAATAATCCGCCCCTTCGGCAATTCCAAACAGTTGATAAACAACTTTAAAGAGACTCTCCTGGTCCGATTCTGTCTTGGAACTGGCTAAATATGTTTCATACGCAGACACTAAAACATCTGTCGTGGCCGTACCAACAACAGGTTCAAACGTTGTTCGCATATCTTGCGCAGACATGGTTCCATCCAGTACATATCCTTCGACATCAAAGAAGGTAACCATACCTTCGGAATGTATGGCGGATTGGCAACTGGCACGGCCATAAACCGTTCCATAATCAAATTCCGATGCCCATGTATTATTTTCGGTCAATCCATATTCGGATACACGACTTGTATTTGAACCATCCGCACTGATATAACCATATTTGCTACCCGCCACACTTGCATCAACATCAATTAACGGATCACGTTCAATTAATTTCACGCCATCACTGACGTGATATCCATTTTCACACGCGGTCGCCACGCACGTGTCAACGCCCGCACCATAATAATCATTACCCGAAACCGCGGTTGCATGTGCAATATTGGCACTGGATTTGGTACACGCGGTATAACATTGGGTTTGTGCCCCCGCCCCCGATTCGGAATTTGGATATCCCGTGGGGCACGATGTCACACCCTGGGCCGATGTTTCATTATATGTTGCACCTGTCACACCGGGGCAATAACTGCCCGCGGGACATATTTCGACATCACCTTCGCTGCCCGCCGGCAAATACGAACCCGCCAAAATCTGATACAAAATGTCATCATATTCCGCGGTGGCATTAACCGCACCTTCGTACGCCCCCAAATTTTCTTCGGTTGCGGCCGATTCATACGTCTTGTTTTCCTGCATATATCCGTCCGTTGGGAACGTTTCTGCACGTGCCCCCCATGGACACGTCAGCCCCATCACCACCAGGGACGTTAACAATATTTTATGTTTCATAAATTTCCCCCTTCCTTGTCTTGAACAAAAAACCACCATTTGGATATGGTGGTCGGGGTGCTAGAAAAATCACATACAGAAATGACCCCGTCGGCCTTTGGGGTTACCCCCTGTTGTATAGCCGACGGCACCCCGACCCAAAAGTGGGAAACGGTCGGGAATTTGCACAAAAAAAAGACGCATCCGCGCCATTATTTTTATGCGGATATCAGCGCGACAACACATCACGCAGTCTGTACGCGGGCTTTTCTAAGGCCCCGAACCCACATCCCTGTGGATTCTGATGCAATTATAATACAAAACAAAAAATATTACAAATAAAAAAATCCGTCATCCCGTGGCTTGCTTATTTTCTTTTGTCATCCCGCCCCCCCTTGTCATTCCCGCGCAGGCGGGAACAGGTTCCATAAAAATTATCAAATTTTCGCACGCGTTTCACGCGCATTACCTGGGTTCCGCGGTCAAGCCGCGGGATGACAAAAGTGCTTAATTTTTTTGCAAAGATTCTGTTTTATTTTACTGTATTCCAATTTTCCTCCCCTGTCATCCCGGTGCTTGACTTTCGCACCCAGGTCATACAACCACTTTGTCATACCCGCCCCCCCTTGTCATTCCCGCGCAGGCGGGAACAGGGTCTATAAAAATTATCAAATTTTCGCACGCGTTTCACGCGCATTACCTGGGTCCCGCGGTCAAGCCGCGGGATGACAAAGAAAAAACAACACAAATCATTTTGTCATCCCGCGCCCACGGGTTTGGCCAATAAAACAATACCATCCCCAAACGGGGATGGTATCTAAGGAAGGAACTGAAATTCTATATCACTTTAACCCAAATGAAGTAATATAGTTAAACGAAATACCCATGATTAAATTACTGCCATAGACATCAACACCACGGGCGCGGGCACGACGATACTGCACATACGGCCCCATCGTCAAATCACCCCACAAATTTGTATCCATACGCACAACGGCACTTAAATCCCGTTCCAAATCGGTCGGCACGAATTCAGAATAAGACAAATATTCACGATAATATCCATTGGTGGATAACTTTACCCCTTCGCGCACCTGATATTCCAAACGCCAACCAACCTCGGCGGCCAATTTACTGGTCTGTTCGCCGGCATAGGTAAAATCATATTCATACACACCGGTCAAATACAAACTCTTGATTATTTCATTGTCAAACAACGATAAACCGGCGTTCGCACGAACAATATTTTGGCGCGGTGTATCACCGGCGGTTTTAAATTCGGTATCATACGCCGCACGTACGGTCGGACCAAATTTAAAGCCTGATGTCTCCCAGCATGCATATGATAAATTAGAACTTAACAAAATATCGTCGGCATTTTCACTGACCGTTTCGGGCGCATCGTATGGCTTTAACTTGGTTTCACCATATTCCATAAACAGCGAATTATCCCACTGGAATCTGTCCTTGTTATATTCCAGGGCGGTATCAAAAATACCCTTGATAAAATCCTGGGAATCTGCCTTTAATGCGGATACGGGCGAATCCTGATAATCCGCGGAATTACGCACCTGGGTCTTGGACCACTCTAACCCAATTCTGCGCACATTTAACACCAAATCCGTTTTTGCATCATCTGCGACCGCCAAACCCGGCAAAATTGCCGCCAGTAAAAACATTGATACTTTTTTCATTTCACACCCCTGATACTATACTATTTCCAAATTTTTAATACACCATCCTGATTTGCATATCGCCACCCCGATTCACGTATGGCGATGGTAAAGGCACCACGAACCGACGTCGGCAATTCCAACAGCGCCGTATTTCCCGTCATAGACTTGGTCCCCAAATCAAAATTTTCATTTCGCGCAATTCGATTTAAATCCGTCCAATTTTTCACCGCATCGGACATATTAACCGATACAATAAATACATCACGCACCACGCCATCGGGCACCCAATGCTGTATCCCCGCCCCCGTCAACCAAGAACGCACCGCCGCATCATCCAACACCATGGTTATATTCGCAGAATACGTTGTATCCGATGTTTGTTCCCCATCAATCGACGACGCGGAAACCAAATTTGCCAAATCCGAACTTTTTGAATTTTTCATCAAATCACGCAATGCATTTACATCCACATATTGCCGCAATGCATCAAACACGATTTGACGTCGCGCCTCGTCAAAGGCCATATTTTTGGCCGTCGTGGCGGTATCACTGGTAACATTAACGGATGCCCGCCCATGCAGGGTGGCGGCATACCCGCCCCCCACAAGGAACAAACAAACCAATCCAAAAACAAAAGATTTCAACACACTCATAACCCAATCATCAGAACTTTGCATTTATCCCAACACGAATCCCCATTGATTTATAGAAAGATTCTATTTCACCACCTGCCTTGCAGACCCAACCCGGACATTCTTGTTCCAGGGCGACAATATTTTTGGCAATCGTATCTTCCTGTAACATCTTATCTTCGTCGCCACCATACAGGTTATTTAATCTGTCATTATATATACCCATATAGTATTCTTCGCTTAAATACGTTTCCGCATCTGCATCGGACACCGTATAGTAATCATAGGTCAGACCAATCGACAATGCAACCGTATCTGTAATCGCGGTCGACCAATTCGCCCCCATACCCAAATGGAACGCACCACCAACACCCGCGGTATCTTCCACCGACTTTGGATGTTGCCAATCAAAACGGTACGGTTGATCCCCGGTTGCGGTGTATGACGGCAATCCCAATTCTACAAACGCATTAACCGCATTATTCTGATTAATATCATACAGCATATCCAACGCCAAATACGGCCCCGACCAAGTTACTTCGTATTTATGACTAATTCCCGGTTGACCATAATAATATGTACCACCCGTATTTACAAATTCATAGCCACTGGGCACCTGAATTTCATCATTTAAATCAATCGAACCATCACCATTTGTGTCCCCACGCGTTGCCAAGAACTGATTTCCCGCATTATCATAAAATATCAGAACCGGATCACATTGCACTTCATCACTGCCGGGCACGGTTATACACCCACCCGCGCCTTCATAGACATCAACCGACAATCCATGATTGTTATGCGTTTCCAATTCATATTTTAAATAGCGCCACCCAATCGACGGTGTAACCTTTAAATTTCCCCACTTAAAGAAATCTTTTAACCCAAACGCGGCATTAAATTCCATCATGCTGCCATCCTTGGACGTACCAATCGACAAAGCATTACCAATCTGATTTCCCAAAACCTTATCCACAACACCATCACCGGTATTATCTTCGCCCCACTCGGTCACAAAGTACCCACCATTGGTAATATCGTCGTCAATCATGGTTGATTCGCCGGCCTGCATACCGTACTTGAATCCACCAACAATCTGCATCGCGGTATTTCCCGCATTAAATACATAGCCGGCATTAACATCAAATACGTTCCAATCAATATTATCATAATGCAATATAGACTGCGATTCCTTCATTTCGAATTGCCACATAGACGTCTGACGCGACAGCCCCGCCCCCATGCTAAATCCGTTCTTGCTGGAACCTGTTGCCGCACTTTGTTGAGCCGTTTGCGTTGTCTGACGCGCACTTTGCCCATAGCGTGCGATTGAATACCGTGCATTTGAATTAGCATAGACACCCGAAGTGGATGCCGACCCACGATTATATGCGCCACCCTGGGTATACCCGGTCGTGGTGCGGGCACGTTGACTGTATGATTGTTGCGAATAACGTGCGGTCTGTGGTGACTGATACGTAGTGCCGTTAAAATATGTTCCGGCCGCATTTGCCAACACCGGCACGAACGCGAACAAAGAACAATTCAATAAAATCTTCGACAACATTTTCATTGGTAAATCCTTCCTGTAAAAATCTTTAAAATGATTTTATCACAAAAAGTGTTGAAAAACAAATCCCAACTTGATAAAAATATATGGCACTTTGATGCGACCATGGCGGAACTGGTAGACGCACAGCACTAAGGATGCTGTGGGGCAACCCGTGGGGGTTCGATTCCCCCTGGTCGCACCAAAACTTTATTTATTTTCCACTTGCCCGTGTTTTCAAAAATTTGCTAACATCCCTGTATCAAGGATGAAGGGAATTAAACTGCTTTTTGCTGCATGCCTTGCGCCGCTTGTATTTCAAACGGCGACGGCGGACGTTACCCCAAACACGACACGCGCGGCCAATCGGCGTACCACGGCCGTAACGACAACAAATTCACGTCGTAATACGACAACCACGCGTCCCGCGACAACCGAACAACGTGGCACAGCCGCACGTTCCCGCGCCACGACGACGCGCGGTCGCACCGCCACAACAAAAACAATATCTGCGCGCACAACCGCGATACCCACAACAACGCGCACGAACACCCAAATTTCGCCACGCGGAACCACACAACAACGCACATCCGTGGCCACGCGCACCATATCGGCCCCATCACGCGCCCGCGCGGCCACAACCGACACCGTCACCCGGGAAGAAATAATATCCCGCGATTACAAAAAATGTCGTGAAGTATTCTATGGTTGCATGGATGAATTTTGCGCAAACAAGGATGCGGATTTAAAACGATGCGCATGTTCAACCCGCATCAATGAATTCCGGGGCAGTCGTGAAAACATCGCCATGGTCGAAGAAAAATTATTGGATTTTGGCCAACGCCTGTTGACGGTCAGCATGGACAAAGAAGATGCGGCCGCATTAAATACCGCCACCGAAGGCGAATTGGCCTTTAATCAAAAGGACACGTCCCAGTCGAAAAAGATGCTGGACGAAATCGCCAAGAAATTAAACACCAGTTTTGACAACAGCAACTTTGACCAGGGGCTGAATGCAATAAACCTGTCATTGGATCCGGATGCGGCATTTGATCCATTGGATCCAACCGCGGGCGCATCAACCACGGCAAAATCCGGTACCGCGTTATATTCTGCCGCCCTGCCCGTATGTCGTGAAATGGCATTGGAATTTTGTTCCAACGAAGAACTGTCCATTGCCGAAGGTGGCTATCAGATGATGATTGAACAGGATTGCAACACCGTCAAAAAATCATACCAAACCCAGGCAGACCAGGCCCGCGCCAAAGTATTCGAAAGTGGCGCCCTGTTGGACATGTCCCGCCTTAACGTGCACCAGGAACGCAATTCCGACGACATTTTAACCTGTAAAAACAAGATGTTAACAATGTTAACCGATTCGACCGTATGTGGTGCAAAAATGGAAAAGTGCCTGGATACATCCGGTCAATACATCGACCCCACCACGGGCGAAGCGTTCTTGACCACAAATTTGGCCAATTTAACAAAATTAATCACACGTCCAACATCGGGCGACCAAACATGGTCGTCATTAAACACCCGCTATGTCAACTTTTTGAACGGCAAAAAGAAGTTCCTGGAACCCGCCATGGAAAAGTGCCAGGATATTGCCGACACCGTATGGGCATCATTTATCGAAGACGCCTTGTCACAAATCAAAATTGCCCAGGACGCCAAATTGGAAACTGTCCGTCAATCGTGCACAACGCTTGTTGCCCAATGCACAAACGAAGCCCTTGAATCAATCGAAGATTTTGATGCCCGCGCATTGTCCATTTTCGGAATCAACGCCGACAAAACCGCGAACGCCATGTGTGCCGATATAAAAAGCACATGCACGGCCCTGTTCCGCGCAACTGACACCGAATCAGACACCCCAGAATGGGCAAGCGGCATGAACGAAATCGCCAATCAAAAAACATACGAAACAATTTTGTCCACATGTCGCGAAGTTGGCCGCAACTGTATCATCCAGGCATGCACATCCATCACGGGCAATTTTGGTCTGTGCGAAAACATTGAAACATCCATTAACCGCAAATCCATTGTAAACCGCACATCATGTTGGGGCGAAGTCCTGGATTGCGTGGCCAGTGCCGGTCCAGAAAACATCAAACAAATAATGATCCAACAGAACCGCACCGCAACCGACGATGGTGGCCATCTATACGATGAACTATACGGTGACGCATCTGAAATTTATGACATATGCAAAACAGAGAATAGATGCACCAGCACCGAAACATCAAGGTGTCAAATCTGTCGCATTGCCGAACAAATCTGGGGCAACTGTGACAAATCACCATCCGATAAAGAGAGCAAAATTCTGGGCATCAGTGACACCCCATCCACCCCCGATGCCGACACCCTGTTGGTATGGTTTGCCGAAAACACCGGAACACGCAATTCAGCCGGAAATTGCCGCAACACCAAATGCGCCCCCGGTTTTCGCATAGATGAAAACACAGGTCTTTGTATCAACGAAGGAGACTTCACCACCGACGGGGAAAATTGTTCGGAGTCTGGAACACGAATCACAATCGCCAATGATATCACAAACTGCTGTAAAACCACGACGGTCGACGGCCACTGCTGTCAAAGCGGGAAAAGCAGTAAAATTTCCAACATATCGTCACCATTTTTCCCAACGGAATACAAATACACGGCACAATCAGACACAATTTGTGCCCCAACAGATACGGTTTCGCAAATCGCAACGACATACAAACACAACGATATTACATACACCCTGATATGTTTCAACGGTACAATTACTGCGCCTGTTGGCGACAACACGCCGGCTACTTTCCCATCGGGTCAAAACCTGGTATGCAACGGGGGACAATATTTCCTGATTGATAATGCGGGTCATTACCTGAACCCATCGGACATTGGCGCGACATCCGTAAACACACAAACCGTAATCAACTACTATATCGCGGATGAAAACGGAACAGAATGCACATACAAAAACGGTGAATGGCTGTCCACCACCAGCGGCACCACAACGGGATGCGGGGCCCAAGAACCAAAAAAATGGCACATAAAATTTGAAACACCACAGGCACAATAATGAAATATAAAATTTATAAAATACTTTTTGTTTTCGCCATATTATTTGCGAACATTGCCCCCGCCCGGGCGGTGGTGACCTTGGACGAATATTGGAAAAACCCCGATATGTGGAACAATTGGAACGAAGATATTAAAGAAGGCGACAATAAAGTAAATGAACTATGGAACATAGATTGCTCGACCAGCCAAAATGAGTGCTGCACCTTCATAAAGGAACCAACGGGAGATAACTTAAAGAAATTAGCAGTCTTTGCATACTACACAAACGGAACCACCCGGGAGGCTGCAAGCAATGGCACTGCAAAGCCCATAAGATGTACTTACATACCAAATGACTGTTTTGCGTGCAATTTTACAATAAATGATAATAAGATAACAGCAAACTGTTTTAATGCATTAAATCAGCTTATTTACGGAGACACTGAAATAACTTGTCCCACACCAAACGATACCGATTTTTACGCAGAATGTGGGGACGGAGGTTATGATGTTAAAGAAATCGATGGACTAGGGCTAGAAATATACAACTACCTTGATAATTGTGAAGCTTCGTGTCCGTCACTCATGACATATGACGTAAACAATAACATATGTCAATGCCCCGACAACGCCGATTGCTCGGACATTGACGACATAAAATGTCTTGCGGGATATTACGATTCAACCCCAATAGGTGACACCCTCACATGCACATACTGCCCCGCAGGTTCTTACTGTCCCGGCGATGTTGGCATTAACAGCAAAATACTGTGTCCCGCAGGTTCTTACTGTCCCGCGGGCGCATCCGCGCCAATCACATGCGATGCGGGCACATATTCCACCGGTGGCGCATCACAATGCACACCATGCGGCCCGGGCACATACTGCACCGCTGGCTCATCCAATCCGATACATTGTCCCGCAGGTTCGTACTGTCCCGATGGCAAAAATAAAAAGACATGCCCCACCCCATGGTCACTTAGTGCACTAAGTGCCAAGAGCGAACAAGAATGTTATGTAACACTGGCAGAATTGCAATACATCAAGGACGACAAAACATTATCTGTCACCACCACAGACAAATGCCCCGAAGGATACGCCTGTCCCGGCGGAGATGTTTACTACCCAAACTATGGCAAGGTAGAATGCCAGTATGACGCCCCCCAGGCAGACGACCCAACAAACATAAACCAATGGTTGCCCAAGATCTGCCCACTGGCACAAAGCACATCAGCAATCACGGACATACGATTAACAAAATCATGGAAAACCGGCGCCGTATGCTATGCCGATATGATTCTGGAAACCACATGTGGCCAAATCGTGACCGAGGCCATACCCCAAGCAACAAATGGCAAATACTTAACATGGAACGGCACCGCAGAAACACGTCCAAACGCCCACTATTACAAGACCATAACAGCAGGCCTGTACGCAAAAAATTTATACACCGATACATATTGCACAAGTGACCCCAGTCACTATCAACTGTATAAAAATGCCGTCATTTGTCCCGCGGGCAAATATTGCAAGGGTTATACAACAACCCCAAAATGCGCGGACACAAATCCAACCGAATATTCACCCAATGGTGATGTGGCCGGCGGATATTATTCCACCGGTGGCGCCGACAACGATAAGCCAACCGGAACCGGAAATGGATGCCTGACCGGATATAAATGCGGAAAAACCGCGGCGGGGTACTTTTCCACCGGCGGTGGCACCACCGATAAACCAACAGGTTCAGGTGAAAACAAGGGCTGTCTGACCAACTATACATGCGGGAAATGTCCCGCAGGGATTAATTGTCCCGCGGGCAGCACCACCAACGACAACAAATGTCGCGCCGGATATTACTGTGACCCCGACGAAAAAAAATGCCCCGCGGGTTCAACATCCGATGCGGGTCAACCTGCGATAACCGGCTGCTATATCAAGGGGAGTACCGGTGGCACAGGTTTCTGTGTGAACAGTAAATGCTTTAACATACAAACAAATGTATTCTATAAAAAACCATCCAATTAAAAAAACGCCCAACCGGGCGTTTTTTTAAAACAATTTAATTTCTTGGATTACGCGCTTAATTAAATCCAACTGAACCGGGCAAAATTTTCCCAAAACCCAATCGGCGGGCGACATGGGCAATTCAAAGTCACGCGGATGTCCAATTCCAATCCTTATCCGGCGATATTCACGCCCCACATGTGCATCAATCGATCGAATTCCGTTGTGACCGGCACTGCCCCCGCCAATTTTTTCGCGGCAATTTCCAACCGGAATATCCATGTCATCATGGATTACAATTACGTTTTCCAACGGCACACGATAAAATGTCATCAATGCCCCAACCGCAACACCACTGTTATTCATAAAGGTTTGCGGTTTAACAAAAATTACACGTCGGCCATCAATATCCATGCGCGCCGTCAATGCATCTTTTTCTTTTTTCCATGTAACGCCGTCGCCCGCCAACGCATCCACCGCCATAAAACCGACATTATGACGCGTGGTCGTATATTGCGCACCGGGATTGCCCAACCCAACAACCAAAAATGGTTTATTTTCTTGCATATTAAATACCCTTTTTTTATTATAATATCACACAAAGGAGAAAACATGAAAACAAAATCATTTGGTATTTTAACCGCAACCGCAATCATGTTAACGGCCGGCGCGGCGAACGCAAATCTCTTGTTCGATATTTATGCGGGTGGCACATATGGAATTGGCGCCCACACGTTATTTGTTGACGATGAACACATATCCAAATCTTCCCAAACATACGGCGCAATTTTGGGTATGGATATTCCAATGTTTCGTATTGAATTGGAATACAATTATTTGGACGCGGACAAAATTACAACCAACCTGGGGCTGGTTAACGCGTACTTTAAATTACCAACCCCGGTTTTCAAACCATACATTGGCGCGGGCATTGGGACAACCTTTTCCGGTAAATACAAACCAACAAATATGCCACATATCGACATTGAAGACACCCTGGCGTACCAGGGCATGCTGGGCATAACATTGGATATACCGGTATTACCATTTAACATTGACGTCGAAGGTCGCGTTTTATATGCACCGGACATGTTTGAAATCACAAACGAAAACGTTGATTTATTACAATACGAAGGTCGCGTGAAATTACGCTATGTATTTTAAAAGGCATAACATCGGGGGCGCACGCCCCCAAATTTAACCCGGGAAGATATTCATATGTTGACATTAATTGATGGAAATTCGTTACTATTTCGTGCCTATTACGGCGTGCACAGTCGCCTGACCCGTGCGGATGGCACCCCAACGGGCGCGGTTTACGGATTTTTCAACATGATATTGCCAATATTATCCGTCGCCAAACCCGGCGATGAATTCGTCTGTGTATTTGATGCATCACGCATCACCTTTCGCCAGGATATCTATCCCCAATACAAAATGAACCGTTCCGAAACACCCGCCGATCTGATTTCCCAGGGGCAAATGATACAAACCGGCCTGGGGGCGATTGGCATGCCGGTACTGTGTGTTCCCGGGGTCGAAGCAGACGATGTAATTGCAACCCTGGCCACAAAAAATTGCACACACGCATCCGCCACCCGCATTATCACCGGGGACAAAGATTTAATGCAACTGGTATCGGACTGTGTATATTTATACGACGGCATGAAAAATCGTGAAATTCACGAACCGGACGTTATTGAAAAGTTCGGCGTTCCCCCAAATCGTGTCATTGACGTACAATCACTGATGGGCGATTCGTCCGACAATGTACCGGGGGTCCCCGGCATTGGCCCGAAAAAGGCGGCCGAACTGATTGGCCAATTCGGCACATTGGATAACCTGTACGCAAATTTAGACGATGTCAAAAACGAACGCATACGTAACCTGTTGCGCGACAATCGCGAAATGGCCTATATATCCAAACGCCTGGTAACATTAAAAACAGATGTTGATTTATCAGAATTAAAACTGGTCCCCTTTGTGTTTAATACACCATCCGCATTGGATTTTGTAAAAAATCAACTGGAAAGCACTTCCCTGGCGGCAAAAATAGAAAAATTGTTTCCGATTGAAAGTTTTTCCACCCCCGCGCCTGAATTTATATTTCCCGGCAACGCATGCCCCATACCGGATATCACCCCGGAATCCCCGGCGCCACAAAAAAAACGCGAATTCAAATACGAAACGATATCGGACACAGAATCCCTGGACAGATTTCTGGAAAAAATTGATAAAGTTTTGGCAATCGACACAGAAACAACGGGACTAAACCCAATTTCTGATAAAATTGTTGGGATATCAATCGCCATTGATGAAACCCATGGTGCATATATTCCCCTTCGCCACCGCACAACATCCGGCGATTTATTTGTTGGGGACACACGGGCACCAAATCAACCGACGATTGAATCTGTGTATGAAAGACTGTGGCCAGTACTAACAAACCCAAACATAGTAAAAATTGGTCACAATCTGAAATATGACCTGCACATCATGGCAAACGAAGGGTGGGATGTATCAAAAATATCACCAATCGACGATACGATGCTGTTATCTTATGCGTTACATGGAACAACACACGGACACGGCCTGGACGAATTGGCATTAAAATATTTGGGACACGAAAACATAAAATTTTCATCACTGTTTCCACCCAAGACCCGCGACACAGACATGCATTTCGATGAACTGAACATATCTGATGCCACACCATACGCCGCCGAAGACGCGTGCATATGTCGTGCATTATATGATTTGATGCGCCCAGAATTAAATGCCAAACCCGAATTACGTGAACTGTATGAAACATGTGATTTACCCCTGATGCCAATATTGTTAAAAATCGAACGTCACGGCGTAATGGCGGACAAGAACAAGTTAAACCAATTATCATCGGTGTTTCATGCCCAATTACAGACCCTGTCGGACCAGATTTGGCAACACGCCGGACACGAATTTAATATCGCCAGTCCCAAGCAACTGGGGACCATTTTATTCGATGAATTACACCTGCCGGCAAATAAAAAGCGTTCGACCGACGCGGATTCTTTGAACGAATTAATAGACGCACACCCAATCATTGAAAAAATACTAAATTGGCGTTCTATTGCAAAACTTGCGGGAACATACGCGGACGCATTGCCGCACCAAATTGCCCCAGATGGTCGCATTCACACCACCTATTTACAGACCAGTACCAATACCGGTCGCCTGTCCAGTCGCGATCCAAACCTGCAAAACATACCCGTAAAAACCACACTGGGCGAAGAAATCAGAAAATGCTTTGTTGCACCATCTGGATACACACTTATATCCGTTGATTATTCGCAAATTCAACTGCGACTGTTGGCGGATATCGCCAATGTAAAAACATTTCGTGATACATTTATCAGTGGCGCCGACATCCACGAACAAACCGCCCGCCGGATATTTAATATCCCCACAGACCAGCCCGTCCCACGCGAACTGCGCCGTGCGGCCAAAACGGTAAATTTTTCAATAATATATGGAATATCTTCATTTGGGCTGGCCGCCCAACTGGGGGTATCACGTATTGAGGCCAAAAATATCATAGATTCATATATGGCGGGATTACCTGAAATTGGCGAATACATTGAACGAACTAAAAAATTTGCGATCGAACACGCATGTGTATTCACCCCGTGGGGCCGTCGCATAGAATTACCCGAAATACGAAACCCACGACTGCGTGCATACGCGTTACGTGCAGCAATTAACGCCCCAATCCAGGGATTCGAAGCGGACCTGATGCGTCGTGCCATGGTTAACATAGACAAAACAATCATGCAACCAAACGCACAAACGATTCGCATGATTATGCAGGTACACGACGAAATGGTATTTGAATGCAAAACCGAATTTGCCACAGAATTTGCAAACAAAATAAAACACGCGATGGAACACGTTACACAACTGTCCATACCATTGGTTGCGGAATACACTATTTCACCCGTGTGGGGAAAATAAGAAAACCGCCCATTGGGCGGTTAATTTTTACGCGGCTTTCTTGGCCTCTTTGGGCTCCTTCATAACCTCGACCGGTGCCTTTTTTCCCAACACAACATCCGCATCTATGATAATTTCCGCCAAATCTTCTTTGTCGGGCGCATCAAACATTGGTTGCATTAACACACGTTCCAGGATACTGCGCAGACCACGCGCCCCCGTTTTACGGGCAACCGCCATCTTTGCAATTTCACGCAACCCATCATCGGTAATATTCAATTTGACATTATCCATTTCCAGCATTGCGGCAAACTGCTTTACAACCGCATTTTTCGGTTCGGTCAAAATTTTTACCAACGCATCTTCATCCAATTCCTGCAATGTTGTAATAACCGGTAAACGACCGATTAATTCCGGGATGATACCAAACTTTACCAAATCTTCGGGTTCAACATCTTTCAAGAAATTCTTGTTTTTGCGTTCTTCGGCCGATTCGACATGCGCACCAAATCCAATTCCGCGCCTTTCACATGTACGATTACCAATAATCTTGTTTAAACCATCAAAGGCCCCACCACAGATAAATAAGATTTTGCTGGTATCTAATTGAACTGTGGCCTCGCCCGGGTGCTTGCGTCCGGCGCCACCGGCGGGCACATTTGCAACAGTACCTTCGATTAATTTTAACAAAGCCTGTTGCACACCTTCACCCGATACGTCACGTGTCAAAGATGGATTTTCCGATTTACGTGAAATCTTGTCAATTTCATCAATATAGATAATACCACGTCCGGCACGTTCAACATCAAAATTTGCATTTTGCAACAATCGGGTCAAAACGCTTTCCACATCATCACCGACATATCCGGCCTCGGTCAGGGTGGTTGCATCCGCAATAGCAAAAGGCACATCCAAAATCCGCGCCAATGTCTGTGCAAACAATGTCTTACCGGTTCCCGTCGAACCAATCAACAACACATTGGATTTTTGAATTTCCACATTTGACGTAACCGCGACATTATGACGCTTATAGTGGTTATAAACCGCCACCGCCAAGGTGCGTTTTGCTGTATCTTGGCCAATAATATATTCGTTCAGAAAGTTATAAATCTGTGACGGCGTAGGTAATTTTTTAGCATCTGCACTGACGGCGCGACGATTATCGTCGGCCATAATATCATTACACAGATTAATACACTCGTCACAAATACAGACATTACATCCACTGACCAGTTTTTTTACTTCATATACCGCCTTGCCACAGAAACTGCAAAATTGCTGATTATTATTTTCTGTTTTTGGTGTATTATCATCACTCATATCTGTTTCCCCATACAATATATGAATTATTTACGTTCCAAAATCCCGTCAATCAAACCGAAATCTTTGGCCTCGACCGGGCACATCCAGTTATCACGTTCCATTGCATCAAACAGTTCTTTTTCCTTGCGCCCTGTAAATTCGGACATCTGTTTGATTAATGTTTTTTTATTTTTTTGATATTGGGTCATTTGGATTTCCATATCGGTAATCTGCCCCTGTGCACCGGCCAAAGGCTGATGAATCATAATTTGGGTATTCGGTAAAACGAATCGTTTTCCCTTTTCTCCGGCCGCCAATAACACCGACCCCATCGACGCAACCAACCCCATACCAATGGTAGAAACCGGTGCCTTGATATACTGCATAGTGTCCATAATTGCCCAACCGGCGGACACATCCCCACCCGGGCTGTTGATATACATAGAAATATCCGCATTTGGATTTTCCGATTCCAGGAACAATAACTGTGCCACAATACTGTTTGCCATTGTTGGTTCAATCTGTCCATTAACCATAATAATACGATCACGCAACAGGCGGGAATAAATATCAAACGAACGTTCCCCACGTGGCGATTCTTCTATAACCATCGGTATCAGTGCCATAATACAAAACCCCTTATTTTATGTGAAATTATACCATAATAAAACCCGATTCGCGAATTTATCATATATATAGAAAAAAAATTATAAAATGCAACCCCAACAAAACATTGACAAATACATTTTATTTGTTAACATGACCGCCACTATGAAAGAATTCACACCCGCATTTTATGATTTGGAATTATATCGCGCCAAACTTGCATACGAAATGGCACACAGTCGTCTGATCTTTGAACAACAAAAACATCGGCAACACTCCATCGAAACCGAAACACATTATATAAATACATTTCAAGACTATATTTTGGCCACCCAGAACACAAACACACGCGCATCAGATAACGTTCAATATATTTATGAACAAGCATACAGGAACGCAAAACAAAAACGCCCCACCCCATTTCAAAGACTGTTGCAATTCTTTCGATAAAAAAAACGCCCGATTGGGCGTTTTTATTTTTGGTATCGGGATAATTATTTATCCAAAGCGGCTTTGATTTGTTCGGCCGGAATTGCACCCGGGAACGCTTCTTCACCGATAATCAAGAACGGTGTACCTGTGATTTCAAAACGATTCGCCAATTCACGAACATTTGTCAATTCACGCGCCACAACATCGCCCTTCATATCTTCCTTCAATTTTGCGGTATCCAAACCTGCTTCTTCTGCAAATTTCATCAGGTTCTTTTCAATCGCCGCTGCCAACTTATCCTGATCATCAATCTTGCCTTCTGGACGATATTCACGCGTCATAACAATATCTGCAAATTTCGCAGCCTTGGCCGGATCCTGGATTTTCGCAGCAATCATTGCACGTGCCGGACCATCAGACATCACACCATGAATTGAAAAGTTCTTCATAACAACGCGAACGTCATCACGTTCCGCCAAAACGGAATCCAGTTCACCGTGTACACGACGGCAATAACCACACGAAGCAGCGGTCCAAACATAGATTGTCTTTTCCGCTTCTGGATTACCCAAAACCGGTGCATCTGCAATCATTTCGTCTGCGTGCTTGCGAACATAGTCACGAACGGCCTTGTTCTTTTCTTCGTTCAGTTGTTCCTGCATTGCTTCAACCATTTCCTGAATTATCGCAGGATTTACACTTGTCAAATAATATGGCATATACAGACGGCAAACACTGCCTGCGACCATAATAATTGCAATGATTTTGATTGCTTTTTTTGCCCATGTCGCACCCATGGCCGGTTTTTTTGCATCATGTTTCAACATCATGCCACCGAACATGTACAATGCGATACCCAATACCAGTACCAAGATTGTCCAAGTCATGATTTTCTCCTTCTTTGTTGAACTGAAATCACCATAGCAAAAATAAAAAAAATCGCAAGGAATAAATGTGCGAAAATCAATCAAAATTTAACAATTTTCGCATCACCGGCAACTGCGTTCCCTGTTGCACACACACCCGGTCCAAAAATCGCAATGTCACCGCCGGTGTCAATGGCAATTTATACAATTTATCAATATACGGGGCGGCACATTTCACACATACCGCCCGCCCCGTCTTGGGCGACAGATATTGCAACCCCTGTGTCACGCCACAGCCCGAACACCGCGACAAATCCAGCGCATACCCCAATTCACGCAGCAATGCCACCTCCCACCCCAGGTATGCGGTTACATCACCATCCCCCAACGCACACATCAGTTTCAATGTTTCATCATATAAATCACCGTACGCTTCGCGTTCCGGCAACAGTCCCGCCAATATGTCAAATGCGGCATTCATACATGCCATGGCGCCCTGATTCAAAAAAATTGGTGCGGCCATGTTTTTTTCTGCCTCCCAGTGAAAGGTACCCAACTGGGAATCCAAACGCGCATTCCACGAAAAATTTCCAACCTGACCGACCAATGGACGATTTTTTTTTGCAATAAGCCCCGCCCGTAACACCCCGGACAGCAAACCAAAATCACGGGAAAAGATTCGCGCAATCGCATCCCTTTCGTTTAATGGCCGCATCCCAATTAAGATTCCACATGATTCCAACTTCATACAATACATGGTATCCGTGCAAGCAAAGGATTTCAACAATGAAAAATCCCGCCGTGGCGGGACCCATTACTTTACAAATACATATCTTTTTTTATTTGCGCACTTATTGCATTTATTACAGGTTGTTTTTTCTGCAACAACTGTGGTTGGAACCAAAACCTGACGCGCAGTGGTTGATGCAACACCGGCATTATCACGCACATACAAATCACGGCACATTGTGTTGCGATATACAATCTTCTTGTCCATATCTAATTTACGAATATCTTCTGAATAGTGGCGACCACGTTCAGCGGCATAGAAAATACAATCTTCGCCATCCTGGGTATAACGAACACCACCCTTGTAATAATCATAATAACCGGCACAGCCCGACAACATGGCCAAACCGAACAATGCAACAACCGTTTTTTTCATATTTTACACCTTTGTATAAAAACAACCGTTCTCTGTCCGGCCCCCGATTCGCAATAATTGTTGCACAAATATACGACCTGTCAAGATTTTGTATTAAAAAAGCACCATTTTTATGCTATAATTCGCCCAACAGGACAAAGGACAAATTCATGAAATACACAAAACTGGGACTGGTCAATACAAACGACATGTTTCGCGATGCAATGGAACAAAAATACGCCGTTCCGGCATTTAATTTCTATAACATGGAAACGTTTCAGGCAATCATGGATGCCGCCCGCACAACACACAGCCCGGTAATCTTGGCCGTATCCGAAGCCGCATTAAAATACATGTCCCCCGAAATGTTAACGGCGATGATTCGTGCCGCCAACATTTCACCCGACGATAAAATTGCACTGCACCTGGATCACGGATCTACGTTTGAAGCATGTGCCCATGCAATAAAAATCGGCTTTTCGTCCGTCATGATAGATGCCAGCAAACTGCCATTTGACCAAAACGTTGCCCTGTCACGTCGTGTCGCAGAATTTGCACACAAACACGACGTATCGGTCGAAAGCGAATTGGGCGTACTATCCGGAATCGAAGACGAAAACACACAATCAAAAATATCCACATATACCAATCCCGCCGATGTCGAAAAATTTGTAAACGCAACCGGCACAGATTCCCTGGCCATCGCAATCGGGACCAGTCACGGCGCATATAAACGCCCCACGGACGACACAGAATTACGCTTTGACATTTTGGCCGATGTGGCAAAACGCATGCCGGACCTGCCACTGGTTTTACATGGCGCATCGAACATACCGCAAAAACAGATAACCACAATCAACAAATTTGGTGGCAAAATATCGGGTGCACGCGGAATTGATGCGGCGCAATTACGTCGCGCAACAAAAATGAACGTATGCAAAATCAACGTGGACAGTGACCTGCGCCTGGGCTTTACCGCGGCGGTACGGAAATCACTGTATGAAAACCCAAAAAATTTCAATCCACGCGAATTTTTATCTGCGGCCCGTCAAACAATGACACAAATCTGCATTGACGAAATCCGCAACATCATGGGTTCAGAAGACAAAATTTAAAAATTAAAGATAATGGTATAGATATGGACAGTGCCGTCCCCGTAGTGTACAAACGCTACATTAACATTAGTCCCTTGCAAGGCGTTTAAATAAATTAGAATGGTTTAGATATGTAAAAATCCGTTGGCGTAGTGTACATAACGCTACATGAGCCAACGGATTTTCGCATAGATGAACTATTATAATTTATTTAAAAATGCGACAGCGTCCATCCCTACTTCACACCCCGTCCCCACTGCGGTGGCAATCTGCATCTTTAACCCACTGCGCACATCCCCCGCAACAAACATACCCGCCGGCAAAGATTCCGGTACCAATCGCCCCAGCGCATCGCGCGCAATATCTTCCCCCAGAAAATCCGTATTAGCTTCGTGCCCAATGGCAACAAAAACACCATCAACAACCAACTCATCACCATCGGTTGTTGTAACAATCAATTCACCATCGGTCGAATCAGGCTTTTCCGCAATCTTGGCCAAATCGGTATTAAACAGGCATTCTATGTTATCGCGCGCGGCAACACGTTCCCGCAATATTGCCTCGGCCCGGGTAAACGACGCCTTGCGATAGACAATTTTAACCGTCTTGGCCAAATCCGCCAAATACAACGCATCGTTCAGCGCGCTGTTTCCGCCCCCAAAAACAATAACCGTACGCCCCGAATAAAAGAACCCATCACACGTCGCGCAATAGGACACACCACGCCCCATTAATTCACGGGCACCTGCAATCTCTAATCTGCGTGGGGACGCGCCGGTGGACACAATTACCGTACGCCCACGATATTCCCTGCCGTTATCACACGACACCACAAAACCATTTTCGGCATCACCCGTAACATTTTTTGCAGATGTAAAATTAACCGTTGCGCCAAATGTTTCACATTGTTTCTGCATAAACTGGGCCAATTCCAATCCCGATCCGGCCCACCCCGGATAATTTTCCAACGTTGCAATCCCAGCCATCTGACCACCCAACCGGTCGCCCCCCAAAACCAAAGTCTTTTTATTTGCCCGCGCAGTATACAGTGCCGCCGTCAACCCCGCCGGCCCCGAACCCAAAATGATAACATCATACATAATTTAAACCCTTCCCTTGTTTTTATTCGCCAACAACATACAAAATCCCAAAACAATATGCAAACGAAATCGTTGCATTTAAAAACGCTTTATCCTATAATCAAGACAACATGACGACCATAGATATATTTTTCAGTTATTGTTCATCCCCGTTGGGGGAATAATTCGTCGTATAAATTACTTAATTCAATAAAATCAGAACACATTAATCACAAAAGGTAAAATATTATGCTTGATATAAAATTTATTCGTGAAAACCCAGATGCCGTAAAACGCGCATGCGAATTAAAGGGTTTCGAAGACCATACCGATCAAATTTTGGCACTGGACGCGCGCGTTCGCGAACTGAAAACCATCACCCAATCCAAGACGGCGGAAAAAAATAAAATTACACGCGAAATTCCCACTGCCACGGACAAGGCACCATTAATCGCCGCATCCAAGGCAATCGCAAACGAAATCGCCAACGACATGGCAGAATTGGCGGACAAAGAAACGGCATTAAACGACCTGATGCATCGCGTTCCACAAATTCCATCTGGCACCGCCCCAATCGGCCGTGACGATACAGAAAACGTCGAAGTTCGCCGTATCGGAACACCACGTGAATTTGATTTTACACCGCGTCCACAATGGGAATTGCTGGAAATGAACGGTTGGTGGAAACCGGAAAAAATAGCATCCATTTGCGGCACCCGCACATACGCCCTGTTTGGCGAAGCCGCCGAATTAGAATTGGCAATCCAGACATACGTTCTGCAAAAATTAATGGCACGCGGGTTTACATTTGTAAACTGTCCATCCATAACCAAACCACAAACTATCTTTAATGCGGGACACTTTATGGGGTCGGACCTGTCGGTTATGAACAACGACGTATTCATGCTGACCGATACAGATCGTTGCCTGGCGGGCACGGCGGAAATCATTTTAAACAGTCTGCACAGCGACGAAGTATTAAACGAAAAAGATTTACCAATCAAATACGCGGGATTTTCACCATGTTTTCGCAAAGAAGCCGGCGCCGCCGGTCGCGACACCCGCGGGATTGTACGCATCCACCAATTTAACAAGGTTGAACAGTATATATACTGCACCCCCGAACAATCGGACGAAATGCACGAACATCTGTTGAACAACCTGTGCGAAGTAATGGAAGATTTAGAATTGCCATACCGCGTTATCGCGGCCTGCACCGGCGACATGGGCTTTAACAAGGTAAAAATGCACGACGTAGAAGCCTGGTTCCCCAGCGAAGGCACATACCGTGAACTGGGGTCCTGTTCATCCATTGGCCAATTCCAGGCCCGCCGCACAAACACGCGTTACCGCGACAAAAACGGCAACATGCAATTTTGCGCCACATTAAACAACACGGGTATTGCCCTGCCACGCGCAATCGTACCCGTAATTGAAAATCATCAAAATCCTGATGGCTCGGTTAATATTCCAAAAAAATTACAACCCTTAATGGGTGGCCGCACAAAAATTGGTGGCAAACACTAAAAAACGCCCAATCGGGCGTTTTTTTTACTTCTGATTCTGTTTTTCCTGGACTGCAAATTTGCTGACCGGTAAAAACGGGTAATAAAAATCCTTGAACACATTTGTTGTATTTTTATATTTAATTTGTTTCAAGGCATTTAACAAATACGCCTGGGAATTCGAACGCACCCAATCAAATTCACTGTTCAAATCACCCATGTTATTTAAAACCCCTTGATACAACAAAAAGACATAATTATCATATGGGTTGGGCATAAAAGCACGTGGGTCCGCCATCAGATGATCCTGAACACGTGCATCATAATCCGCATATTTTTTTGGATTCGCCGCGATAATGGAAACACAACGCACCGCGTTCATAATATGCTCTCTTTCAAATTTATCCTTTGCCTTGTCGACACGCTTATTCAGAAACACTATTATTTCATCAAAAAATTTCTGTAAAGTTGCATCATAATCTATCATTTTTTACCCCCTTTATTTTTGTAATTCATATAAAAACTGTTTTATTGGTCGCACCAACGGATTTGCCGAATGAATATCAGCCAAGGCCTTGATGCGTTTAGCAGTAGATACAATCTCGCACTCATACCTTTCTGCATTGGCATCTGCCAATCCTGTTTTTAAAGTACGATTATACTCCCACTTTTGTACAGATTCGCAGAACACATAAAATAATCTGTACAATTCAACCCCGCCATGAAACGCATCACCAACCATATTCATTACCAATCCCTTGGGGTCCTGAACTATATAATATGCATTATAGGCATCCCGGGCATTCAATCGCTTTGACGAAACAAATTCTTCTGCACGTGCACGCCATGCCTTTTCCGTTGTGGCACGTGAAAAATATTTTGCCGGATTTTCTATCAAATCAGCAAATTGTACGAACCCACGCATAGCGGCATAGCGTTCCGCACGCCCCATACCCTTCCAATGACGCTGCAAAGAAATGCGCGCCAACTTCTGAAAATTCGCAAAACAAGCCTTTATTTCACTATAAATCTTTTCTTCTTTACTTACCTGTGTCATATCTGTACCTCCTTTTTATCCAGTCATACAAAACTCACACAATTAATATAGACAAAAACAAACAAATGTCAATATTTTTGCATAAAAAAGTTGAAATGTCTTATTTTTGGGTATACCCTGTACCCGATTAGACTAAAAATATGGGGCAAAACATGAAAATTCGCAACATTGCAATTATCGCACACGTTGACCACGGCAAAACAACCCTGGTTGACAACATGTTAAAACAGGCGGGCACCTTCCGCGACAACGAGCGCATTGATGAACGCGTAATGGACAGCGGTGATATCGAACGCGAACGCGGCATTACAATTTCTGCGAAACCGACATCCATCCAATGGGGCGAATACAAAATCAACATCGTTGACACCCCCGGGCACGCGGATTTTGGTGGCGAAGTAGAACGTATCTTGTCCATGGTCGATGGCGTGGTCCTGTTGGTGGACAGTTCCGAAGGTCCCCTGCCCCAAACCAAGTTCGTATTATTCAAGGCATTAAAACTGGGGCTACGTCCAATAGTTTGCATCAACAAAATTGATCGTTCGGATGCACGCCCCGACGAAGTTCTGTCTGAAACGTTTGATTTATTCGACAAACTGGGCGCAACAGATTCCCAACTGGACTTTCCGTACCTGTATTCTGTCGGCCGCGACGGATGGGCGGTACGCGATTTAAATGACGAACGCAAAGATTTAACACCACTGTTTCAATTAATTGTGGATCATGTCCCCGCCCCTGATTGCAATGGTACGCGCTGTCAACTAGACGCACCGTTTACCATGCTGGCCACAACATTAGAGGCCGACCCATACGTCGGACGTATTCTGACCGGAAAAATTGAATCCGGTACGGTTCGCGTCGGCCAATCGGTCAAGGCAATCAATCGCAACGGCGAATTTATTGAAAATGCCAAAATCACAAAAATTATTGAACATCGCGGTGTAGAAAAGGTATCACGCGACACCGCATCCGCGGGCGACATCGTTGTCGTTGCGGGCTTTTCCAAGGCAACCGTGGCGGACACATTATGCGATCCATCCGTTACCGAACCAATCCCGGCAATGCCGATTGACCCACCAACCCTGACCATGACATTTTTCGTAAACACATCACCCCTGGCGGGTAAATCCGGTAAAAAATTAACATCCCGCATGATTGGTGAACGCCTGTTCAAAGAAGCAGAAACAAACATCGCCCTGCGTGTTGAACAAAGCGAAAACAACGAAGCATTCGAAGTTTCCGGCCGCGGAGAATTACAACTGGGTATTCTAATTGAAACAATGCGTCGCGAAGGTTTTGAATTAAGCGTCAGTCGCCCACGCGTTGTTATGCAAACAAACGAAAATGGCGAAAAACTGGAACCAATCGAAGATGTTGTTATTGACGTTGACGACGAATTTTCCGGCGTTGTCATTGAAAAAATGACCAAGCGCAAGGCAACAATCACAGAAATGAAGGCTTCGGGCGCCGGCAAGACACGCATTGTATTTTCGGCACCTTCACGTGGTCTGATTGGATATCTGTCAGAATTCCGCACCGACACACGCGGCACAGGTATTATGAACCGCGTATTTGACAAATATGATTTATATCGTGGTGCAATCCAACAATATCGCCCGGGCGTATTGGTATCGATGGAAAAAGGTTCCGCCGCCACGTATGCTTTATTTAATCTGCAACCCCGCGGCACACTGTTCATCGACCCCCAGACCGAAGTTTACTCCGGCATGATTATCGGCGAACACAGCAAAGAAAATGACCTGGAAGTAAATCCGATCAAGGGAAAAGAATTAACAAACATGCGATCGGTTACGGCGGATGAAAAATTGTTCCTGGCGCCACCACGTCGCATTTCATTGGAAGAAGCGCTGTCCTATATCCTGGACGACGAATTGGTCGAAGTAACACCGGATACTATTCGTCTGCGTAAAAAAGAACTGGACAGCAATACACGTAAAAAATTAAAGAAACATACCGAAGAATAAAAAATCCCCCAACCGGGGGATTTCTTAATAAAAAACCGTCCAAAATGGACGGTTAATGTTTAAACTTCTTCGTCTTCAATATCTTCTTCATCTTCCACTTCGACGGCATTTAAATCTATTTCCTTGGGCACACCCAAAATATCTTCAATTTTATCCGAAGCCGCATCCAAATCAATCTTGTGCAAAACGGCAAATTCCTGGGCCATACGTTCCAAGGCACGTAAATACAACTGTCGCGCAGAAAAAGTCATAGTATCCGCCGCACTGCGCCGCTGCAAATCACGCACCACTTCGGCCAACCGCATCGGATCGCCCGAATTAATATTTTCTTCGTACTGTGCCGCACGACGTGCCCAAATCATACGCTTGGCACCGGCCTTGCCCTTGGCAGAAGCAATCGCTTCGTCCATTTTCTTGGCAGACGTCAACGGACGTAATCCCGAAATTTCCGCACGTTCAACCGGAACGCGCAATGTCATATGATTACGTTCAAAATCAATCACCAACATTTTTATCTTTTGACCGGCGACTGTTTGTTCTTCTATACGCAACAACTTTCCAACGCCCTGGGTTGGATAAACAACATATTGTCCCGCTTTAAAATCTAATTTTTTACTTGGCATTATGGATACCCTTTTACGGTTGCCATCCTCTCGTCCGTGACATTATACCACAAAAAAAACAGAAAAACAAATAATTGACACAAAAAAAATCCCGGAAACATCCGGGATATAAAATCACATTACAAACGTCGCAGTGTACCCGTTCTGCGTACACCCGATGCGCGACTGGCTTCACTTGTCCCCGAAGACGTCGCACACACCCATTTGCCATCCTGCAGAACCGCGGTTTCCCCCGATTCACACTCTGGCTTTTCCAGGCGCCATGCAAAACAACTCCCCTTTTGATAGGACAAATATGTCGCATTATCACCACCACGGGTATAGGCCCCATATTCCGGATTCCAATCCCCACGTGCCTCGCCCGCGCACCACTTACGCGTTCCCCAACATTCCACACAATTACCATCGGCATCACACAATTCGACCGGCATTGACGTGGCCTGATACCCACTATTTGGTTTATCATCCGTCCCCATGGTACGACCATTTTCCAAATCACGGCACCACAGTTTTTGGCACTCGGCAGCCGGAACACCATCAATTTTTTTACGTGATTCGATTAAAACATACCCCGGTCCACATGACGTGAACGCCGCATTTGCAACAAACGGGGATAAAAACGCCACCAGGGCAAAAAAAGCAATTCTTTTTCTCATGCTTATTATTTTACATTATTTAAGACTTTTAAACAAGATAAAAAAACATACATTTACTGTCCCAATCCTGCGGGGCTGAAACGTCCAATATTATTAAACAGTTCTTCCAGTGCATTTAATTCAATCGCCGCAGGAATTTGGGTTTCGCCTTCTGCGATTTTCACATCCGGCAAATCCCGATCGCGCAAGACCTGGGTTTTAATAACCCGTTCCCCCTTGACCCACGCCAACAATACCGTTTCATCGGTAAAGGTTGGCGCCAATGGCCCACGATAATTTTCATCGGCACCAAAATAAATCCATACCGGTTCCCCATAAACGGTTTTTACCTGGGGGGCACCAATTTTTTCAATCAATTCTGATGTTGTTTTTATATTGGCAACCTGACCATCCAAATCAGACGGGAACACATACCCCCTGTGCTTGGTCTGAAAGGTACACCCACCAAAACACACCAAAACAGCCCATGCGATAATAATTTTTTTCATATCTAACCTTCTCCGTTTTCTTTAACAACCGGTTTATTTAACATGGCAAACTGTGCAATATGTTTTTTTAACTCACTTTTATATGCATTATTTGCCTTGGCCAAATCAACCAATTTATTGAACTGGGGATTCGCCGCACGCGCCGCACCGAATCGGCTTTCCGTTTTCAAGAACTCTTCCAATGGCAACGGATTATCAACACTTGAATCCATTGTCAATGGATTATGACCGTCTGCAATCAACCGTGGATCAAATCTGAACAATGGCCACGCACCGGTCTGAACCATTTGCATTTGATGCGCAGGCCCATTTTGCAATGCAAACCCATGCGCAATACACGGCGCATACGCCAATATAATCGATGGTCCATTAAAAGATTCTGCTTCGCGAAATGCACGAATCGCCTGGGCCTGATTTGCCCCCATTGCAATTTGCGCCACATACGCCCCAGACATCATCGCAATCATCCCCAAATCCTTTTTGGCATGATTCTTGCCACCGATTGCGAACTTCATACTGGCCCCAAAAGGTGTTGATTTGGACTGTTGTCCACCGGTATTTGAATATCCTTCGGTGTCCAAAACCAAAATATTCACATTTTCGCCACTGTGTAAAATATGATCCACGCCACCATAACCTATATCATACGCCCAGCCATCACCACCGATAATCCAAACAGATTTATCAACAATTTCACCAATTTGACTTTCCGCCAAACGTGCACGTGGACCTTCTATTTTTGCCAACTGTGCCCGCAATTTTTCTTCTATTTCGCGTTGTTTTTTCGAATCGGTTTCGTCAAACATTTCTTCTACGTTTTCAATTCCCAATTCGAACAACAATCCCTTTAAAGACTGACGTTTCTGATTCAATGCCAAACGCATACCCAAACCATATTCCGCATTATCTTCAAACAAAGAATTTGACCACGCCGGCCCACGTCCATGCTTATCCTTGGTCCATGGTGTTGTTGGCAAATTCGCGCCATAAATAGACGAACATCCCGTTGCATTGGCAACCACCATACGATCGCCAAACAAATGCGCCAACAATTTCACATACGGCGTTTCACCACACCCGGCACAGGCCCCCGGGAATTCAAAATAATGCGGCAATAATTCGACATGTTTTGGGATATTCAAATTTAATTTTTCCCGCGAAATATCCGGTAATTGTTCCGCCGCATCAAAGGCCGCCTGTTGTTCTGTCATAACATCCCGTGCCGGCACCATAGACAAAGCCCCCGTCGGACAATTTTTGACACAAATATTACATCCCGTACAATCCGCCGGCGAAATATTAATTGTAAAGTACATATTCGGTCCCAACTCAGGCGTTTTCATTGGCACCACACGCACGCCATGCGCACGCGCCTGTTCGGCCTGTTGCTCTGTCATGGCCTTGATACGAATAACCGCATGCGGACACAACATGGAACATTTGCCACATTGTATACACTTGTCCAAATCAACAGTTGCGACCCGATCGGACACCGCCCGCTTTTCATAGCGCGACGTCCCCACCGGATATTGTCCGCCACCAAATTCACCATCTATGCGAAAACGCGACACCGGAATTGCATCACCACGTTGTGCCGCCATTTCCCCCAGGGTACCTGCAATTTCGGCGGGCGTATCCAACGTCATCGCCGGGATAAAGTCCGGCGCAAAATTCGACACCGAAGACGGCACGTCATATTTATGTAAATATTCGGCGGCCTTGTCCACCGCGGCCCAGTTTGCCTGAACCACATCCATACCCTTTTTCTTGTATGTTTTTTCTATTGCGGTCTTGGCACTAATTGCGGCCTGGGCCGGATCAATAACCTTTGTCAAATTAAAGAAATTCAACATAATAAAGGTATTAATACGATTTCCCAACCCCAATTCAGCCGCCGCACGATTCGCGTCCAGGAAATAAACATTTGCACGAATTCGAATTAAATGTTCCTGGGTATCACGTGGCAAATTCGCGAACGCAACATCCGGTGCCAGGGATGTATTAATCATAACCGTCCCCCCCGCACGCAATCCACGGAATATGTCAAAACGCTGGGCAATCATAAAATTTGAAACGCTGATAAAGTCCGCCACTTCGACCAAATACTGGCTTTTTATTGGCGCATCCGAAAAACGTATATGCGACGCGGTCAGTCCGCCCGACTTCTTGGAATCATAAACGGCATAGGACTGGGGATACAAATCAGAATTTTCCCCAACAATTTTAACAATATTTTTTACCGCCCCAACGGTACCGTCACTGCCAATACCATACAAAATAGCGGTTTTAAAATTCGGATCTTCAACAGAAAAAGCCGGATCGGTCTTTAAAGACAAACCGCTTAGGTCGTCGTCAATTCCAACGGTAAAGTTATGATGTAACGTGCCACGCATTAAATTTTCATATATCGCTTTGACGTCACGTGGTTTAAATTCCTTGGACCCTAATCCATATCGACCGCCCAAGACCGCAACCCCATCCGGCACAATCGATTTAACATCCTGATACAACGGCTCACCAATACTGCCGGGTTCCTTGGTCCTATCCAATACAGCGATTCGTTTCACACTTTTCGGCAACGCCGCCAAGAAGGCATCGACAGGGAAAGGACGATACAACCGCACCTTTAACACCCCCAATCCCGCGGGCAAATGCGCCAATGTTTCTTCGATGGTTTCCACCGCACTGCCCATGGCAACAATAACATTTTCCGCGCTTTCATCCCCCACATAATCCACCAAGCCATATTTACGCCCCGTCAATTCTGCAAATTCATCCATACACTGTTGCACAATTTCGGGTGTCTTTGCATACAATGGATTGGCCGCTTCACGCCCCTGGAAATAAACATCCGGATTTTGTGCGGTACCACGAATCGTCGGCTTATCGGGACTCATCCCACGCGCACGATTTGCCAACACCAAATCATTTGGAATTAATTTGTTCAACACTTCATCTTCGATACGAATTAAACGCGATTCTTCGTGACTGGTACGAAAACCATCAAAGAAATGTAAAAAGGGTACACGCGACCGCAAAGTTGCCGCATGCGCAATCGCCGCCATATCATGCGCCTGCTGCACATTATGCGAAGACAGCATGGCAAACCCGACCGAACGCACCGACATAACATCACTGTGATCCCCAAAAATGGACAATGCATGCGTTGCCAATGCACGTGCCGCCACATGCATAACAAAAGGCGTCTGTTCCCCGGCAATTTTATACATATTCGGAATCATTAACAACAACCCCTGGGACGCGGTAAAGGTTGTTGCCAAACTGCCCATCTGCAGGGCACCATGCATGGCACCGGCCGCCCCCGCCTCGGACTGCATTTCAATAATCTGTGGAATTGCACCCCAAATATTTTTCTTGTGCTGAAAGGACCACTCGTCCGCCAATTCACCCATGGTACTGCTGGGGGTAATCGGATAAATCGCCGCAAAATCAACACATCTGTACGCGACATCGGCCGCCGCCCAGTTACCATCAACAATTAATTTAGACATAAAAACCTTCCTTTATATAAACAATAAACCATCGATAACAATGGTGTTATCATACCCCCAAAATCCCCCCAAGGCAAGGGTTATAAACATAAAATTTATCATCCACAGCCAATACTTATTCAGTATATAAAATAAAAAACCGCATGGAACACCATGCGGTCAAAACCAAATTCGATGAATTACAAATTATTTTCACCGTTATCATCAAAAACGATATTTCGCGCACGGAATATCGCCGCCAGATTAATTGCCTCGGCACCCTTTTTAAAACCCTGCGCACGCATATCCGCCCCAAGATTTTCTGTACCAACACTAAATTTTTTTACCATATCAGTCATTTCAAATGCCCTTTATCAAAACATCTCTCTGACGCCAGCCAATATATACTACAAAAAACTTTTTGTCAAGTATTTTTGTATCAAATATATTTACTGTTCACAGCCATATTCACCACATTCGCCCCAAGACACCTCTTCCACCTCGATTGCCATCGGCACGGGCTTCGCTTCTTCGGTATAGTGAACTTCCTTGACCACACGAACACGACGATTCGCCGCATTTGGCGTATTGTCCGGGGTCGGAACCGCCAAATCTTCTTCACCCGCAGAAACCGCAACAATCTGACTGGCCGGGATACCATACTTAATCAACATCTTCTGTACGGCTTCGGCACGACGCCCACCCAGGGCATAATTATAATTACTGGTCCCTGCCGTATCGGTATGCCCAACCACAGAAACCTTGATATTTTTATTTTCCTGGGTCGCGGTTGCCAATTTCTGGATCAATTCCTGATATTCGGGTTTAATGGTCGCCTTGTTAAAATCAAAGCGCACTTCAAACACCTCTTCCATGACATGCTGTTTGGGTTCTAATGGAATCTGTTGAACCTTGATCATGGTTTTTTCACCCTGTGTCGCCTGAATTTGGTCCAAACGCGCATTTATCGCCTGTAATTCCTGACGCATTGCCATCATCATATTGATAAATTCTTCACGTGTAACCAACTCGTCACCAATCATCGGTATTTCATCAACAACACAGTCCGGACAACTTGGGCAATCCGGACAAGGCTGTTGGGCATGTTCCTTCTCGGCCACATATACTGCCACAGACGGCGCCGCAGGTTGCGGTTGCATCACAGGTTCCATCACACGTTCGCACTTTCCATCAGCATTTGGACAATCCATTTGCGCGGTCACATTGTTATTACTGTTTCTGACACTATTATCCGCCTGGCTTTTTGTAAATGACTTATCGCCACCATAGATGTTTTGATTAAACACCATTGGCTGAACAGGTTCCGGTTTTATCAAATGCTCTGGCACATTTACATTGTTAACAATAATTACACCTTCGCGATTTTTTACACCTTTGTTCATTGCGTTCAAACTGCGTGTATCCGGATAATATTTACCCGCACTGCGCGCAGGTGCCTCGGATGAAAATTGTTCAATAACGGTTTCCTGATCAATAACAGTTTCTTGGGTTGTTGAATCTTTCTTAACGATCTTGCCCCCCTCGCAATCACGCAACGCCGTCATAGTTTTATTAAATCTGTCACGGCATTGTTGTGCGGTTGCAACCTGACCACTGGCGGTGGCAGACAACCAACAATCAAATTTGGCCTGGGCTTCGGCCGCCAATTCGGGATTTGCATATGATGCATCATTTTTCAACTGATCCATCAATTCATTATATGCGGTATACAATTCAAATGCTTCCTGTTCATTTTCCACCGGCCAATTATCCAAAGATTCAGGGAAAGGCACATCGCCACTAAAAGCAGCAACCGCTTTATTCGCAAACAATTCCCCCATATCCGCATATCCACTGGTCCGGGCATTATAAATTGCATACGAACGATAATTCATCGCCAACTGATTCAGAAAGGAATCCTTGTGCGGGGCGGAATAAACATCCAATGCTTCGACATAATCAACGGTTGGCGTCGAAACATCACCAACATATTCGGCCATGTCGTTTCCAGAATTTGCACACGCCGTAACGACCAAAACGCCCGCGACCATTAACATACGTGAAATAACCCATGTCGCCACACAAGATTTATTTTTCATTTGTAAAATCCTTCCTTACTTTTTAATCCCTTTTATTATACGATTTTTTCAAAATTTAGTAAAGCAGAAAAACAACTTAATAAACAGATTGCAATCCTGGCAACATTTTTAATATACTAAACGCATATGATTACGGAGAGACAAATTATGAAAAAATTTTTGGCAACTATCTTTGGTACATTATTTGCGTTGAATGCCCACGCAGCCCAGGTTGTTAATGTAAAATACATCCACGATGCAATACAACAGCATTGGGACATCACGATTCCATACAACCCCCAGTTATCCAATCCACAAATTGCGGCAAACATGAAATATCTGTTAACAACGATTGACCGCGCCAACAAGATATTAAACGGCGAACAAACATCCACTTATGGCACTGGCACATACGCAACCACCGCCGCCGCAGATACAATCGCCACAGACACCGCAATACAAACACTTATTAAACAGGGCCAGTTCAGTTTTTCATTAACCACGTCTGCCATATCCAGTTTTAATTTCAGCATATCTGCCGCCGGCACCTTCTATGTCGATTGGGGCGACGGCCAAACGGAAAAGAAAATAAAAACCAACACAGATACAATTACGTACACACATCCCTATGACGTCACAGGCACATACACAATAAAAATCGGTGGTCTGGCAACAGAATACAGTACCAACGAAGAAACCGCCGCAATCAGTTTTAAAAGCAATCGAAACATAACCGGCATTTCTGGCAGCCTTGGAAAAATATTCCCCACACTATCCGATGGTACCCAGCCACGCTTTTACCAAACATTTCGCAGTTGTTCTAATATAACAAGTTCTATTCCGGGCAACTTGTTTGCCGGCATACACGGCACCCCCGTCAGTAATATGTTCAACGGGACATTTTTCGGGGCATCACAAATATCCGGCAACATACCCGAAACACTTTTTGCGAACATTTCGGGACAACCCGGCACACAAACATTTGCCTATACATTTAATGGATGCAATGGACTGACCGGTCAAATTCCCGAAAATCTATTTGGAAAAATCTATGGTAACCCAACCGAAAAATTATTTTACCGCACATTTACAAATTGTTCTGGTCTGACGGGCGAAATCCCGGCAAAACTGTTTGCAGGATTGCATGGTGACATGGCGCCATCTGTATTTGAAGAGACATTTTCAAATTGTGGCGGCATTACATCAATAAACAAAAATTTATTTGCCACACTGCGTGGCGCACCTGCAAACAACATGTTTATGCATACGTTCAGCAGATGCACCGCCCTGACCGAAATTCCCGACGGCCTGTTTGCAAGCATAACGGGTGAACCCGCCCCATACATATTCGCAAACACCTTTTATGGTTGCACAGGCATAAACAAACCAATTCCCGGGAATCTGTTTGCCGGTCTTGATGGTGCCCCCGCAAACAACATGTTTGAAAATACATTCAGCGGTTGTTCAAACATACCATCCATTTCCGCAGATTTATTTGCCGGAATCCATGGCGCACCCGCATACGCAATGTTTAAAACCACCTTTTCATCCATGAACGCATTAAAATCTGTACCATCGGGGTTATTTGCGCGAATCCAGGGTCCAACCGCAAATGACATGTTCAACGGAACATTTTCATTTTGCCAAAACCTGGAAACAATACCAGAAAATTTATTCGGCGGAATTTATGGCCAACCTTTAAACCGTTCGTTTTATCAAACCTTCTTCAAAAACTATGCCCTTAAGGGTATCCCCGAAAATTTATTTGGCGAATTATCGGGAACACCGGATGGATACTCGCTAAAAGAAATGTTTTATGGTTGTACCGCACTAACCGGAGATTCTGCAAAAATAAATGGCAAATACCTGTATGAAATTTGGCCATCCGCCACCGCAACCCAGGTGGGTGACATGTACCGCGATGCACGCGGTCTGAACGACTATGCAACAATGCCCAGCATCTGGAAATAGGAACAAAAAAAACGCCCAACCGGGCGTTTTTCTTAACCAACTGTCAAATCCTTGCCCTTGACATCTATGTATACGGTACTGCCTTCACCAACCGCACCGGTCAGGATTAAATCGGCAATCTTGTCTTCCACCGCCGACGTAATCAAACGTTTCAACGGACGGGCACCAAACACGGCATCATACCCATTATCCCCCAGCCACTTAATCGCCTTGTCGGTAACGGACAACCCCATACGACGTTCTGCCAATCTCTTTTCCAGACCCTGTAATTGAATCCGTACGATTCCCGCCATCACATCCTTGCCCAGCGAATTAAAGAACACAATTTCATCAATACGATTGATAAATTCGGGCCTAAAATTCTTTTTCACTGCTTCCATATCGGGCAAATTACTGGTCATAATAATGATGGTGTTGGTAAAGTTCACCACATGCCCCTGCCCATCGGTCAAACGTCCATCATCTAATATCTGCAAGAATACATTAAAGACATCCGGATTTGCCTTTTCTATTTCATCAAATAACAATACTTGATACGGTCTGCGTCTAACGCTTTCGGTCAGCACCCCGCCCTGTTCATATCCAACATAACCCGGGGGACTGCCAATCAGGCGCGAAACAGAATGCGGTTCCATATATTCACTCATATCAATACGTGTCATGGCCGCATCATCATTAAACAGATATTCTGCCAGGGCCTTGGCCACTTCGGTCTTGCCCACACCCGTCGGCCCCAGGAACATAAAACTGCCCATTGGTCTGCGCGGATCAGATAACCCCGCCCGACTGCGGCGAATTGCACGCGCAATAACCCCCAGCGCATGATCCTGGCCGACAACGCGTTTACGCAACTCATCTTCGATATTCATCAGTTTTGACTGCTCTTCGGCATTTAATCTGTCGGCGGGCACACCGGTCCATTTGCTGACCACTGCGGCAATATGTTCCGGCAATACCGTTTTATACTCGCGCGCATCGGCGTTCATTTTTGCAATCTTTTCTTCCAGTTCCGGAATTTTCCCATATTGCAATGCCGACGCCTTTTCATAGTCCCCGTTACGCATCGCAGTTGCGACTTCGGCCTTGGCCGCATCCAGCGCCGCCATCGCATCCGATAAACCACGCATCTTCTGCTGTTCTGCCTGCCACTCTGCTGTCAGGGCGCGCGATTCTTCTTCAACCCCCTTGATTATATTTTCCAAATCTTTCAGGCGCTTTTTAGATTCTTCATCTTTTTCCTTTTTCAAAGCCTGCTGTTCTATCTTTAACTGCATCAGGTGTCTATCAACTTCGTCCAATCTGTCTGGTTTTGATGCAATTTCAATTCGAACACGTGCGGCCGCTTCATCAATTAAATCGATGGCCTTGTCCGGTAAAAACCTGTCTGTGATATAACGGTTAGACAACTTTACCGCCGACACCAATGCCGCATCCGCAATACGCACCCCATGATGCCCTTCGTATTTTTCCTTTAATCCACGCAGGATTGATATAGTATCATCAACGGTCGGTTCATCCACATATACGGGCTGAAAACGTCGTGCCAATGCCGGATCTTTTTCAATATACTGGCGATATTCGTCCAGCGTGGTCGCCCCCAAACAGTGCAATTCACCACGTGCCAACATCGGTTTTAACAGATTCGCCGCATCCATGCTGCCTTCGCCCTTGCCCGCCCCGACCAGGGTATGCAATTCATCAATAAACAAAATTATTTTACCATCCGACTCTTTCACCGCCTTTAATATGGCCTTCAATCGTCCTTCGAACTGACCACGAAACGAAGCCCCGGCCATCAACGCCCCCATATCCAGGCTTAACAACTGTTTTTTTAACAGATTTTCCGGCACATCGCCCGAAATAATACGATTGGCCAAGCCTTCGACAATGGCGGTCTTACCCACCCCCGGATTACCAATTAAAACGGGATTATTTTTTGTACGACGACTTAACACCTGAATTGCACGACGAATTTCTTCATCACGCCCAATCACCGGGTCCAGTTTGCCGTCAGATGCCAACTTGGTAAAATCCGTAGTATACTTTTCTATTGCCTGTTGTGGCGTTTCCTGTAAATCATCTGGATTCATCCAATAACTCCTTGGTTGTTTTGTTATCCCATATATAGTGCCACAAAACCACCTTTCAAGACACAGGAACAAATCCCCGGCGCCACTTGCGATTAAATAAAAATTGTTTTATCATCAAAAAAAAGGACGGGGCACTATGACACATTTCAGCGACCAAGACATCACACAAATACGGGAACATGGCCTGACCATTGATGCAATTAACCAACAAATGGCGGACTTCATAACCGGGTTTCCATACACACAAATAATTCGCCCCGCCACAATCAACGACGGCGTATTACCAATGTTGGATGCATCATACGCCAAATACTATACGGACAAATGCAACAACTTTAAAATCATTAAATTTGTCCCGGCATCCGGTGCGGCAACCCGCATGTTCAAGGACCTGTTTGAATACCTGTCCACAAACACAATGAACAAAACCACCCAAACGGTCCTGGACAATTTGGATAAATTCGCATTTTATGATGACCTGACACAATATCTGCCCGAAAACCCAACCGCGCACGATATCATAGAGTGCATCGTAACCGACCGCGGTTTAAACTATGGCAATTCGCCCAAGGGACTAATCCAATTCCATAAATACAACAACATCCCCCAAACCGGTGCGGCCGAACACCTGGCCGAAGGGGCGCAATACGCATGTGCCAACGGCGCCGTTAATTTACACTTTACCGTATCGCCCGAACATATCGCCGGCTTTCGGGCACTGTTTGAAAAACTGGTACCACAATTCGAATCGCAAACGGACAAAAAATACAACATAACAATGTCCACCCAAAAACCCGAAACAGACACAATCGCGGTCAACCCCGACAACACCCCGTTTAGAAATGACGACGGAACATTACTGTTCCGACCGGCGGGACATGGCGCTTTGATTGAAAATCTGAACGACCTGGATGCGGACATCATATTTATAAAAAACATTGATAATGTATGCCCCGAACATGCGCGCGCCGACACAATACTGCATAAACAAATGCTGGCGGGACTGGCCATACAAACCCAGGAACAAATATTTAAATATATTCGCGCCATCGACAACGGCACCGCCAATCGCCGGGAAATACATAAATACATATGCAACACATTGGGTATCGTGGTACCAGAAAGCACAAATCTGCGCGACATCCTGAACCGCCCTTTGCGCATCTGCGGAATTATCAAGAATACGGGTGAACCCGGCGGTGGACCATTTTGGGTACAAAGCGCGGGAAATATATCCAGTCTGCAAATCGTTGAACCCGGTCAAATATCCCCCGAACAAAAACATATTTTGCACGACGGTGAATTTTTCAGTCCAACGGATATTATCTGCATGCCATACGACGTAAATGGGGAAAAATTTGACTTAACGCAATTCACAGACCCCCGCACCGGCTTTATATCCGAAAAATCAAAAAACGGACGCACACTGCGCGCGATGGAGCGCCCCGGCCTGTGGAACGGCGCAATGGCAAAATGGAACACAATATTTGTTGAAACGCCACTGACCACCTTTACCCCGGTCAAGGTGATTACCGACCTGCTAAACGCGTCACACAAATAAAATAAAGAAAAAAATGAAAACAACACTTGACTTTTTCTTAATTTTGTTATAAATTTAGCGTCGCTATTAATTAAAGGTTTAAGTATTATGCCACGTGTATGTAAAGTTACAGGTAAGAAAACAGAAGTTGGGATGAACGTTTCCCACTCGCATCGTCGTACAAAACGTACGTTCTTGCCGAATCTGCAAACATTAAAATTCCACAGTGATATTTTGGGACGTGATTTTTCATTACGCATTTCGACCGCTGGTCTGCGCACATTGACCAAGCATGGCGGTTTGGATGCCTATGTAATGTCCAAACCTGTATCACGTTTGACTGCTGAGATGGCCGCAATTAAGAAAGCCATTGAAAAAAAGGCCGGCAAACCTGCCGCCCCTGCGAAAAAACCTGTTCACAAGGCGAATCGCAGTGCACGTTTGGTCAAAAAAGTTGAAGCAAAACAGGCTGCCTAAATAAACGCAGTTTGTGCTTTGGCCCCGTGGCGGAATTGGTAGACGCGCTTGACTCAAAATCAAGTTCAGCAATGAGTGTCGGTTCGAGTCCGACCAGGGCCACCAGATAAATGAAAATATCCCCTTGTGGGATATTTTTATTTATGTAACGATGTTTGAACTTTACGTAACAACTGGGGCTCATAGAGCGACAACGCATATGGGGATTTTTTTATCCTATGTCGAACATCTTCGCAGAAAAAACTACCCAATCTAAAAATGCCCCACTTGGGGCATTTTTTATTTTGTATTCAACAACCGTTTTTCGTTTTGCAACGAATCGATTTGTCGTTGTAACTGTAAACGACGCGCATTTGCACGCACATATTCATCATAAGAAACAGTTCCTGTATCCGGCGCCGCAACCTTCGCGTCTTTTTTCACACCATTGGCCGAACGAACATTAACGCAACCACACCCCCCCGACACCGTATGCGCGTAATCATTAAGTCCACAACACGTGGCAACAAAAATCAACGGCCCAAAAATCATACAAAAAACCAAGCCCAGGCTCTCATTTTCCTGGCGCCTAAACTCTTTTTCGCGTCCCCATTTTCTGGCCCAATCATGCTCTGGCATTTTTATACACCTTTTTATACATCGGCAATGATACATCAGAAAAAAATATACGCAACAAAAAACGACACAAAACTCTTTTTTTGTGTCGGGCAGTAAATAAAAAAAAATCCCCATAAGGGGACTTTTTTATTTTACAAAAATCTTTTCTGGACTGTTAATATTTACCAAACCGATAATAAAATCAACAAATGCCCATATACACACAACAATCCCAGGGATAATAAAAATCCATCCAATCGTCCCCATTATAAGCATCGCAATCCCCTGGCCATTTTGTCCGGCATAAAACTTATGCACACCAAACATACCCAAAAAGAACGCCAACAACGCATAAACCAACGCGGACTTATCCATACCAAATGCCCGCCCACACTTTGGACACGCACGCGCCCGATCCGAATGTTTTGCACCACAATCACGACAATAAATCATCGCCATAATACACACCCCTATATTTACACACCGCCATTGTATCTAAAACCATATACGAAAACAATAAAAAAGCGCCCCAATCGGGGCGCCCCGTTTTTCATGCAAAAATTATTCTTCTACGATATCAACAACTTTTACTTTGAACACAACAGATTTACCCGCCAATTCCGGCACATATTCTGTTGGGAAAGTGATATTGATATCACGTTCTTCACCTTCACTCATACCGACAACCTGTTCTTCAAAGCCCGGCACAAACTGACCACTGCCCAATTTTAAAGGAAAGTTTTCGGCCGTACCACCCGGGAACTGAACACCATCCAAATATCCCGCAAAGTTGATAACAACCGTATCACCATTTTCTGCGACCTGTGTTTTTTCGCCACAACCCGCCAATCCCAACATTGCACAAATTCCCATAATAGATGCTACTTTCTTCATTTTTCTTTCCTTTTGTTTTGTTTAGTTGTTATAAACACATCTGAACCCGTATTCACGCATGGTTGCGCCTTCGGCCTCGATCCTGTAATCAAAGTATGGTGTTGGTCGCATTGCATCAAAAGATGGCTTGTCATACACCATAACAATACTGTCTGCATTACGCCCACAAACACGCTTCATTTCAAAATCGGCAACTGCGGCCAAAACCGTACGTGCATCACCATCGACATCCATACCATCCGCATTTTGCATCAAACGCAAACGCATTTCACGTAAATCGGTATTTCCCAACAGAATTTGAACACGCACCATGGTTCCCCTGTACTCTTGCCAACGTGTTTCCATACGCGATGTGTTCCAACGATTTGAATTTTGTTCCTTTTCCGCGGCCGTCTTGGGCTTATACGAATCGATATTTGCATACTGATTATCAGATTGCATAAATTCACTGGTACGTTCATTATACAGTGGCGCATCTTCACCACCCTGGGCAAAATCCTGCTGATTATATGGCGCATCAGAACCACCGCCACACCCCACCAAAACCAAGGCCCCCAGCATTAAAAACAGCAAATTTTTTTTCATATCTTTTTCTCTCTTTTTTTTGATTTTAACAAATAAACATTTTTGATTCAAGTCACGATTTATGGTAAAATTGCCTTGATGTCAAATGTAGTACTGGAATCTTTGCTAAAACCACTGGAAGAATTCTATAAACCATCGTTTGTAGAAGAAATTGCCATCAACCACGCGGGCGAAGTTTGGATGCGCCTGCACGGGGCACGTGTTCCATGGGTTTCTTATAATGCGGAAATATTAAGCAAACAATATTTGGTTGACCTGATACACACGGTTGCAAACATCTATGAACGTCCATTTGACCCAATTCATGGCATCCCGGTTGTGTATGCAACCCTGCCCGGCAATCATCGTTTTACCGCAATCGCGGGTCCAAATGTTCAATACGACGAACGCGATATCACCGGTGGCGTTGCACTAAATATTCGTGGCGGTGGCGCCCATGATACCAGTTTTGAAAACTATCACCTTAAGCGCGGACAAAAATTGATGCGTGTAAAACCACGCGAAAATATTCGTCCCGACGATCCATACGATCGATTAATGTCTGCAATTAATGATGGCAGCCCTATTTTAATATCGGGCGCAACCGCAACCGGAAAAACAACATTTTTAAACCACATGCTGACACTGATTGATAAAAACAGTCGTGTTATAACGGTCGAAGACGCCCGTGAAATTCGTGTCCCCCAGGCTAATCGCGTGCATTTTGTACTGTCGCGTACGGAACAATCCAACAATTTTAACTATGCGCGTTTATTGGACCTGGTTGTGCGAATGACGCCGGATGTTATTATCGGCGGGGAAATATCAACCGACAACGCATCCATACTGTGGGAAATGTTGGGGACCGGGCACGATCACTTTTATACAACAATTCATGCAGAAAGCGCGGATGCCGCATATGCCGCTTTTGCGGACCGTATCCTGCACACACAACCGGCATACAACCGTTCCGATTTAATATCGGAAATGAAAAAGAAAATCCGCGTTGTGCAATTATCACGCGATGGTGCTTTGCGCGCCGTAACCGAAGTAGTTTAAAACAAAGGAAAATAAAATGGCAAAAAAACAACGTCCAATCATCACCGATCCAAACATCGAAGTCCCAGGGACAACGATGGAAGAACGCCTAAAAAAATATGACCAAGAAAAAGCCGAGTATTCACGCATTCGCGAAGAGGAATGGATAGAAAAAAAAGACATAATCGATTCGTTTTTAAACGGAATTGATAAAATTAAAAAATTATTTTCCAGGAAAAAAGTACAAGACATTGCCAAAGCAGCCACCCTGGATAACCAAAAACAGAAATAAAAACGCCCATTTTGGGCGTTTTTTTATTCATCTTTGAACAATCGTGCGGGATCAACCGCCTTGTTGCCACGTCGCACCTCTAAATACATCTCTGGCTTGTCCGGGTTCATGCGCCCAATGGGCTCGCCCGCCAAAACCTCTTGTTCCAACATAACATCAATCTGCCCCAGGTTTGTCATAACGGTATTATATCCATTTTTATGCGACATAATCACCACACGACCAAAGCCACGAAAACTGTCCGCAAATTTCACCACACCATCGGCCGGCGCCATCACCAATGCATCCCCACGCGTACGCACACGCCACCCATCAGATTTTAACCCCAGGGCCGTTTTTTCTGCAAAACGTACAACAACCCGTCCACGCACCGGCAAATTTAACTTGCGACGCGAAAAATGCGCATCACCCGACATTTCCGAACTGCCCACCCCCGCAGACAATTCTGAAATACTTTTTGCACGCGCCGACAAATCACGCAATTTCTTTTGCAGGGCAGAATGTTGGCTTTTTAACTTTTCATTCTGTGCACTGCGCGTACGCAACAACTTATCCAATTCGTTCCTTTGTTTGGTATACTTTTTCGCGGTTCTGTCCAACTTTTCTTTTTCGATTGCACGTGCCGAACGAATCTTCTCCAATTCTTTAACCTGTTGTTCCGCCCGTTCGATTTGTTCATCCAGGTTATTGGCCACCCCCGACAAAACCGCCGAAGTCAAAACAAAGTCCCGCATACTGTCTGAATCGAAACTGGGATGCGCGGCAACAAACAAAATACTGCCCGCGGCATCGGCAATCCGCCCATGATTTTGCTCTATCTCACGATTAATCTTGTCACGTTGCGCATCCAATTCGGCAATTTTTTTTGCCATCTGTGCCCGCTGTTCTTCCAAATCACTTACCTTATCCGCGGTTCTTACCAGGTCCTTTTTTGTTCTGGACACTTCACGTTCAGACGACTTAACCTGTTGTTCCAACTTTTTATTTTGCTGTTCGGTCTGTTTGATTTGGGCATTAATTTTGGATAATTCACTGGCCCCATATACGGGGGACGCACAAACAAATAACAAAGAAAATATCAAAAACAGTTTCTTCATTATTTTCTGACAACCCTCAGGAATACTTTTTTACCCTTTTGCAATACGACATCAAATGGTTGCCCCCCTAATTCAAAGCGTTCTGTACCCTCTGCCTTCCTTCCATCCAATTTCAATCCACCCTGTTGTATCAGTCGACGCCCCTCGGACTTAGATTCGACCAATCCAACCTCTGTAATCAATTCCAGCAAACTTACTTCTTCACATCTGGGCTGAATTTCAACCGTTGGCATATTATCCGTATTTATCCCACCACCAAACAGTGCATTTGCCGTTTCCTGGGCCACAACCGCCGCATCATGTCCGTGCGCAATTTCGGTTGCCGCAAACGCCAAAATTTTCTTTGCCTCGTTCAATTCTGCACCCTGCAACGCCGACAGACGCGCAATTTCATCCAATGGAATTTCCGTAAAGATTTTCAAGAATTTTTCCACCAAATCGTCCGAAATATTGCGGAAATATTGATAATATTCATATGGACTTGTCTTGTCTTCGTTAACCCAAACCGCGTTCCCGGCGGACTTACCAATTTTATTACCATTTGCATCCGTTATCAGGGACGTAGACAATACAAACGCCTCTTTGCCCAACTTTTTACGGATTAATTCTATTCCCATAATGGCATTACCCCATTGATCGGCCCCACATGTCTGCAATATGCAATTATGTTCGCGATACAATGCCAAAAAGTCCACCGCCTGGAAAGTCATATAATTAAATTCCAAGAACGTCATACCGTTATCCAGTCGCCGTTTCACCGAATCCATTGACAACATACGCGGCACCGTAAAATCTGTACCAAAATCACGCAAAAAGTCCAAATGACTGTAATTTTTCATCCAATCATAGTTATCAACCATAATTGCATCAGATGCCCCATCACCAAACTTAAAGAATTTTGAAAAAGATTTTTTCAACCCCGCTACATTTTTTGCCAACGTTTCTTCGGTCATCATTGGTCGTCCCGAATCGCGCCCAGATGGGTCACCAATGCGCCCCGTTGCACCACCAACCAAAGTAATTGGTTTATGACCATACTTTTGCAACCAACGCATCATCATAACCGGCACCAAATGCCCAACATGCAAAGAATCCGCCGTCGGATCAGACCCCAAATATGCCGTAATTTTTCCCGCATTTAACGCATCGTTCAATCCATCTAAATTTGACGTTTGGTTAATAAAACCGCGCGCCTGCAATTCAACCAATAATTCATTTTGCATAATGATACCCTTTTATCAGAAAAATAATAGCACGCATTTGCGTGCTATGCAAGAAACACAAAAAATTTTATTTACTAATCGCACGCTGATAATCCAACACCAACTGGACCAAAATATCATGACGAATCGCATCAAAACTTTTGGGTGCCCCATCACGCCCTGTGTACGGCACACGCCCCACAGATTGTAAATAGCACGAATTCAAACCAACCGTTTTATCCGGGTAAAAGCAATATACCAAACGTCCCCGCGCATTCCCCAACGCTGGCAAAACAAAATTTTCCAATTTTTCCCGGTGCGTTATCTGATTAACATCAACAAAATCCCCAAAATAAGATTCAACCGGTACCCCATTTAAAGTGTACTTTAACAAATTTTTATCGGCCTTTTTATCTTCCAGGACACATCCCGGACGGTTCAGTACATTTTTCCCAAAAAAAGCCTTAGACCCGGACACAGTAAAAGTTTTCAAATCAATACTTTGCTTCAATCGCGTATCTTCTGCGAAACTATTGACAATATCCAAAAACCATTGGGCAGATTTTTTTGGGTGCAATTTATCATCAACCGATACAGCCATACTCAACAAAGACACCGTCGGTAATTTCCAATATAACCATCGACGCACAACATCGCGCCCCAACAAACGCAACAACCAACGGGGTTTGTTGGCCAAAAATGTTTCCACCTGCTGTGTGCCGGCCATTAATCCGCGCCCAGGCTTTAATCGCCGCAACATCCCCAGCACTGCTTCACGTGTATTTTCATCTTGAATCCACGAACCATTTGTTTTTAATTGCAGCGCACAATCATGTGCCAAAACACGATTTATATTATATTCCAGATATGAAATCGGCGCTGTAAAAATTTCGCCCCCAGAAAACACAACATTATGGGTAAACTGCGGCTCTTTTTGGAATTCATTTAAATAAAACGCAATATCATGCCCGGGCAATCTGTCCCCGGATGCACCTGGTGACGCAGACATATAACACCCATCACACGACAAATTACAACGACGCGTCAAATAGAATTGCAAATCAATTTCATAATTCTGATTGTCGTAAACGGCGGCTGCGGCATAATCCGCAAAATCTTCCAAAGAAACAAAATCTTCTTGGCACATTTGTAACTTTCCCAACCTAAACATAAAATCCCCAAACGGGGATTTTACATCAAACATACACAAATTATTAGCGGGTATGCACGTTCATATCTTCCAACAGGCAACCATTTCCACGCTGGAACGGATTAAAGGCAACCACAGCCGGCGCAACTTCTGCCGGTGCAATTTCTTCTGTTACTACCTCTTCTGCCTCAACTTCCTGGGATACAGGTGTCATAAATTTTTCAAATGACCCCGTACCATGTAAATTATACGTATTTACAATGCAATTCCCCGAAAAAGTACAGGGCTTGCCGGCTTCTTTACCCAAATGGGCACACATATCACATACCAAAGACATAATAAATCCTTTTGTTTTTATTTAACCGGGCACAATAATAACACACAAAATTCTTTTGTCAACAGGTTTGTGTTCTTATATTTTCCCCCAAAAAAATCCCCACATGGGGGATTTATTAAATCTTTTCAACATAATCTATTTCAATTTCTGTTTTAAAGATACCACGATCCACATCGCCGTACAATTTAACGGTATCGGTCGGTGTAACCGTTTGACCACGCCAATTATCATCATCAATTTCAACTGTTATGGACCCGGTCGAATCTTCGAACAGATACTTTTCGTCCCCCATACGTTGAACAATATGGCCCTTGACAATAACAGGCACATCATCACGCATTTCATTTACCTGTTTAACTGTAACGATGGTTTCCGCACCACCCACGAATCCGCCCTTGGGGTTCGCTTTTGTTGTTGCGACCGGTTTTGCTTCTTCATGCACAGGTTCCACGAACTCCGCCGATGCGGCCCCCATTGCAAAAACACTGGTTAAAAGAATTGCAGAAAAAATCTTCATGTTTTCCCCTTTTGGTTTTATTGTTAACAATATTAATTCTAAATATCAGTATATCAAATATCAACATAAATCTCACAGGATTCTTTGCCCAGCCCTAGACAATACGTCGGCGAATTGCCCCAAACAACGCAAACCCCATCAGCAAAATCATAATAAACAGAAATATTGCGATTGCGGTTTCATCATGTTCTGCAAAAGGTAACTTCATATTCATCCCATAGTATCCAACAATAACCGTCGGTACGACCAAGATAATATTCCACATTGTCAAACGATTAATATTGGTATTGGAATCCATATTAATCACACTTTCAAACGTTTCCTTAATCGACTTTAACATCTTGCTGTACGAAGTCACAACCTCGGTCGCCTGGGCCAATTCGATTCGTGCATCTTCGGCCAATTCCTGGGCATCGTCGGTTTTTACAAACCCGCGGACTTTTTCCAATTTATCCAACACGGCCACATTTCCACGAATACCCGCCATATACAACGTATAACTGTTTTCAACTTCTAACAAATCCATTAATTCTTTTTTACGGATACGTTCCAGCAAAACACGTTTTGACGCCAAAACACGCTTGTTCAATTCCTTTAACATACGCAGATAAGATTCCGCGATATAGTACATAATATTCAAAATAAATTCTTCACGCGAAGTCTTTTCAGATTTCTTTATTCTGTCCAGCAAATCGCACCTTTTTCTGCATACTGTAATAACACGACTGGACGTATAAATAATAGACAATGGTTCCGTGTGCCACAAAGTATCTGTTTCACGATTAATAATTGGAAAGCGCACAATAATAACCTTGTAATCGTCTTCGATTTCCAGGCGTGGCTGTTCATCCGGATCCAAAATATCCGAAATAGTATCTTCATCAATTTTATATTCAGTTTGCAGTTTTTCAAAATCCTCGTGATCGGGATTTCCAACATTAACCCACGAGAATGTCTTTAATTTTTCCGTTACAAACATCACATCCTCCTTTGGTTTTATGGGCTAAATAATACCCTATTTTTTTCCATTTTGCAATAAATTCTGGGAAAACAAACACGTATTTTTTACACCCAAAAAATGATAAAATCGAAATAATAATTAATCAAAGGAACTATCATTATGGCAAAAAAATTCACACACAACACCAGCGCATTTTCCATCGCACACTACATACTGTTATTTTTGGTTGTTGGACTGTGCATATCAATAATTGCATGGATAATGATAACACGCAACAATAACAATCCCGCCAATAACGTATCCCAAAACATAATACAAATCCGGGAAACCGATCCCTGTGTCGCCCGTACCCGTAATACAGTCGCCCAAATGTGGGCATACGACCCGCGCGCGGTACCACAAAAATATTGGGAAATCGCCACCCAGTATTTAAACCAGGCCATCCAAACCCCAACCTATGGCATATGCCAGGACGTTGCCTTTACATGTCACGTTGGCCAACTGCGCCGCGATTGCGACCCATGCGCGGTACCATCGGCACGTGCATACGCAATGGAAATACACACCGCGGACCTGATACGTGTAAATTGCAAAGATACAACAGATTAATATTTACGAACTTTGAACAGTTGTTGCAACCACTGAATTGCATACGGGGTATCCGTGCGGTTAATAATTTTCCGCAATTTTTCCTGATGCCCCGGGCACAGAACCAAACAGCCCGTATCCACGTTATGCTTTGCACACCACTTTTTAAAGACTTCCTGTTCCTGACGTTTTTTACGCAACCCCGCTTCATCCAATTCTGGGTTATTATAAACCATTACAAATTCATAAACATCACGCGGATGAAATTTAAACCCCACCCCCAACAGGAAACACAACACACGTCCCCAATCAAGGTATGGCATAATATGCGCTGCATAATCGAATCGGGCCGACGGATTGGCCGCCCAAATATATTGGGCATAATAATATGAAACACGCGCGGCATCATCAAAGACACCACTTTTGCGAATCGGCACATGAATCTGCAAGGGACTGGATGCCAATTTATATAAGAACTCTAACTTATATGCATCGTGAACAATTTCATCATATGTCAATCCCGGAATGTTATACTTGTGGGAAAACCTATACGTTGTACGCAATCCCAAATCCCGCAAATTTTTATCCAAATCAACCGCACTGGATTTAACATCGGCATACAAACCAATCATTTTATCTGCGTATTGATTCGGGGTCATATTTAACACATCAAACGCCCGCCCCCGTTCACAGCGTAATAAATCCATATCCGTAACCTGTTGCACAGATTCCTTTAAATCTTTTACCGAAAATAAATCACCATCTTGAATCATAACACGATAAAATTAACACAAATTATTTTACAGTCAACCGCAAACACAATAAAAAAAGGGCCTTTGGCCACTTTTTATTTTTAATGGTCGGGGTGACAGGATTGTAATTCCCATATGCGCTTACGCTTTATGGGCCCCTTTCGCCCTACGGGCTCGAACCCGGGCATTTTCAATGCCAAGAAACCGAACTATTATACCCACTTATTAAAATAAAAACTGACCCATGGGTCACTTTTTATTTTAATGGTCGGGGTGACAGGATTCGAACCTGCGACCCCTTGCACCCCATGCAAGTACTCTACCAGGCTGAGCTACACCCCGACAACGACACGATATTAATGCACAAACCACAAAAACACAAATACTTTTTACATTTTATTCAAACATTTCCAATGTAATATCATGTTCGGCGCAAAATTCATAAAAGAATTCTAAAAACGCCTGAACCTTGGCGCTTTTTACCTTTAACGGATTACCAAATCCGGTCAGGGTATATTCATAAAAGAAATCAATATTTGGAACTTCGACCAATTTGCGATTCGCACACCATTCCGGCATCAACGAAATTCCCGCCCCATCACACACCAACTGGTATATAATCGAAGCCGAATCCGCCGTTGTATTTAATTTCTTGGCCCGTTTTAACAGGAAATTAAATTCCGGAAACTGCAAAAACTTTTGCCGAATACACAGGTCATAGTTTTCCAACATATCATCCATATCTTTTGGGGCACCACGTCGATACAGATATTCCGGTGTACTGTAAAACTTTGCCTTGGTTGTAAATTTAAACAATGCCTTGCCCGGCAACTTGGTCAGTGTGCGCGCATCAATTATTGTTATATCGGGACTGGACATATGCATATGACAGTTCGTTAAAATATCCAAACGCAATTTGGGATACTTTGCATAGAACTTGGACAGTTCGGCCAACATCCCACAACTGGCAAAGCCCTCTTCTGTCCAAACAGACAGAAAACCGGTCAATTCTTCGGGCGCGGTTAAATTCTGCAACAAATTATCCAGCGCATCTGAAATAACCTCGATATCACTGTACAGTTGTCGCGTTGTATTTGTCGGCACACTGCCGGCGGAACTGCGAATCAACAACGTTGTTTTAAAACGCGCCTCTAAATCCGCAATCATTTTTGATAAATTAGAATGCTTGATTCCATTACGTTCGGCCGCCGCCTGAATCTGACCTATATCTATAACCTCTTTTAATGCCAACAATTCACGCAGAAACGCCACTTTTGTTTTTATCGTCGCCATTTTTTGCCTCTTTTTATATACAATACACCCATTTTTGGGAAAAAACACCAAAAAAGCACACAAAAAACTGGGAAAAAATCCCTAAAATTTAAGAAAAAAAACTCATTTTACCCCACAAACAACCGGAAAAAATCCCAGGAATCCCAGCCACCCACCACATTACCACCCCTTTTTTATACATACCCCGGCACAAAAACAGCAATAAAAATACACAAACAACATGTTTTATAATTGGAACATGTTCACAAGAACAATAACCAAAAGGAAAAAAAATGACACATAACGACGTTTGGGGTGCAATCGACAAATTTGCAAGCGCCCATCACATGACCTGTTCCGGCCTGGCGAAATACAGCGGTTTGGACCCAACCACATTTAACAAATCCAAACGCTATTCCAAGTATGGCCAGCCCCGTTGGCCTTCCACGGGCAGCATTGCAAAAATTTTAATTGCAACCGGCTGCAACATAAATGACTTTCTTAAATTTTACCGCCCGGTGGATTTAAGCGCTGACCGATAGCAAAAAAAAATAATGGACGGCAATCCCGTCCATTATTTTTTTGGGAAAAGACACGTATTGTCGTCACCCCACATCCAATGTATCATTAATGTGTCCGGACAAAACAATAACAAACAAAGGAAGAAAACATGTCAAAATCAGAAAATAAAAATTGTAAATGTAAAAATTGTTCAAACGCACACGACGGTGGCTGCAACAAGAAACCAAACTGCGACAAAAAAACATGCGACAAATAACAAACCGCCCGTTTGGGCGGTTTTTTCTTATTATTCCTCTATATCGTCCACTTCTTCTAAATCTTCATCAAATTCCAACGGGATTGCCGATATACGCGACTGCATTTTTCCCATTGCAATCACCATCCCCATTGCACGTTGTAATTGATAGTCACGCGCATCTTTTTCTTCGTCCGTCAATTCTTCAAATGGCGTTTCTTCATCGGCATCCGATTCGTCTTTGTCGGCCTTCTTTTTATCTTTTTTCTTGGCCTTGTCGTTTTTCAACGAATTTTTAAACGAAGCCTCGGAATACAAACTGTCCTTCTTTTCCAGTACCTCTACCTTGGACTGCAACACCTCAACGTCTGGTGTAATGCCCTCGTTCTGGATGGAACGCCCCGAAGGTGTATAATAACGGGCAATCGTGATATGTATGGCCGTACCATCCCCCAGTGGTTTTTGCTGTTGCACACTGCCCTTGCCAAAAGACTGAGATCCCATAACAATACCACGCCCATTATCCTGCAACGCGCCCGCAACAATTTCCGACGCAGATGCCGAACCATGGTTAATCAGAACCACAACCGGCTTGCCATTGGCTAAATCCCCCGGCTTGGCATAGACGCGTTCAATATCTGACTTTTCCTTGCCCCGGGTGGAAACAATTTCCCCCGCATCCAAGAAAGCATCCGACACATCAATCGCAGCGGTCAAATATCCACCGGGATTGTTACGCACATCCAAGACATACCCAACGACATCCTTTTTTTCCAATTTTTCCAATGCTTTTTTCAAATCACGTGCGGTTGTTGCCCCAAAATCGGAAATACGAATATAGCCCACACGTGGCGTTTCTTTGTCATCAGGATCCGCATCGGCCAACATTTTTTCGGCAGACTTAACCGATTCCACCTTGATAATCGCACGTTTAAGGGTCAATTCCTTAGACTCTCCATCATCGGATATAACCGTCAACTTAACCTTGGTCCCGGGGCGCCCCTTCATCTTTTTTACCGCCTGGTTCAGTGTCAAATCAAACACCTGTTCGCCATCAATATGTGTTATATAGTCCCCAGCCTTAATCCCGGCCTTGTCCGCGGGGGTATCATCAATCGGGGAAATCACACGCACCGCACCACGATCACTGGTAATTTGAATTCCCAAACCACCAAATTCACCATGCGATTTATCGTTAAATTCCTTGAAGTCATCTGCCGACAAATATGACGAATGTGGGTCCAATGCCCCCAACATACCGTTCATTGCAGCCTCTAACATCTTTTTCTCATCGGCTTCTTCAACAAAATTATCACGTGCAACCTCGAACACCAGGGCCAATTTCTTTAATTCCTCATAAATCTGTTCATCGGTCAGATGCACAATCGGCTCTTCTTTTTTCTTCTTGGGCGCCGCATCTGCAACAAACGGCGTACATATTATTGATAATACTAATAAATATTTTAACATTACAAACCCCTTGACTGTTACCAAGCACAGCATAAAACAAATCCACCGCACATTTCAACACGATTTTTTATCAAAACAAAAAAACGCACAAAACCTTGACATTTATATTTTTTGTACTACAATAAAAACTATGAAAGACATTAGCAAGGCAACTTTTATCAAAATACCACTAGAAAATCCAAACAAACTGGAATACGTAACCAGTATGGATTTATCAAGGCCGTGCATATTAATACTTGGTGGAGAAAACACAGACACCCAAGAATGGGCACGCAATTATTGCATTACCGTTGCCAAAACATTATATTTAAACGGCACAAAAAATGGTTTGGACATATATTCGACATGTTACAAATTACGCGACCGAAACAGCGGCCTTGATCGTCTAAACCTGTTTCGAGAATTTCGCAACACCAAAAGCCTGTTTGATTACGGCAAAGGTCTAACGATAACCGAGGTCACATATATGAACCAGTCTTATCCACTAAGCAATACATACCCAAGTTACATATATGACATTCTTAACTTTGCATTTATACCACGCATGGTCGGCCGCAACGAACAAATGTTAAGTTCCAAACGAATAAAAGAAAACTTCAGAAAAATGATTGTTTTCACACATTGCCATGGCGCATACGTACTGCGAATGATAGAAAAATACCTGCACCAAGAATCCAATAAATTTACGTACAGTTTACAAGACATGTACGACATACAAAAAAGTATATTAGCAATAAACCACGCACCATTTGCACCATTGGAACAATGCAAATTTTCCGCCCTATCATTTACCAGCGCATCTGATTCACAAATAAACTATTACAATGAACTTAGTTATCATATGCGCATGTCTGCGCACGAATTCAAACCCGCATTTTTCGGTCAAAAATTCGGAAACGTAATGATTACAAGCCGGATAAAAGAAGACATAACCAAAGAACACAGCCAAGTTGGTCTTAGTGGCGACCCAAGGGATGAACACACATTAACAGAAAGCGGAAAGATATTATTTGCCACAGAACGTAATGCATTACTGGAAGGCACCCACGCCATGCTTGCGAACAGACCAATTCCAACAATACCAAAGTTAATTTGCGCCCCAAACGAAGATTACGATTTTAATTTCTTTAAAAAACGTGGGCAACAAATATGCATGAAACTAAACATAAAGACACGCTGACACGGGATAACTAAAATGACACAAAACATAAACAATCTTATTCACGGTCGCGAAACATACATTGCCGATTTTGGCAACGACTTCGTTATGAAACGCCCATTGCCCACATTGGGGCCGGATGCGCGCAATCAATGGTTGGCCAAACAACACAGAACCAAAGAAATTATCGACGAAATCTATAACGTCGGCAATCCGCGCTATAATATTCCGCGCATGCGCTTTATCAAGGATGACGAATTCCAACTGTTGGAAGAACGCGCCCACGGGCTTCCGCTGACACGCGAACTGTTTGCGACCGTTTCACGTCGCCAACGTTATGAAATCATTGACGGAATCGCAGCATTTTTGGTTGATATGAACGAATTAAAACCGGTTCAACCAATACAACGACACCGCATCGCATCAGAATTAAAATTTAATCGACTGGATAACTTTGTAAGCAACAAAATGTCACAGTGGTTTACCCCCAACGAAGTCACCCAGATGTCAAAAATTCGTGACAAAATCGGCACATTTGAATACGACACACGACCCGCATGGTCACATTGCGACCTGAACCCAGGTAACGTCTTATACGACCCCGAAACCAGCACCCTGTCCTTTATCGATTTTGCCGAAGCAAACTATCGCTTTATCTATCGTGATATTTTTGCGCCACTGCAAATTGAATTAAAGATTTTCAGACCCGTATACGAAACATATTGTAAATTACACAATAATTCGGAATACAATATGCCCAGCATACAAAACACCAATCTGCGTAACATTATGAAATATCGCATCATGGTCGCCCTGTTAAAACGATTTATCAAGGCATCAGACGACCTGCGCAACAACCCAACAACACAAAAAAGTATAACCAATAACGAAAACAAAATCGCATTTATGCGCGAACAAATGGCACATATCACTGAATTGGAAAATCAATTTTCTAAATAAAATTTGTAATAAACACATAAAAATGATATAATGCGCATAAGTGGGATATTTATAAAATCATTGGGCTGAATTTTTATGGGGGGATAAAAACATGCCAAAGGGTATCAACAATTTTTACAAATATTCTGCCACATTGTCTATTGTAACCATTTTCGCACTTGTATTAATCAACACTTCGTGTTATGCAAACACAAAAGTGTCACTTGCATCAACTTCATATGTAAACGATGCCACTAATTTAAAAACCGGCACAATCGACACCAAGGTTTTACCTATTGGCACACACTCAAATACCGTCGCCGCCGGGGACGATGCACGTTTCAACACCATTCCTATTGGCCGTCCCGAAACAACCAACACCCCACACGACCGCGTATTGGTTTGGATTGAATAAAAAAACGGGGCAAGGCCCCGTTTTTTACATCACAAAATCTTCGCCCAGGTAAACCTTCTTGACCATTTCGTCCTGAACGATTTCCGCGGTGGTTCCGTGTTTTAAAATCTTGCCATCATGCAAAACATAACTGCGATCGGTAATCCCCAATGTTTCACGAACATTGTGGTCGGTAATAATAACCCCCAGCCCACGATTTTTTAACTGCGACACCAATCCACGAATTTCATTAACCGCAATCGGATCAATCCCGGCAAAGGGTTCATCCAACAAAATAAATTTCGGATCATTGGCCAACGCACGCGCAATTTCAACACGTCTGCGTTCCCCACCCGATAATGCGGTCGCCGGACTGTTACGCAAACTGGATATAGAAAATTCTTCTAACAAAGAATCTAATTTCTTTTTACGTTTCTTTTTGTCCGGTTCAACGACCTCCAAAATCGCCATGATATTCTGTTCCACCGTCAAACCACGAAAAACACTGTTTTCCTGGGGCAGATACCCAATATGCAAACGTGCACGTTGATAAAAAGGCAAATGCGTAATATCCTGGGAATTTAAAAAGATTTGCCCACCGGTCGCCGCCAACTGCCCCGTAATACAATAGAAAGCCGTCGTTTTACCCGCACCATTTGGCCCCAACAGTCCAACCGATTCCCCCTGTCGTGCCTCTAATGACACATCCTTGATAACCATACGTTTACCGTACGACTTTGATAAATGCTGAACTTTCAATATTGACTGTTTCATAATCTTATCACCAATTCTTCTGTTCTGACCTTGTCCCCATTACTGGAATCCACCCGAACATTCCCGGTCAGGGTTATTTTCTTGTGCACACGATTATATTGCCCCTGATTTGCGGTTATATTATCAACAACCTTGGTTCCACCGGTAACCCGACTGATGGTACCGGCAACAGAATCCATAAACACAACATCCGGGTTGTCATATTCCTGATACCCCACCTTGGCCCGCAATTTAAATGGTTCACCATTTTTATCGGTTCCAACAAAGGATGCGCCGGTCATTTTAAATTGATTTGTAACAATATCCGTCATATTAATGGCAGAAATAGGCGTCCACAACAACTGCTTGGTAAACAAAGCCCCCGCCACCAGGGCCGCAACCATAACCAATCCCCAACCTGTAAAAAAGAACTGCCACAAACGCTTTAATCGTTTGTGCTTAGTCAAAATAATAAAATTTCGTTTATCGCCTTGCACACCCCCAGTTTAGCGCGCCAATAACAAAAATGCAATTTTTATATTTATAACACCCAAAAAATATGATATAATCATCCCAAGAGAGATGAACAGAAAATTACTGCTTTTTGCCCCCTTGCTATGCATGACACAATTTGTGCCGGCGCATGCCATTACCATTAAAAAGGCGGCACCCGTCGCAACCAAGGATAACAGTGTCAAAGAAACCGGGGCCAGTTTGATACCAACCGTAATCGGCCTGGTCAGCAGCGTTCAGGAAATAACCAAAAAAGAAAAAGCCCTGACCGAAGAATGTAAACCGACATCTACGGAACTAAAATTTGTAAACGACACGTTCAAAGAGTGGATAAAAACCGGCGCAATGACCGAAAACGAAGTTTATACCAGCCTGGGTGGCCTGAACAAAAAATGTTCAACGCCCAGTGGTGGATACGAAACATCCGTACGCATTGCCCAGGCAACCGAAGAAGACTCTATTGTTTGTTTTGATTATTATGCGGGATCGGGCAACGATGACATGATTTGGGCGGGGTATCCAATCGCAAAAACCGTGCATTACTGTACCGACGACCCCACCAACAGCAGTTGCACCGGCAAAAACCGCCAAGAGGTTTCAAATATATACGACATATTCAACCTGGTCGATTTCACAACCGCCGACTATACCGAACAAGAAGCAAAAATGGCGGGTAACCTGACGGCCAAAATTGAACAATGTTCTAATTCGAAATTAAATGCAAAAAAACGTGCAATGTGGGGTGAATTCCTGGTCGGCACAATCGGAAATTTGGGGCAAAAAACCAACACCGGCAACATCATGCAGGTTGTCCAGGGCTCTGCCAACAGTGGTGGCATGGGCGCATTAAAATCCCTGGGGGGCAACCTGACACAATTCCTGCAATAAAGAATAACTTCAAAAAAACCGCCAAACGGCGGTTTTTATTTTTTTACTTATGCCCCAAAAATCTGTCATAGACTTTTTCGTTTATCTCGATTGGATATTCACGCTTTAAAAAGGCATCATAATCTGCGGCCACACCCAAATCAGACATATTTTGCACTTCATCACGCAAATCCGCCATTTTTTTGGTATCAACCGCTGGCGCAATTGCCTTGTTTACCTTTAACACATAAAAAGCATCTGCGCCTTCTTCAATAGATTTTTGACCAACATTATTACGAAATGCAGGCACCAAAACCTCTACCGGTGCACCCGATGCGCGTGACACAGTTGCCACCTTGGCGTTGGCCAACCTGCCCCCATTGTTTAATTCGACCAATAATTCATTTGCACGAACATAGGCCTGTTTTTTCTGTTCGGACTTCTTCCAATCCGCAACCAACGATTTCTTTACGGTTTCAAAATCTGCGGTATGCGATGGATTAACCTTATCCACACGAACGAACAAAAATCCATCCTTGGTTTCAATCATTTCACTTTCCAACCCCTCATCCATATCAAAGATTTTTGCAACCATGGAATCGGTCAAAATCTTGTCCACGGGACGGTTATCACGCCCAAAGGCCCCCAAGGTTACATACCGGGCACCATGCTTTTTTGCGGCATCCGCCATTGATTCACCGGCAATAATATCATCTTCAACCTTAATCGCGATTGCATACCCCTCGTCATACTTATCGGGCTGTGACATATCGGCATCAACCATAACATAGGAAACGGTACGTGTTTCCGGCACAATTTGTGGATTTTGCCTATAATATTCGGCCAACTGATCATCCGAAGGCACCCCGACCGTGAAATCAGAATATTTAACAGTCGCATATTCTATGTCACGTTGACCATATCGCGCATTATAGGTCGCCTGTTGTACAAATTCGGGCACCTTTACGGGTTCTGCAACCGCCCCCAAAACCATAGAGCGCATCACCTGACTTCGCAGATACGCCGCAAAATCGGCCTCGCTTAACCCAGAATTCATCAACACCTGGTCAAACGCCAACGTTGAAAACTGTCCATTTACCTGAAATTCTGGATATTGACGAATTTCCTGGGCGATTCGTCTGTCGGTCACCACAAAGCCCAAATCATCCGCACGATTTTGCACCATGCGTTCACTTGCCATTTGTTGCAATACCTGCTGATTAAATTTATCCTGACTTTCTGCATCGGTATAAATGGCACGTTGCTCATCACGCGACATCTTTGCCAATTCGTTTGATTTTACACTATTAAACTGCTGTACCGTAACATCGTTACCACCAATCTTCATCAAAGATGTTTCCGTACTGCCCCCGCCAAAGATCCACTCGGCCACGCCCCATCCAACAAAGGAAAAAGACAATATTCCAATTAAAATTTTTGCAACTGGTTTTTCTGATGCGTTTCTTAAATATTCTAGCATTTGTTCCCCTTTTGCGCTAACATAGCAAAACGAAATATCAAAAAGCAATAAAAAAAAGGGGAAATTACAATGAAAATTATTGCAGGAAATTGGAAGATGAACGGCACCCGCTCTAATCTTGAATCAATGATAGCCGATTTATCATCCGTCGACACACAAAACACCATTATATTATGCGTTCCATATACAATGCTGGGCACAACCCCGGGCCGCATATCCATCGGCGCCCAGGATATCAGCACCCACACACATGGCGCATACACCGGCGAAGTTTCCGCCCAAATGGTCGCAGAAACGGGTGCAAAATACGTAATTGTTGGACACAGTGAATGCCGCCAATACCATGGCGACACAAATTCAACCGTACGACAAAAGGTGACCTTGGCCCTGGCAAACGGACTGATTCCAATTATCTGCGTTGGCGAAACCATGGACGAAAAACAGGCCGGCAAAACCATGGCCGTAATCGAATCGGGCGTCCGCGAAAGCATCCCTTCCGACGTCAACACCCCAATCATAATTGCATACGAACCCCGCTGGGCAATCGGTGCGGGTCTGACCCCAACGGCCGAAGAAATCGCAACGGCACACACACTGATTGCGAACACATTATCCGATATGGGGCTGGGCGGCACACCGGTACTATACGGCGCATCGGTCAAGGGATCAAATGCCGCCGAAATTATGTCCATACCAAACGTCGATGGCGTGTTGGTTGGTGGTGCATCCTTGAAAAGCGACGACTTCATACCTATAATAACCAGTGTGAAATAAGTATATAGTACGAAAAACGGAATATATTATGAACGAAGAAAAAGATGTAACAGTTGAATCCGTGTCCATTGACGATGCCAACGCACAAAACACAGCGGACACACCAACAGAAACAGAAAAACTGACTACACAACTGGCGGAAATGAATGATAAATACCTGCGCCTGGCGGCGGAATTGGAAAACACACGCCGTCGCGCGGCATTGGATGCGGAATCACGCGCCCGCAATCGCGCAATGGGCGTGATTGAAAAAATTCTGCCGGTGATGGATGCGGTGGATGCGGCCCTAAAACACAATCCCGACGATACGGGGATTCAGTCAATGGCACGCGCCATGGAATCCGCCTTTGACCAAATTGGCATAACGCGCATCAAATCGATTGGTGAAACATTAAAACCAATGCACCACAATGCGATTCAGGTTATCGACACCCCGGACGCAAAATCAAATACGATTATTGACGAAATGCAGGCCGGTTATTTATACGGCGACACAATCCTGCGCACGGCAATGGTCATCGTCGCAAAATAAATCCCACGCTTATAAAAACAAAACCCCGCCAACCGGCGGGTTTGTCTATCTTGGTTGGAGCAGCCTGTGCAATTCGCGAACAGAATTGGCGGAGATTGGACAAGAAATAATAGATTTTAGAAACAAGTTTATGATATTATAACAACGAACACAACAAAGGAGATTGTATGAAAAAATTATTTTTTATTTTGCCAATCATCACATTAACTGCATGTGCCCAGGATTACAGCAAATACGATTCTATTTTTGAAGGTTGCGAAAGAATAGAAACAACAGAATTTCATCTGGTTTATAAATGTCCCGTGGACGAAATTACTAAACAAATGGAACCGAACGGTCAATTCACTAGTGGTGGCGAATTAAATCTAGAAGAATTGTACGCAGATACAGAACATTCTTATATTGAAGTGTCATTGAATGACCCAAACTATTGTCATGACCAAGATTTCACAATTCGCACAATGGTTGCACAACCGGTTGCGGACGAAAATTGGGCTGTTATTGGATGCTATGCAGAAAAATTAAATTAGTTCTAAAGTGGTGATTTTTCACCACTTTTTTGATTTTAACTTTCGAACTCGCTGAAAATATTAGGAACCAAACAAAACCCCGCCTTTATCGGCGGGTTTGTCTATCTTGGTTGGGGCAGCTGGATTCGAACCAACACTGACGGAGTCAGAGTCCGGAGTTCTACCATTAAACTATGCCCCAATGCGACGCGTATTATATACCCTTGATTTATAAATTGCAAATAAAATCTTATGTGAAATCAACCCTAGTGCAATTTTCCCCTAAAACAGAAATAATTAATTCAACCCAAGAGAGAGCAAAATGCACAAAATAAAATTATTTGCAACACTGACCGTATGCCTGGGGCTGATTCAGTCGGCGGACGCATGCACAGGCATAACACTAAAATCGCGCGATAATGCAACCGTCGTTGCACGTACCATGGATTGGTCACGCACCGAAAACAACAGCATGTACGTCATCGTACCACGCGGGCGCACACACCAATCCTTATTACCCGACGGAACGATGGACGGCCTGGAATTCGTATCACTTTATGGATATGCGGGCCTGGCCGCCGCCGAACCCGAATTTATAATCGACGGCACCAACGAAGCGGGCCTGTCGGCCGCCCTGTTCTATTTCCCGGAATATGGCAAATACCAACCATACAACGAAGACAACAAAGACATTTCCCTGGCCGATTTTCAGGTTGTATCATGGATACTGTCCCGCTTTTCCACCATTGACCAGGTCAAGGCTGCCATTAACAACGTCCGCATTATCAACGTGGACAAAAGTGCCGGTACCGTCCATTGGCGCATAACCGAACCCAACGGTCGCCAGGTTGTCCTGGAAATCGTAAACGGTGTCCCGAACTTCTATGAAAATGAAATTGGCGTTCTGACCAATGCGCCGGGCTTTCCGTGGCAAATGACCAACCTGAACAATTATGTAAATCTGCATCCCGGCGGCGCGGGCCCAACCAAGTTCGGCCCAATAACGCTGCGTTCATTTGGCTCGGGCTCGGGCTTCCTGGGGCTGCCGGGTGACTTTACACCCGTATCGCGCTTTGTCCGCGCGGCGTTCCTGAAAACCTATTCATTGGAACAAGACACCGCACTTGACACCGTGAACCAGGCGTTTCATATCCTGAACAATTTTGATGTTCCGTTGGGCGTTCAGTTCGCCGTCGGTGGCGCACCAAACAACATGCCATCTGCGACCCAGTGGACGGTGGCAACGGATTTAAAGAACATGACAATATACTATCACACCATGTATAATCGCACGATTCGCAGTCTGGATATGAAATCAATCGATTTTGCAACCGTCCCGTTCCAGTATCACCAACTGGATGCGGCCAAGCGCCAAACAATCCTGCCGGTCGCAATTAATTAAATCCCTTCCCACAAAAATCCCCCAATCGGGGGATTTTTTTAACGTCTATTCCTTGACTTTTATTTTTTTTGTACTATATAAATAGTGTTGGGTCGTTATAAGAACACTAACCAAAGGAGATTGAATTATGAACAAGAAAGATATAAAAAAGAATTTTAAACGTGCATCATCTGCTGTGAAATATGGTACATTGGGTGCATTGGGTGGCACATTGGCAACGGCGATCATCATACCGATTATGGGACTGGCAGCACATGGTGTAAAGTATCTAGGCGACGAAAAATTAGAAAATTATTCGTTAAAGAACCGCTTTGAGACCGCATACAGTTTTAACACACCAAAAGAACACAAATATTATTATTCAACCCCTGTTATCAACGGATACGAAAAAGATCATGAAACAACGCGTGAATATTACCTAGCATCGCCATACGCAACATACAGCGTAATGGCCCTGGGCGGTCTTACCGGCGCGATTGCACTGGGTGGCGCAGGCATCATTCTGGCAAAACGCCGCGAAAATGAACGATAAAAAATCCCCTATACGGGGGATTTTTTATCATAGAAAGATTCTATAAATCACTTATCTACCGCTGAATTCAGTTGGTTTTTCACGATAACTAATATGTTATTTCCACTTTTTATCTGATTCTGGAACCATTCTGTTTCAATAAATTCATCAATATTCACACCCAATGTAATACAACCCGATGAACGACGTTTAGCAGGATCATAGGTTCCATGCAAATAGAAATTATTGCGCCCATATGTCTTGGACTCATTTGATGGTTTCAACGGAATTCTATATTTTCCAAAACCAGCCAAATCATCATTTCCATCAAGATTTTGAACATTCCTTCCAACATTCATCAGATATACCCCATCCGGCAATGAACCATAAGCCGGTAAATCCTGACTATCCCCCCCCAAACACCCATCGTACCCGGAATACACGGGACGCCCCATCTGAACGGCATGCCCACCCTGACACATAACCAACATACTTCCATTAAACACCATTACCGTATCGGCCTTCATATCTGCGCTTGACTTCTCTTGTCCCTCTGCTTGCTTAACATACTCATCCATAAATGTAAATTTCTTACCCGTATATTCTTGATTTAAATTCCTAACGTTTGCCAAATCGGCCTCACTCTCAACCACAACATCTAGCGGACAGAAAAAATGGGTATCTGCTATATGCCGCATCACAGGTTTATCACCATAATACCCCCCTCCTAAACCAAAAGTGTATATATTTGGGTCAACCTTAATACTATTAATACAGGCATCCAAATCCGTTCCTACGCTCAACACAACCTTATCTCGTGTCAACTTTTTCAAATCCTGCGCCAAGGTAGATATATCAACAATACAAGCTCTCAACGAATTCTCTTTACTTTTTCTATCATCCCACATATTGTCGACCCCCCACCTTCCCAATGTTGGAGAAACCGAGGGCGCAACACCATATTGCTTTCTTAGCAAATCATCCAATGTGCCCCGACGTTGTCTGCACACATCAATCAAAGCCCCAAACATCATATCTACAGTCAATCCGTCTTGATTTTGCAAGCATGGCTCGGCTGTTATAAGACGCTCAAACACCCCCCTTAATTCATCTATGTTATCATAGTAATAATCTTTTCCACCATACTGAAACACAATAACATCTGCAATATCATCCGCACGCGCAACGTTACCATACCCCACAAAACAAAAACAACATAAAAACAGCCCAAATAATCTTTTCATTATCGTAACGCCCCCTCGCACTTTTCTGCTGTTTCAACCGCGCGTTTAACTGCACCTATCTGCGTTGCATTAAATACAGTCGCAACACCACCGGCAACCGTTGTGCCTCCCGCCAATATATTTGATGCGGTATTCAGATTCTTTTCTTTTGACTTGCCCAAATCACTGTTGTCATTACGCGTGCCATCCGTATTTGCCATGGCACTGGTGACGGTTCCAACCAACCCAAGCCCCGCACCAATTCCACTGGAAATTGCGGCCCCAGATGCCTTTTTATTTATACTGCCGATATCAACCATTGACCATTCCTCGCATGCACGAACTATATTTTCTGCACGCGCCAACTGTGCTTCGGATACATCACCCGTCATACGCGCCTGCATACGAACATTCGACAATGTTTTAACAGAGGTCAAACACCCATCAATTTGCGTTTTCAAATCACCCTTGACCCGATTATTACCCCCAATAACCGCGCCGGCAATATTGGCCGCCGTTGCGGTCGCCATCATACCCGTACGCCAGTTACCCAAATTTTTGGATTTCTGTTCCAGTTTTGAAATTTCATCACGTCGCACAGCAATAGAATCCGCAATTTGTTTTCCGATCTCTGTTTGGGTCTGCCCAAACATTCCACCCAAAACCTCTAATAACTCATCTTCTGTTTCAAGTTTTACAAACCCCGCATTCTTCATAAGTTTATCTATTTCCGATTCCTTTTGTGCCAATTCTTTATCAACCCCTGCCTTGGCAATACCCGTCCCCAGTCCAACACCACCCGCGACCGTTCCAACGGCAGTAACAGCGGTATTTATACCCGCCATCTTTTTCATATCAGATAATTCCGCACCAATGCCACCACACATTTCACGCACATTTTCAATCGCCGCCGTTAATTCAGTATTCGCATACGCCCGACCAAGACAGAATACCAACGAAAAAAAAATAAAACTTCCACGCATTCCCAAATCCTTTTCAGAGGGATTATATCATAAAAATCCCCCAACCGGGGGATTTTTTTACTTGTCTTCCAGTATTGCGACACCGGGCAATATCCGCCCTTCGATAAATTCAAGGAAGGCCCCACCCCCGGTTGAAACATAGGTTATATCATCTTTGACACCGCACGCCTCTAATGCGGCAACGGTATCCCCGCCCCCAATAATACTTTCCAATTTACCGGCGCGTGTTTGTTCGGCAATCGCATTGGCAATCGCAAACGAACCATACGACCATGTTGGTTGCCACTCGGCCATACCAACCGTGCCGTTCCAAATAACCGTTTTGGCATTACGAATTTCTGCAACATCACGCGCGGTTGTTTGAATTCCGGCATCGATAATTACATCATCATCTTCTATTTCGGTAAAGTCCTTGTTCATACGCACGGCATCACGAGCAAATTCCTTGGCCACCCCCTTGTCCAAAGGCAACAATACCCGGCAATTATTCTTTTCGGCAAAATCCAAGATTTCCAATGCGGTATCCTTCTGGTCGGCTTCATACAGCGAATTTCCAACACGCCCACCCTGCGCATAGTTAAAAGTTGTACCCAACGCCCCACCAATAATCAGCGTATCTGACAACCGCGCCAAAGCCTTTAACACACCAATTTTTGTTGAAACCTTGCTGCCGGCGACGATTGACAACAAAGGACGCGCCGGATTTTCCATAACCGCCGACAAATGTTCAATTTCCGATGCCAACAAATCACCCGCATACGACGGCAATATTTCCGCCACGCCAACGGTACTGGCATGTGCGCGATGCGATACGGCAAAGGCATCGTTTACAAACACATCAAAACCACGCGCCAAATCCGCCGCAAAGGCCGGATCATTTTTTTCTTCACCCGCATAAAAACGCACATTTTCCAACAGTACAATATCCCCATCGCGCATATTCGGCATAAAGTCCCGGTCCAAACAATCCGGTATTAATTCCACACCCATATATTCCGCAATCGGGCGCAAAGTATATTCCATATTACGCACACCCTTGGGCCGGCCACGATGTGCCACAATCGCAATTCGTGCGCCCGCATTGCGCAAAGCATTTATTGTCGGCATACTTTGTTCAATACGAAACGCATCCGTAATTTTTCCGTCCACAATTTGCACATTAAAGTCATCACGCAACAAAACATACTTGCCACGCAGATCCAAATTTTTAATCGTCCTCAGATTCATTTTTTATCCTTTCCTTAACCGGTCCAAAACTTTTACGATAATGCGAATTTATACCATATTTTTCAATGGCCTGTAAATGGGATTTTGTTGGATATCCGGCATTTTTATCCCATCCATACTGTGGGAACTGTTGTGCCAAATCATGCATAATTTTGTCACGCGTTTCCTTGGCCACAATGGACGCCGCCGCAATAGACCGCGACCGCGCATCCCCATGAACAATTGGCGCACCACCCAAGCCGTTCGGCAATCTGTTCCCGTCCACCAGGCAAAATTGCGGCACGCACCGCAATTTTTTAACCGCACGTTCCATTGCACACATTGACGCCCACAAAATGTTCATTTCATCAATCTCGGCCGGGGTGCATTGTGCCACCGCCCATATTGTATTTGCCACAATCCAGTCATACGCCACCGCGCGCTGGCGCGCAGTCATCTGTTTTGAATCACGAATAACCACCGGAATTTCAATATCACGATTTGGAAATATCACCGCCGCCGCCACAACCGGCCCGCACAGGGGGCCACGCCCTGCCTCGTCCACACCGGCGACCAGGTCAAATCCACTTTCAATCTCTAAACTAAAATCCGGAACATCCTTTGCCATATGCGCATCATAAAACAAAAATCAGACAAACAAAAGGCTTTTTATATTGACAAAAGCAACATTTTGCACAACAATTACAAGCATGAGCACAAATTATAATCTTAATCGAAACGATAATAACGATAAGAAAAACAACAATGCTTTTCATTGGTTTTTGTTGACATATATCACAATTAACGGCATTGCCACCGGCCAGGTTATCGCACATACCACAGACATGATAAAAAATGGTTATGACCGTCAAACAACTATTTTGATATTATTATGGCTGTTATCATTTATTTATTCTGCCCAGCGCATATATGAAATAAACCGCGACCACAAAAACCGAAATAACAATGATAAAACCCGATAATAAAACAGTTCAAAAAAATCCCCGGCACGCCGGGGATTTTGTCCAATATATGTTAGTTTTTTTATTTTGTTCTGTCCATTAGAACTGAACATTCAGGCGCACACCCAATTCAGCCTTGACATCTGTGCCATTTTGTGAATTTTCATGTGCATCGTCGAATGTATATTCGCCGTATATGGCAACCTGCATGGCATCGGTCATCTGATACGCCGCAGTCAGGTTCAACACATATTCATCAAACCCATCTTCCATATCTTCAACAACCGCCAACAAGCCCTGTTTTACCTTTTGTTGATTCTCCAATAACATCACATCCATTGCCGGATTACCAGTATTTGGTTTAATCAAATCTGTTGCCAAACCTTCAACGCCGTTATCCGAGTGATGTTTATATGTCAAACCACCACCGAACGACCAACGGTCATCCAACTGATAAAACGCCTTTACCCCGGCATTAATTTCCGTTGCTGATTTCAAATCAACAGAAATCTCATCTGGGAACCCCATTGCTGTCAACTGCGCACGAGTCAAAATCCCAGCCCCTAATTGACGAGCATCAATCGCCTTTAACTCAATACTGTTATTGTCATTACCAAATGTGCGCAAAACTTCTACGAAACCGGCGGCACTGAATTTTGACCATTGTTTACCGACCTGGGTTCCAACATGAAAGCCCCAGCGACCATTTGAATAATTGTCATATGTAAAACCATTTATATCATATGAACCACTCATTTCGCTGATACCGCCCAACTGAGCGTCGGCATATAAATCCCAAACAAAACCATCTGTCGTATCAACGGCACGGTACTTTACCCCGGCACGCCCCAGGTGCATACCCTTGCGTCCGATATCATCGTCGTGGGTATACCCGAACTTTGCATAAGCCTCTAGGTTATCCAAGATACCGTATCCCAATTCTTCGTGAATACGCCAGATTGGAAATTCTGTTGCGCCATCATGATTTTTCTTTTGATGTGCATCTGAATCATCCGCGATTTTGTACATTACACCCGCAGATGTTTTGGAATACCCCGTACCCTGCTTTGGCATATACAGTGGGTTTTCCAGGTTGGCCGCAACCGCAGGCGCCGCAAATACGGCCAATGCAACTGCTGCACTTAATGTTTTTTTCATCATTTAACTCCTTGTTTTCGATGAAATGCCGTGCCCCCATTATTGGCAAGACCCGGGTTCATACCCATACCGCCCATTATTGGCAACAGTACGTTTTTATGATATGAACGTTCTATATTTTACCAGCATTAGGATATATGTCAAAAAATCTTTTTTCTTGACAGGTGCCCCTTGAAAACATATCGCGCGTTACCTATATATATTTGCTGTGGGGGATGCCACAGAACTTCAAAGCATATTAACCAAGGGAGTTCGCCATGACAAACCAACAAAATATTGCAAACGCGCAACAAAAATTCATTATCCAAATTGATTCAAAAACCTTAAATCGCATCCGACCATTTGATCGCACCGAATTGGTCAAGTGTTATATACAAATGTTTTCTGGATTCGCGTGGGTGAATTGGACAAACAAATTTTCACTGGGGCGCGCATGGCAAACGGCCCTGACCCAATGTGGCGCTTTTTGCGAACCCAAGAACAATAAAAACCCGGCCGCAAAATACCTGCAGGCAACATTTAAGGCCCACAAAAAATATTGGTCGCAAATCATCATGACGCACAAAAATCGTGAAAACACAATAAATCCAAACGATGCACATGTAAAAAATTTGCGTCAACACGGCCAACGCATGATTCGCGAAGCCATGGACAAAATAAACCTGATTTTATCACGTTATAACGAATACACATTGGACATCAGTCGCGATGCCACCGCAACAATGCAGGCCACCCCAAACACACATGCGCACCAACAGCGGACATTGGCGCAATCCGCACTGACAAAATCGGCACAGCCCGCAATCCAAAGGGTCACCGAACCACAGCGTATGGCGCAACACGCGGCCCAACCGGTTCAAAAAACCATCACCGCCCAACAACCGCAACAGCGGACATTGGCACAACCCGTACAGATGAAACCGGCACAAATTACAAAACCTGTGCAACAGAAAAAAACATATGTTCAACCAACCGTAAACATTGCCCAGGCCACAAAGACCAAGAAACCATACGTGGCACCTGAAATGTCTGTACGCGAAAATCAGTTTGCCAAACAAATAACACCCCAGGCAAAGGTACAAACAGAATCCAAGGTTGCAACATTTACCACGGCACAAATGCAAATCAAGCGACAAATTAACATATTTATGTTACGCAACATAAATCAACGCGCCGCATAAGACAATCCCCCAAAAACGGGGGATTTTTCATAGCCACAAAAGCGCCCTTTATCTTGACAAAGCAAACGTTTGTACTATATTTATAGTGTGTGGCGTTGTTGCCACCCAAGACGGAGGTTTTATGGGCAAGGAACTAAGATTTTTATCGGCGTTTTTATCGGGCGTGATTTGCGCCATGCCCGTCATGGCAGATAATTGCGACAACGAAATCTATCGCAGATACAACCTCGACAAATGCGTATCGGTCGACACAGATTCTGGCCTGTCTTTTGCCACCACCGCCGCCATTGCGGGTGGCGCATTGGCCGCCATTGGGGGCACCGTTGCAATTATCGGCCTGTCATCATCCAATGATTCCAACCACTCTTCTGCATCAACGGTTATACCGGTAAAATCCCCAACCATGTCCACTACATATAACTTGGTCGGCAATGATGTAGATAACATCACATTATCCGCCATCAGAAACAATTCTGAATACATCCGCAATAACAACCAATACGAAGATATTCGTGCGGCATACTCGTTGGCACGTGGGTACACAGGCGCAGGTTCCAATGTCGCGGTTTTTGATTTCGGCAAAAACACATGGCACGGTGGCAATGTCGCATATTTATCATCGGGACAAATCGCCCCAAACGCACATGTTGCATCGTACCAAATCACAGACCAACATGGCAATTTCTATTCGTTCAACAAGATTGGCGAAACCATAAACACGGCAACAGCCCAAAACGCAAACGTTTATAATTTTAGTTGGGAAATCACCAACGTATCCGCATCCCAGGTAAAAAATCGCCAGCACATGATAAACCTGACCAGTCGTGGTTTCGTAAATTCTTTAATCAATGCCGTCGAACAAAACGATGCAATCCTGGTATGGGCCGCGGGCAATGGATACAATTCGGAATCCAGCGCCCTGTCCGCATTGCCATTACACATCACACAGTTAAACGGCCACTTTGTCAATGTGGTTGCATGGGACAGTAACCTGGGCACCCTGGCCGATTTCAGTAATGGGTGTGGTATCACACAAAACTATTGTATAACCGCACCGGGCGTGGCACTGGATTCCCCCAAGACCGCCACCCCATTGGACGGCACCAGTTTCGCCGCCCCAATCGTTTCAGCCGCCATTTCGGTTATCCGCGAAGCCTTTCCATATATGACATCCCCGGAAATCACACAACTGCTGTTTACAACCGCACGCGATTTGGGCGACGCCGGTATAGACGCGGTTTATGGCCACGGCATGTTGGACCTGGAACGTGCAACACGACCGGTTGGCGCCGCATTGGTTCCCCTGGCGGATGGCACACGGGTTGAATTACAGACCGCACGCGTTGGTGGCACGATTGGGCACAAAATTAAATCACAGAAAATACAATTTGCATTTGTCGATTCCTTTGGGCGCGCATTTGCGACACAACTGAACGACAATATTTCAATCAAAAATCGCGGCATCGGATATGAACGCCTGACGGAACAGTATAATCAATCGATTGAATTGGGAAACATTGAATTTGGTTTTCGTGCAAACAACCTGTTCCAGGGTTCTGGATTCTTGGCAACTGATACCAATCCAACCACAACATTTATCGGATATAAAAACGATATACAAATTGGTAATACCACCCTGTTCCAAAAATGGACGATTGGTATGACCAAGCCCACCCCCGCAACAGAATCCATGATTAACGGATTTTCAAACATATCAACGGCAACCGCACAAATTGGCGCCCGATATGGCGACTGGGCACTGTCAGTGGGTATTCCCGAAACAATTTTATCCGGCAACATGTACCTGAACACACCGACCGGACGTCGCGCCAACGGCGAATACACCTATCATAACCATAAAGTCGACCTGGCGGGCGCACCTGCTGTTGAATATTCTGCCACATACAAATTTATCACGGCGGGCTTTGTCGATAACCCATACGGCACAGATGAAATTTACGCCCTGGCACGTGGCACGGTGAAATTTTAAATTACCACACAAAAAGCCCTTGCTTTTTTAATACTTTCTTGGTCAAATCATAGCAGATAAAAACAAAACAAAGGAAGTGAACATGGCAGGCAGTATAAATAAAGTCATCCTGGTCGGCAACATCGGCCAAGAACCCCAGGTCCGCACAATGTGCAGCGGTCAGAAAGTGGTCAGTTTTTCCCTGGCAACATCCGACAGATGGCGTGATCGCACCACCGGTGAACAAAAGGAACAAACCGAATGGCATCGCGTTGTAATCTTTAACCCAAATTTGGTCGAAGTTGCAGAACGCATGTTACAAAAGGGAACAAAATTATATATAGAGGGCTCGCTTCGTACACGTAAATGGCAAAACCAAAGTGGCGCGGACGTATTTACAACCGAAGTTGTTCTGAACCCATTTGGTGGTCAAATGGTAATCTTGTCGGGCGCAAAAACAATGGACGGCGCGGGTTCTGAATACACGGCATCTGCCCCGGCATCCGCCCCACGCGAAGAAATATCTGTTGCAGACATCGGCGACGATATCCCGTTCTAAACGAAACAAAAAAAAACGAAACCGCCACCCGGCGGTTTTTCTATTACACAGTTTATTCACAACCACAAAACAAACCCCGCCATTTGGCGGGATTTGTTTCACCTATCACCCAACACATCAGAACCGACTGCGGAACTTAATCATACCGGTCTGTGATGTATATTCCTTGTGCAAATCCAAATCATACATCAATGTGACCTTCAGACCTTTGTAATCCAATGTCACACCTGCCCCCAATTCTGCGCCCAGACGGTTCAGGTTCTCTCCATCAACCTTATAAGTTGCAACACCTGGCATATCAACGATTGCTGCATCAGAATCATTCAACCAATCATATGTCAATGCCGCACGCAATTCCGGACGCAGTTTAATCGCCCAATCATTTTCAATTGCGAACGCATATTTCACACCCGCAACCCCCGTCAGGAAGTCCGTATCCAGCGCCCGGGCAAAGCCGGTTGCATCCTGGGCAATGTGCAGATAACGCAGACCCGCTTCGGTTGTGATACCGGCGGCAAAGTCATATCCGCCCATAACCTGCGCGCCATATGAATTAACATCATACGAATCGTTCCACACAACATCAAACACGGTTTTACTGTCTGTATATTCGGACATTGTATATGTCGCGGTACCATTTACGAACCAATTACTTGGTTTGTACTGGCCATATACGAACAGGGTCTTGCTGTCAATATCTGTATGAACACCATCTGCATGAACATCAGAATTATTAAACGCCAACCCCGCACCAACGGTCCATGTTTTATCGATTGTTGTATCCGCCCCCAGCGCAACCCCACGTGTATATCCATGGAATTCGTCTGCGAATTTGGACTTGTTAAACAATCCCTGGACCCAGAAACCATTTTCTTGGGCAATTTCATCACCACCGGCGCGTCCCATAACGGCACCACCCGACATACGGCCCGCCGCCAATGACAGAACCTGGTTCTGAACAGATGTTGCCGCCGCCTGGGCAACCGGCTTATCCGTTGGGTTCAGTTTTTTGGTTTCGCGTTCAACCATTGCAATCATTGATGCATCGCCACTGTTCAATGCCTGTTGTGCGGCCAACGATACCTTTTGCAGTGCCGGATCCTGGGTCATTGTCAAACCTGCGATTGCACCGGCCGCCTGGGTTGAAATCCCCGCATCTTCGGCCAAGGATTCGATTGATTTGGTTTCAACAACGATACCATCCGCACCATTGTTCGTCACAACATATGCCAAACCTGCGTCAATTTTCATGTTGGCATCTGCATCATTAAAGATTTTATATGTACCAACCGAACCGACATTCAGTTTCAACAATGCATCTTCGCCGGCCGTAATATCACCAAACAGATGACCATACGGACGACCATTTGTAACCGATGCAATAACCGTACCATTAAGTGTCATTGTATCAAACTTGATCGTAGATGTACCGATATCCATGGTTGCACCACTGGCCAATGTCAGTGTGGCACCCTCTGCCCCGGTCACGTTGCCATTGAATAGCGTTTCACCGGATTCGATATCAATGCTTTCATTTACGTTCAGCATACCGCCCGTAAACGTCGCGTCATTTGCAACAATACGATCAATCGTGATACCACGTGTTGTATCCGCGATATTTACCGTACCACCATTGATAATCAGGTCATTTAACGCTGTATAATAACGCCCCTTAACATCTGCTTTATTGTCTGTGATTTTTGTTGCGTTCCAAACCGCACCATCTTTCATAGTCAGTTTAGCATTTGAAACCGCTAACTTTTCTGCTTCTGGCTTTTCGTCATAAGTCACGACAGTATTCCCGGTCCAGAAAGACTCATCACCCGCCAATGTCACATCAATATATGCATCAATGCTGGTACCAGATGTTGCCTTGTCATAGTCAAAGTCAATATCACCCAACATCTTTACAGTATTTTCACCAGATGTATTAACATTAACTTTGGCGCCACCACGTGCCGCAATGGCCTTTTGCGCCTGAATTGTTGTATTACCTTCAATATTTACAACACCCTGGCTCATTGCAGCAACACCAACCCCCTTTTCCGCGCTGTTTTTGATAAAGATATTTTCACCCTTTATATCCAACGTCGCAACATCCGCATAATCAGAATCCTCTGTTTTATTTGCGACATGAACCGCACCCCAAGTGTTTGCATTATTGGAAATAACGATGTTTTTTCCAGTAATATCCATTTTGGATTCATCTTCTAATACTTGTACTGCAGAATAATCAGTCGCAGACAAATTAATATTTTCTGTATCTTCTGTACCAATATTCAAAGTACCAGCAAGCCCTGCATATGCCGCCATATATTTGTCACCACTTGTGGAAACATCAATATTTTTACCTTTTATATCAACTACAGTATCAGCATACACAGCCATAATGGCATAGTTATCTTTTGTAGAAATATCAACAGATTCTGTATCTACATTCCCAACATTCAAAACAGCCCCATATTCAGCACGTAATGCTCTGCCCGATTCCGATAGAATTTTGATTTCTTTTGCATATTCTGTACCAATATTGGCAACGGCACCACCTTTTGCTAACACCCCGTAACCATCAGATTCAATATCAACATCCCCCAGGATTGTTAATCCAACATCTTTTTCTAACTTTTCTGCCAAAACGCCGGCGGTATTTGTTGTATCAGCACCCTTTGCAATGATTTTAGTCTTTGAACCCTCTGAGCCAATAACAACATCTGTTGTTTCGGCCTTGCTCTCATCCACCACCTTGTCATCTGTTACCCAGATACCTCTGGCTATTTGCTGGGCTGTGGCAACAATATCTAAATCCGCGATATGTGTAGATGACCCACCAAAATTCCACAGCCCATACGCATTATCGCCACTAACATCTATATCTATTTCACCCTTGCTGTCAATAGTTCCCGCAGCTCCTGCATAAAAACCACTGACAACACCATACGCATCACCGCCTGTTGCGGTTGAATGAATATCTACTTCGGTATCCTGGGCCATATTGATTGTGCCACCATATTGGGCATATAAACCATAAACCTCGCGCACACCAGATGCATTTATTGCTAAATCTTTGCCCTGGGCCAAATCTACACTTTTTGAACCACTGGATAAAATACCAATAGTTTCCGCTGCGTCTTTACCACCTGTTAAATTCAATACTGTGTCATCATTCAACGAAACATACCCGCCATCCGTTACATCAATCGCACGCAACATTGCTGTCGAGTCTGACGATACATTAATTTCTGTTTCACCATTTAAATTAACAACATCTCCATCGCCATTTACACGAACCCCCAGTACAGAATTACTTGATCCCGTTGCGGACAAGATTATCTTATCCGTATTAAAGTTTAACACCGTCCCCTTGCCGTTATAGTTAAAGACCGCCGCACTATATTTCGGATTTCCTTCTGCATTAACAGCGATATTTGTTATATCACCAGTAAAATCAATTGTTGCCTTGCCCTGTGCATTCACCCCCAGTGCATCATCTGTCCCCGCTGTCGTATGTGATATTTTAACATCCTGATACGATAAAGATGCATCACCAGTTACAATATTCTCGCCTGCCATCGCCGGCATAATCGCCAAGGCTGGCAAAATACTGCAGACCTTTAACAAATCCGCAAAGTGTTTATTGTTGGACATAGCCACTCCTTTCTAAGTAAGATTAAATTCCACTTCCCTATGGGATTATTCATACCACATTATTTTTAATAATCAATAGAAAAAACATACTATTTCTACTTGATTTCTTAAAAAAATGCCGCCAAAGAAATTTGGCGGTCGGGTGGGTTAAGAAAATCACAAAAAAGCATGACCCCGCCAGCCTTTGGGAAACCCCTGTTATATAACTGACGGCCCCCCGACCATGCGGGGCATTTTTGACAATAAAAAATGCGCATCGCGCACCTTTTACCTGTCGCGGATTCAACATGACAAACGTCACGTCGCTTTTTTGCGGGCTTTCTTACGACCCCGAAACCAAATCCCTTTGGATTCACAACAGATAATAAAATTTACATCTTAAAAAATCAACAATTTTTTCATGAACGAATCAAGATAAATTAAATCGTCATGCGTTCCAATATCTGTTGTTGTACATATTCATCTTCACTGTTGTACAATGGCCAATTACCATTTGCCAATTCTTCCATGGACGTCAGCGGCTGATTCAATCGCGCACGATACAGCCACAAATTCGACATCACGCGTTTGATATAACTGCGCGTTTCGTATGCCGGAAAACTTTCGATATACAACAATGGGTCGTATGTATAAAAGGTCTTTTCAAACTTTACCATTGTACCCATACCCGCGTTATATGCCGCCAACATTTTTATAATGCTGTTTTCCACCCGGTCATGTGACAACAAATCCACAATATATTGTTGTCCCAAAAACATATTATGTTCCGGGTTTGACATATCCATCTGTGACAGGTCCACCTTATTTGCACGTGCGACACGTTTTGCGGTACTGGGCATTAATTGCATAACCCCATTTGCGCCCGCCCCCGATTTTGCGGACACCCGGAAATTACTTTCCTGTTTGGTAATCGCCAACAACAGCGCCCGATCAATAGACCACCCACCCAACGGTTCCCAATCAGGCAAAGGATACTGGGCCGAATAAATAATATCGTCATCAATTTCCAAGATTCCCCTGTCTTTGATAACACTGGCCGATTGTACCGACAGGCGCGCCATATTAAATTCGGTCGCCACAGAATTTACCGCATGCAAAACTCGGTCCGTTGCCTTGGGCGTAATTAAATATTTCAGATATTCTTCGGCCCTGTCCTTGCGCCCGACCTGAATCAATGCCAACGCCATACGTCCATATTTTGTTTCTGCCAATTCCGCATAGTCTTCATCCGTCGCCTGACTTTCAAAGAATTCATATTCCGGTTTTTGCCCCAACATGGTCGCCGACAACGCCCCATAGAAGGCCATCGGATATGTGGCCGCGATTCGCCAATACTTTTTCGCCACATCACGTTTTCCGGCAAAATCCGCGGCACGTCCGGCCCAAAAGGCGGCCTCGGTCTTGCGTGCATTATTAATCTGTGGCAAATCCAAGATACGACTGAAATACTTTTGCGATTCTGCATAATTTTCTTCTTTGAAATACAGCAAACCCATTGCCCACAATCCATACTCGGAATTCGCATCGGATGCAACAAAGCCCCATTTTTTCGCCAATTCCATTTCACCATTTGTATAGTATATATACGACAGACGCCCCGCCAAACGTCCATAATCCGATTCGCTTATTTTTTTACGGAACTTTTTATCTTCTAGTATCTGACGCGCAATTTTGGTTGATCCGGTTCGAATGGCACGCTTGAACTCATTAATCTTTTTATCCGTCGACCCCGAATATTTTTTTGCCGTCCATGTTTCAGATTGGGCCGTTTCAATCGGTTCTGCCGCCGTCATAATATTTGGCACACGCGCCCTGCGGACCGAGGCCTGCTTTATTTTTGCCAATTTTTCCATACGCACCGCGCCCGGCATATCGGAATATTTTTCCATCCACGCCGCAATTTCCGCCCCGCGCGTACGATATGTATCGGAAATATATCGCTGATACAAAACTTCGTTCATCAGCAATTTATCCGCAATCTGATTTTCCACCTTGATGGCGGTATCAATCTTTTCCCTGTCCTGCAGCATAAAAATTTGTTCATACAGACTGGCATCCACATCGGTCAGAATCTGTGGCAAATCCACCGCCAACAAATTCAGCGGCAAAAACAAACCTATAAAAAAGGAAATAAATTTCTTCATATTATTAAATACTTCAGAACAATGACGTTTTTGGTAATTTACACACAACCGCGCCTTCATCATCTTCGGGTATTTGTGCAATAATCTTCTTAAAATCCGAAATACGCGAAAACTTGCGATACACCGAAGAAAAACGCACAAATGCAATCGGATCCAAATTCAGCAAAGAATCCGACACCATCTGACCGACCTGGACACTGGTCACCGTATCATCCGGGGTTTCAGTTTCCAATCTGCGATGAATAGACGTCACCAATTTTTCAATTTGTTCATCCCCCACATCTCTGTTTCTGCATGCCAATTTAATACTGCGGCGCAATTTTTCACGATCAAAAGCCTCTAACTTGCCACTATTTTTACGCACCATCAAATCGCGCATTTGCACGCGTTCAACGGTCGTAAATTTGGCGCCACACTGTTCACAAACCCGCCGACGGCGAATAATCGCATCTTCTATATCCGGGCGTGAATCTGTAACCCTGCTATCCCTTGAATTGCAATATGGACATCTCATAGTACCCAATACGGTAGCAATCAAATCATCTTTGCGCAAGTAATTTTATTTTTTTGCAAAAATGCATTTTTATAAAAAATCAAGCGCTTTATTTAAAAATAATGTCCCCCCATCAAAATTTTTATCGCCCGAAATGTGATAAAATATACATTAACGGGGGAAAACAGAGAGATGAACAAATACCTGAACCAAATTTTACTGGGGGATTGCCTGGAATTAATGCGCGGGATTCCCGACGGTTCGGTTGATGCTGTTTTTGCAGACCCACCATACAATTTGCAACTGGGGGCCAAGACATTATATCGCCCCGAAGATCAAACGGCGGCACGCGCGGTTCGCGACGAATGGGACGCATTTTCATCCAACGCAGAGTATGATGAATTTACACGTCGTTGGCTGGCCGAATGCAAACGTGTTTTAAAACCAAATGGCGCCATGTGGACAATCGGCAGTTATCATAACATCTTTCGCGTTGGTTCAATCTTACAGGACATGGGTTTTTGGATTTTAAATGATATTGTCTGGGTCAAGACCAATCCAATGCCAAACTTTCGTGGCACACGTTTTACCAACGCACATGAAACATTAATTTGGGCCACACCGACCAAGACCGGCAAATATACATTTAATTACGAAACCATGAAAAAATTAAATGGTGGCAAACAAATGCGTTCGGATTGGGATTTGAACATATGCCTGGGCGAAGAACGTATCAAGGGTGCCAACGGCAAAAGTCTGCACAACACCCAAAAGCCATTGGATTTACTACACCGTGTTATTTTGGCATCGACAAAACCGGGCGACGTTATCCTGGATCCATTTATGGGATCGGGCACCACGGCGGCGGCAGCGCGCGAATTGGGCCGTCAATTTATCGGAATTGAACGCGAACCCGAATATGTTAACGCCGCACGTGCACGCATTGAAAACATAACACCAATCGACCTGACCGATATCGAGGTTACAAAACCAAAACGCGACGAAATCCGTGTTGCGTTCCGCGAATTAATCGAATCTGGTCTGTTGTACGTTGGCCAAACATTGGTCAGCCCACGTGGCGAACGCGTCATGATTACCCAGGACGGGAACCTGACCCACCAATTATACGGCCGCGCATCAATCCATGTCATGGCGGCAAAAATTCAACGCTGTGTCAGTTACAATGGGTGGGATTATTGGTCTGCCCAAAAACGTGATGGCACATTGGTTCCGATTGACGAACTGCGCAAATACGTCCGTCAAATAAAATCCGATATGAAAAAGGTCGCCTAAACTAACAACGCCATTTAACCACAAATATTTTTCACTTTACAGACATACGAAAATTTTATAAAATAGATAAAAAGAAAAGAAAGGGAGAAAGATGTTATCAAAGAAATTCAAACGCCTGTGTTCGCACGTAATTGCAACACTTTCATCAATTGGATTATATTCTATATCCGATTCGGCTGATGCGGCGGATCTTATCTATGGCACCAAATACAGCAAAGACACCACCGTCACATACAAAAAGGCAAAAAACTCTATCTTTACCGCAAATTACGAGGAAGTGGCCGCCAGTGATACATGCACATTTACCGCCGCATCAAACGTGGCCTCATCCGCACGCGGCACAACAGGATATTCTCTGCCCAATAGTACGAGCACCGGCCTTTCCGGAACATGTACATTTACATGTAAAAATGGCGCGTATTTCTATGTCAATGGCCAAAGAAAAACCTCGGTTGTAATGACATCCGGACTTAGTGATGTTATGGCATTGAACAGTGGCTGTGCATATTACCCAACATGCTCCGCGGTCGCAAACGCCACCGCCAGCGAACCATACTATGACTCCAATGCCAATGGCTTTAAATGTAGATGGACATGTAACGAAGGTTATTCTGTTGCCGGCGGCACGGATACAACAACCGTCCAAAATTCTTCTGTTGCGACATCTTCATCCGCCCTTTCGACCAGCGCATGCAAAGGCAGAAGTTACGATGTCGAATTTGACTGCACCGAAAAGGGATATATCAAGGGATCTGACTGGCAGCAAACAGAAACCACAACCGCCATTTATGGAAGTTCCTTTACAATCGATCGCGAATGTATTTCCAAGGTTGCGGGACTTTCGTTCGAAAGCTGGACTGCAGATTCATAATCAAAAACAAACACACAAAAAAAAAACGGGGCAACCCGTTTTTTTTTATTTATCGTCCCAACGCCTTCAAACAAAAAAACCCACCAAACGGTGGGATTTTTTACTAGAATCCGAAAACCATACGCTGTTTTGATTGACGTTTCTTTTCGTTGCGAACGGCTTCTTCTTTTAAACGTTTGCGTTTTGTTGTTGGTTTTTCATAACGCTGACGTTCCTTCATTTCGCGGTACAGACCTTCTTTTTGCGATTTACGTTTTGCAACACGCAATGCCTGTTCGACGTTGTTATCGCGAACCAGAACCTTAACCATATGTATTCACCCCCTTTAACGCATTATCTTAATTATTAACCTAAGAAAGGGACCGCGGTCCCCTTCCCTTTTTATTTTTGGTGGAGCCAATCAGACTCGAACTGACGACCCCCTGCTTGCAAAGCAGGTGCTCTACCAACTGAGCTATGACCCCAAAACCTTGCACCCTCATCACGAAAGCGAACGAATTTTATACCGTATCCAACAAAATGTCAACATAAAAATTACCAGAGCACTAAAATGTTGACAACGGTATTTATTTGTATAATATACAATCAATAAAAAATAAAAGAATTTATTATGAAAACGCACAAGTATACATTTATTCCCGACAATTATTCGGATGTTTTGTCCGAATTAAAGGGACAAACCTTTAATTGGGAAATGAATTACAGTTCACGCACCGAAAACAAAACCATCGGTCACATAACGCATTACGCAATAAACGAAGCGCCATTATCAAATTGCCTGATTCTGATACCGGGGCTGGGGTCAAACACAAGAACCGAACCATTGATGAAGGTTATCGCATATTGGGCATTGATGAACAAACATGCCATCTATTGCCTGGATACTTTTTTAGGCGACTTTTTACTCAACACATCCCAGGAACTGGCTGAAAAACATACTTTTGCCGAATATATCGACCTGATTGATGCCGGATTAGACATCATTGAAAAGGATGTAAAAGAAAAAAAATTCGATTATTCATGTCTAATTGGACACAGCGCCGGTGCCACCGCGACTTTTGAAATCTATAACAAACGTATTCGTGAACGCAAAAAACTACGTTTCAGTGCATCTATAATGTTTGCGCCATTTTTGGATAAAAATTTTACAACATATATACACAACTATTACAAACGTCACGAATTCGATTCCGAACCCAACGACGAAACATTTAAAAATACCGCCGTCAGTATGTGGAGCCCCCACGAACCACTGCAAAACGACCAGGTTCCACATATTTCAATTCTGCCAAGAATCTATAATGATATTGACAGTGTTGAATTTCACCCGGATTTAATGGACAAATATAATATTCCAATCACACTGGTTGCCGGTGGTCGCGATAAAAAATCCCCACCCGAAGAGCTGCGCAAAAAATACAACATCCTGCGTGCGGGCAAAAATGGTCATCTATGGAAATTTGTTGTGTTCAAGGATTCACGCCACAGCTTTATTGACCAATACAAGGATTGGGGTGCGATATTACGCCTGATACAATCACAAAAACGCTTTGCGCAAAAGCACGGCAAATAAAATCGTCTTTACATCATCCAACGGGCGCTTTATAATACGCATGCTATGAAAAAGATATCTAATAAAATTAAGTCCTTTATCAAAGGCGATGAATCAAACGGTCGTATTAAATGGTCACTGTATGGACGCGTATGGCGCGAAGTTGGTGCACCATATTGGAAATGGTTGGTGGCCGGTATAATATTTACCGTCCTGGCCGCCGGCGCCGAAGCCTATACAATCACCCTGGTTCAACAGGTTGTGGACAAGGCGTTTATTGAAAAAAGCATGAACGCCATCTATTGGTTGGGAATTCAGGTTATCATCGCATTTGGTGCCAAGGGAACATTTACCTATGCCAAGGCATTAATCATGTCCAAGGGGGGACTCTTGGCCAGCGCAAATCTGCAAAAGAAAATATATCGTCACATGACGCACATGAACCTGGCCCGGTTCTATGACGACGGCATTGGTAAAAACCTGAACTATTTTAGTGTCCAGGCGGGCGCGGTATTAAACCTGGTAACGGGCACCGTGATCAAGGTCGTACAAAATGTAGCCACACTAATCATGACCTTGGCATTAATGTTTTATTATGCGCACCAAATGTGCATTGTGTTAATGTTCCTGGCACCTGCAATTATGATTCCAATGGTTGCAATTATGCGCAAACGTCGCAAGTTGTCACGCCAATCATTTGGAATCGCCAACAACGTATCACAACAACTGAACCAAACATTACACGGCATTAAAACAATCCAGGCCTTTGCCGCCGAAGAACGCGAAGAAAAAAACTTTGCCCGCGTATTAAATTCATCGGTTATCAATTCCTACAAAAGCACCCAGGCCAACGCCCTGCGTTCACCATTAATGGAATTTATGATTTCTATCGGTCTGTGTATTGCGATGATTATGGGTGGCCACTTTATATCATCGGGCGCCATCACAACCGGTGACTTTACCGCATTTCTGTTGGCGTTAACCGCGGCGTACAAGCCCGCAAAAAGTATTACCGGCACCGGCGACACATTGCAACACGGTCTGTTGGCGGCGGAAATCTTATTCAACTTCTTGGACAGCAAACCCGACATTACCGATGCACCTGATGCGCGTGAACTGTCGGCAAAAAAAATGTCGGTCGGTTTCCATGACGTATCATTTGCCTATAATCCAAATGAACCGGTTATAAAAAACCTGAATCTGCACGTTCCCGCGGGCAAGGTTTGTGCGCTGGTCGGTCCTTCGGGTGGCGGCAAAACAACATTATTCAACCTGTTGGAACGTTTTTACGATCCCCAAATTGGCAAGGTTACAATTAACAAAACAGACATCCGGAAATACACACTAAAATCCCTGCGCGAAAATATAGCCGAGGTTTCACAATCCGTGTTCCTGTTCAATGGCTCAATCGAAGACAACATAAAATACGGCAATCCCGATGCCACACACGAAATGGTGGTTGCCGCCGCACGGGCGGCAAATGCCGACGGGTTTATTAACGAATTTCCCGACGGATATAATACACCTGTGGGCGAAGGCGGTGGCCTGTTGTCCGGTGGCCAAAAACAACGAATTGCAATCGCACGCGCAATATTAAAGGATGCACCAATCCTGTTACTGGACGAAGCCACATCCGCCCTGGACACAGAAAGCGAAAAATTAATCCAATCTGCACTGAACGATTTGATGCAGGGACGCACAACATTTGTTATCGCACACCGTCTGTCCACTATCTTGGATGCGGACATAATCTGTGTAATTAAAAATGGCGAAATTGTCGAAATGGGCACAGATGCTGAACTGTGTGCGCTTGACGGAGAATACAAAAAACTGCGCGATATACAATTCAAAACAGAAAACAAGAAAAAGAAATAATAATTATCATGGGGGGGGGAATAAAAACGGGGACAACACAAGGGGAATAAATAATGTCCAACAACAACAACAACCGCCTAGATTTCAACGCAATCCTAAGGGAAGAATTATTAAAAGACCCAGAAGCCTTGGCCATACTGCACGAAGCAGTCAAACAAATAGCGTTAATTATTGTCAAAAGACTATCTGACCACATCATCGAAGATATTCTTATAGACGCAATGAATATCACCACCCCCACCACACCCAAGAAGAACAAAAAAATTAAATCAACGGGAAAGACCAGGGACTTTTCCGCAATGTCTCCACACAATTTGCGCGCACATTTCTATTACCGCAAAAAAAATAATTTACCGATATCACCGGAATTAGACAACGCTTTGGCCACAACTTTTCCGGGCTATGATAGAACAACCCAGACATTTTCCGGACGTTCCAAGGGCACAAAAAAAGCATCACCCAAACAAGACAGTGCAAAATTTCCACTTTATTCAAAAAAAACGATAAACGGAAATTATTGTTTGGTGTTCGATGATGGCACCACAACAAAAAACATACTGACCGCATCCAAAACCCCATATGAATTGTACATGTTGGACACACAAACGAAAACCGCGGTTATTCGTAAAAAATCCAGCACACAAAACCATGTGCTTTATTTAATAAATTACGCCACCGGAAAAATCTTTTCAGACATCCCCACGGGCGTTGAAAGCGTTTCATACATCGCCACCACCCATGACCTGTACACAAAAAAAAGTAAAAACTCATCTCGCCATTATTTGTACTTCCCATCAAACGGTGTTGCGACAACCCATGTTATCTCATTACCATTGGGGGCAAAAACTTTACGGCCCAACGAAACAATCATAATTGACCACACCGGCCAGGAAAGCAAACATCCCCTGTTGACACTAACACCCGACATAAAAGAAACAAATATTTTAAAACACATCATCAATCATCCCACAAACACAGACGCTGCGGTTGACACCCCCCAAAAACAGGATACATGCACACAAAAAACAAAATCCGCACCAATTCGCATTACCGATATTTCACATGGCACCACCGGCCACATAAGAACACCGGTCAACAATAACGAATTAGTAATAAAAATAGAACCCATAAAAACGACACTGAACGGCACATATAACAATGTTTATGTAAACGGCAGAAAAATATTATCAAACCATTTTGATACAGATGTAAAATTAATGTTTGGTGGTACATTATTGGCAATTCATGGAATCGTTACCGACAATCCATCACTGCCCCAAAAACCTATTTGGCAAATATATGATACCAAACTGCACTCTCGCATATCAAATATTAAACAAAAATTCAGCGGCTATAACGTACACGCAACAAATATATGTGAAACAAGCGACGGCCTGCGCATAGAATTATCCAATCGCGCGACCGCCACGATTAATGCAGAACGGATAAAAAAAGAAGCCGGCATGAAACATTTTATTATGAATTCGGAACACTCTAAATAAATCCCCCAATACTTTGGTGGGTATTTTATTTATTGCCTTTATAGGATAAATCCAGTATAATATCTCTCATAGAATTCTGTGGGAGATTTTATATGAAACGCATATTACCAATATTTGCATTTTTATTTCTTATAACACCGGCAATCGCCGAAAATCAAACCATTAACCTGGCCAGCAAGAAGTACGTAAACGAAACATGCGTAACAATATCAGGCAATCAATCCAGCCCCCAGGTTATGTCCGGCAATTATTCGATTTCGGGCACCCTATCTGTACCAACGCCCCCCCTGCCCCCAGAAGAATAAAACAATTTATTTATAAAAAAATCCCCCATTTGGGGGATTTTTTACACTAACACAAAATCATTATTCTGCGTCTGTTGTTTCTTCGGCAACCGCTTCTTCCGCTGCCTTTTCTTCTGCAACAGGTGCTTCTTCAACTTCTTCTACCTTTTTGGTACCAAATGTCAAAGTCTTGCCCGCAACCAACGCTTCGATTTCATCCTGCGACTGTGCCACATAAATTTTCACAGGCACGATAACATCTGGATGCAATGCGATTTGTGTTTCAAACGCACCAACAGATTTAATTGGCGCACCCAACATAACCTGGGCCGATTCCACCGCAACATTTGCAACTTCTTTTAACATACGTGCAATATCACGTGTAGATACAGAACCATACAACTGACCGGTATCACCCGCCTGACGGATCATATACAATTTTGCATTTTTAACCGCATCAACATTTGCTTCGGCAGATTTTTTCGCCGCTTCCTGACGTGCGGTCAATTCTGCCTTCTGCGCTTCAAACAACGCAACATTTTCACGTGTAAAACGCATAGCCTTGCCGTTTGGCAACAAATAATTACGTGCATAACCGGTTTTAACTTCTACTGCATCACCGATATTGCCCAACTTTGTAATTTTTTCTGTCAAAATAACTTTCATTTTATCTGTCCTTAGTTTTTTTAAGTTAGGGAAAAATCCCAAATATTCTACCGAATCAAAAATTAAATTATGCGAGATGATGGGAAGTGTTTGATAGTTCGCCGTGTACAAATGCTACATAAGAACTAGCAAACACAACCAACATCCACAGAATTTAATTTTACCCCAAATTGTTGCGAACAAATGGCATCAACCCCAAATGACGCGCACGTTTAATGGCGGTTGCCAACGCACGTTGATCCTTTTGGGAAACACCACTGATACGACTTGGCACGATTTTACCACGTTCCGTGATATAGTGTGACAAAGTCTTAACATCTTTGTAATCAATAACCTTGCCCTTCAAAGGGTTAGATTTTTTACGATAAATTGCTGCACGAACTGCCATTATTCAGCCTCCTCGGTATTCTTTTTCATCATAATAGAAGGTGTGGATGACAATTCATCAACACGCACGTTCAAGAATCTGATAACGTCTTCATCGATACGTGAACGACGTTCCAATTCTGTAACCTGATTGCCCGGCAATTCAATGTTCAACATAACATAGTGTGCCTTGCGATTTTTACGGATGATATACGCCAAATTTTTCAAGCCCCAGAATTCTGTTGCCTTGACATCACCACCCAATTCTTTGATGATTTCTGCGAATTTTGCCGCTTTTTCTTTTACCTGCGACTCGGTCAAGTCCTGGCGAAAAACCAAGACACTTTCATAATAAGCCATTTTATTTCCTTTGGTCTTAAATCAGCCGACGGCACCATTACCATCAGCAGGAACGCCACCAATTATGGCAATTTTCAAACAAAAATCAAGTCTTTTTTTATATCCCAACAATACCTGTTGACACAGGTTTTAAAAATTTACTAACCTTATAATACAAGGCAGGGAAGAAAAATGACACGTTATTTTCACGGGGCCCTTAACCGCATGGCATTATTTACCGCAATATTGATTGTGGGATTGCTGTATTTTTGGGCTGAATTCATTGAAATATCAATCGCTAACATTTGGTTAAACGGTGTAATTATCGGCACATCCCTGTTTGGAATTGGGCTGTGTTTCATCCAGATGTTCCAATTACTGCCCGAATATAAATGGTTACATGGGTACACCACACATAAACGCGGAACGGTTCTGCCACCACGACTGTTGCGCCCCGTGGCGACAATGTTGGCATCCCGCCCCAAGCGTATATCTGCAACAACACTAAACGGCTTTATGGAAATGATTTTATTGCGTTTCGAAGATTCACGCGAATCGGTACGCTATATCACCAACACTTTAATATTTTTGGGATTACTGGGGACGTTTTGGGGATTAATCTTAACGGTTGGCGGTTTTGCGGAATTAATTGGTAACCTGAACTTTTCTGATGAAACGGTACTTAATTCAATGCAGGCGGGTCTATCCCGTCCATTGGCGGGCATGGCCACCGCATTTACCAGTTCGCTACTTGGCCTGGGGGGCAGTTTGACCGTCGGATTCCTGGCACTTCAGGTACAATCGGCCCAAAACGCCATATACCATGAACTGGAAGATTACCTGGCCGCACACACACACGTTGCCACCCCCGTGGACACAACATCGATATTGCCGCAAATAAATTTGACAACACACGAAATAACAAAAATAAAAAACAAGAAATAATAAACCCGACAAGAGAGAGAAAAAACATGATGAATATTCGTTATCGCAGCACAACAAATGCATGGCCCGGCTTCGTGGATTTGTTTTCAAATTTGGTTATCATATTGATATTCCTGTTGATTGTCTTTGTATTTCTGTGGACAACGACCAGTGTATTTAACAAAACGACCGGCGCCAAAACGGTCGCAGAATTGCGCACGGCAAACGCCGAACAGGCCGAAAAGATTCAACAAATGACCATGGACGAACAAGAGGCCAAACGCCTACTAATCCTGGCACGCAATGAATTGCAATCCCTGGAACAGGATAACGCCGAACTAAATGCCGAATTAAACGAAATGGATCTAAGCATCGAAGATTTAATTACAGCATATGAAAATCAGGTAAATCAATTACAATCCCGCGGCACAGAATTACAAACCAGGGTGGACGACCTGACCCAGCAACTGGCCCAGGCAACCCTGGACAAGGAAAAAACGGCGGAACTGGAACAAGAACGTAAAAAACTGCAAGAAGAAATGGATGCCCAGCGCGCCGACCTGGCCGACAAAATTGCAAAATTGCAATCCGCACTGGATGCGGCCGAAGAAAAATCACGGGCCCAGGAAATTCAATATGTCGAAATGTCATCACGACTGAATCGTGCCCTGGCGGACAAGGTTGCAGAATTAAACGAAATGTCGAAATATCAATCGGATTTTTATCGTGCGGTCAAAATGGCCATTGGCGACCGTACCACCATCCAAACCGACGGTGATCGCTTTATTGTCAACAGTGATATTTTATTCCCCAGCGGATCATATAAATTATCCCCCGAAGGAAAAAAGCAATTACACCTGATTGCAAATGTAATCAAAGATATGGAAGAAAAAATCCCAACAGACATTGATTGGATTATCCGTGTTGATGGCCACACCGATAAAAAACAGGTAATCACCGGCACATGCGGATATAAAAACAATACCGAACTGTCACTGTTGCGCGCCACGGCCGTTGCCAATGAATTGGCCAATGCCGGCGTTTCCAAACGCCGTCTGGTCCCCAGTGGCTTTGGTGATTTGCATCCGGTTGAATTGGGCGCCGATGCCAAATCCCTGCAAAAAAATCGTCGCATAGAATTACAGTTAACCAACAAATAAAAATTCCCCCATCATGGGGGATTTTTTTATTTACGTTTACACATAATCATCATTATTCCATTACATACAATCTTTTCCAACACGCGTTCCGGTATTAATAATTTGCCATTTTCCATACGCAAAAATTCTCGCCGATTCAAACCAAACATTTTGGCACATTCGGCACTTTTTAATCGCAAAGTCTTTCTGGTACTTTTTAAAAACTGACCAAAATATTTTGCATCAACCAATACAACCCCCATTTTATCCCCCTTTTTTATTCTAAAATAAAAACCGCACATAAGGCGGTTGGAGGTTAAAGACTACAAGTAAGAGTAGTGTCGCTTATTCAAATATATCACGACCCTCCAACCAATATTGGAGAATATTTTATTCTTACTTTCGGGTCTTTACACCCCACACCGGTTACCCAATGCGCAACCATTATATGCCAAACAAAATAAAAAGGCAAACGCTAAGATAAATAAAAAGCCCCGTCTGGAATATAGACGGGACCAAAAACATTTTCTGAAAACTTATTTAACCAATCGCACATCCATTTGCGGAAATGGAAAACTGACCTTTTTCCGTGGCAGGGTTGAATAAATATTTTCTATCAAACTGTTTTTTGTGGCATATGCATCAGAATACTTGGTCCACAAACGTACGGTCAATTCCACACCGCTGTCCCCTAAATTACTGATAAAAACCTCGGGTGCGGGGGTCTGCAAAATACGCGCATCCCGCGACATTAAATCCATAATAACCTTGCGCGCAATATCCACACTGTCGCCATATGAAATACTTAACAAGACATCAGAACGCCGAATCTTGCCATGGGATAAATTTGTAATTTCACCATTTGCCAATGCCCCATTTGGCAGAAACACAACCTGATTATCAAAGGTATGCAGTTCGGTTGTAAAAATCATAATTTTTTTTACAACCCCGGTCTTGCCCGTTGCGGTTTCAATGGTATCCCCAACCTTGAACGGTTTAAACAACAGTATAACAATTCCACCGGCAAAATTTTGTAACGTCCCCGACAGCGCCATACCAACGGCCAACGAAGCCGCCCCCAAAACCGCCACAATGGACGTCATCTGAACGCCAACGGTCGTCAAACAAATAACAACAACAAAGACCTTGAATAAAATATTAAAAAAGGACAACAAAAACGACGACAACGACGCTTCTAATTTTCTGCGTTCCATCCCACGTTTAATGGTATTTAATAACCTTTTACTTAACCACAACCCCACCATTAAAATCAGCAGCGCCGCAATCAAACGCATACCAAACGATACCGCCTTTTCACCCAAATTCGACAATATCGCCTCGATACTGCCCGCTTCTATTTGAACTTTTTCAGCCACATTCATTTATCATATCCTTTTCATAAACACGGGGCATAAATCGCCCCGTGATGTTTACATTGGTATATCCTCGCACTTTTCAACCGGCTCGGATGTCGTGCATGATGTAGAATTACTGCCCCCGATACCCAAGAAACCATTCTTCTTTTTGGTGGTACAACTTTGTGTAACTGTACTGGTACAGAAATGACAATTCCTTGTTTCACGATTAAATGTCGACCACACTTCACGACTGTATCCCGAACCCTCAAACTTATGACGCTTTGATCCAAAGCTCAACGTAGACAAATCAACACCAGATTGACTGAAATCCGAACTTGTTTTCAATCCTTCGTTTGTTGAATGTCCTCCCTTTAACAAATCACTGTGTACCAATCCAGCTCCAACATCATATGAAATGGCATACGGTGGCGCCAATGGCGTATCAACTGCGGAATTCGGCGCGCCCGCCAATTCACCATTCGTTGCAGCCAAACGTTGACACATATACTGTGCCAGGTCCGCAGACGCATCCTTGGTCGCGGTCGTCACCGCTTCGTTAAATTTCTTGTTATAATTATTTTGCGCCTGACGCAATGCCGACATCGCAATCTGCATCTTAATTTGATTTAACAAATTCGGGAAACGAGCGGTCGTTTTCTGATTTTTCTTGCCCGTAATTTGTGACAAATCACGCCCACTGACACAGAATTGAATTTCCGGATCCTGTTCGACCATCTCAATAGTACGATTAATAGTCCCAACAATGTTATTCAATTCTTCTTCAATTGTTGCGATAATTGCATCCGCATTTTCGACATTCACATTTTGCGCACGAATATATTCCAAATATTCACGTACCCCCAATTCGCCTGGCCCCAAGACAGCTTCATCATCATCGGCACCAATATCCTGGGTACGTCCGGTTGCATCACCCATTTTTATTGAACCAAATGAAATCATACCCGTTACACGATAAATATTTCCAACCTTCTGCGAACGCAAGCTGCCCGTCCCCATGGTATCATCGGCCGCAAAGCGATTACAATCTTCGGTACTGCCACAAACCTCGGCCATCTTATTATCAACCAGTTCCTGACACTGATCCAAGAAAGAATTATCCATATTCAGATATAACCCCATCAGCATAGAATCCAAATCATCCATCGAAAACTTTGGATTATTCGCCTTGCACACAACCAGGCTATCTATCGGACAAATATCGTGAATAAAGTCATAATCCATACCTATGCAATTTTGGAAATTTTCACCACAACGTGTATCCGCGGTAAAGCAATCCTTGACTTCCTGGGTACATGCATCCACCCGCATAGCCGCCAATTTATCCTTAACATAGCCCCAAATCAGTGGTTCCATACGTTCACACGGATCCAATTCCACCTTGCAAAAACTGCGTACCATTTCTGGACGCGATAAACATGCATCCATGGTATCCTTGCCCTTGCCCACAATGTCATCTTTACACGCCTTTTGAATACAATCGGAAATATCGGTCAAACAAGATTGACGAAATTCGGATTCAACATATTGTTCGGCAACCTTGATGGTTGGTGCCGCCTCACGCAGGAACGCCGGCCAAACCATATCACGCACGGCGACACAACTGCCCAAAACATTTTCACAAATTGTACGTTTCGCGTTCAGGATTTCCATCGTCGATGCGGTAATATCGTACTTTTCAACTGTTTCAACCTTTGTCCCGGCCGTACTTTTCGCCGCGTTATTTTGCATATTTTCAGATGCGATTATCGACACACAATTTCGCCAGTTTTCACCACATGCATCCTCGGTCTGCATACATTTTTTAAACTGAACCATACACTGCCCCAGGTCATACTTATTTGCGGCATCAAAAGATTCCTTTAATGCCTGACGCACATCACCTTCGGCACTTGCCACGGCCATCTCGGCCTCTTGCTTTTTGGTGGCCAAACTGTTTTCATACCCCTTGCAATCCGATGTAATTCTGCGCGAATACATATTTCTGATTAATTGAATATCCCCCTCGCATTCATCCGGAACCTGGGCCAAGCATATTTCTTCGGCCGAATTATATAATGCGCCGCCCCGCAACGACGAAAAATCGGTGGCGGATTCAAAAACCTCATCTTCTTCGTCTTCGTATAACGTGTCCCACATAGACAGCAAATCCGCACGCTTGGATTCTTTATCTTTACCAATCTCTTCAATCTCTTTTAAATTACCATCTTCATCATATTCACGCGTACCGGTAAAAACAATATCTGCCTGGGCACCTAATTTTACTTTTTCCACTTCGACCGTTGCGATTCGTTCCGCCTCGGCCAACAACTCTTTAATCTCGGCGAATTGCTTGTCATATTCAATGCTCAGGTCACTGCACGCACAACTGCCACCACTTTCATTATCCGTTATACAGAACTGATCCATACAACCATAATATATGTCATAACATTCCTGGTCATACAATCCCTTGGCTTCGGTCTTGGTACTGACCGTTGTTCCCTTTTGAATTGCGGACTGCTTTTTTGTATTTGTCTTTTTGGTTAATGCAAACGCATCCCCCCCCATCACAATAAGCAGTGCAGAAAAGATGGAACAAACCAAACCAAAGCGTTTCATACTCTCTCTCCTATTATAACCTACATATTAATATCTTCACAGGATTCGATTTCCTGGCAGTATTCCTTTTCATCGGCGGCCATCATTCCCATAAGGCCACCACCAACCGCGCCTACAACACCTCCAATGGCCGTTCCCCATCCAGGCCAAGCCATAGTAAGTGTCGACGCACCTGCCGCCATCCCCCCCGCTGCACCTTTTGCAAACCCCGTACCCTTGGATTCGCCACCTGTTTCACAAACCTGTTGCATACGACACACATGACAATTACGCAAACTGGGTTCAAAGGACACACTGCGGATATAACTGTAATTCTTCTTACCCTCTTCCGGTTCTTCAACCTTGTACGTATTTAAACAGTTCTGCCTTGCCTCTTCCAAATCCTGTTCGCGTGACAATTCGGCAATTTTCATTTCCAATTCACGCATGGCACGATTTTCCGCACCAATTTCCGCAATTATCTTGGCGGTGTTAAATACACTGGTCCCCAGGTTCTTACGACCCGCCGGTTTTTTCGCATCCTGACAGGCGGCAATCGTCATATCCTTTTCAAATTGTTTAAAGAATTCATCAACCGCCATCTTAGAATTCTCGCGCACTTGAACACGCAACGCAGCAATATCTTCTTCATTATCCGGCACCTGTTGCAACGCCATCACTGTATCATCCGACGGCAAACACGCCATGTCGGTTCCACATGTACGTCCCAACTGTTCACTAAAATGATTAATACAACCCTGCATCAACTGATAATCCATCTGCAGAACCGCCGCCGAAACAATTATATCAAACTGTGTTTCGTTTTTACACGACGGGAACATATCCTGGGGACACAACGCAACAATCTCGGACGTCTTTTTACCAACACATTCTGGCGCGGTAAAGTTTTCCCCACATCTGTCACGCAGACACGCGTCAATATCATTTTGACAAAACTGAATACGCAAATATCCCAACTTGTCATTTACAACCGTCTTAAGTCCCGGAATCATTTCATTACACTCGTCAATAATCGGGCAAACACCGGCCGCCACATTAACATCTGACAGGCATGCCGAATTAGTGGTCGTTGAACACCCATCTTCCAAACACATCTGAATTTGGGCCAAACATGTTTGACGACGATATTTATCGGCATATTTTGCCGCATCAACCAAGATGCTTTCTGCTTCGGCCTCCCAGTCGCTTAACACATCTTTACGAACGGCCATACATTGATCCAAAACATTTTCACACGCATGCGCACGACGCCCCAACAAGTCCGCATCCAAACAGTTTTCAAAGTTTGAACCACATCCACCCTTGTCCGCGATACAGGAACGATATGCCAACAAACATTCACCACGATTATACCGATTTGTTGTATCCAGCATCGCCAGGCGCGCCTGACGCACGGCCGCTTCGGCGGTACGTTTATTGGCCTGGGCGTTTAATTTTTGATCGGCCAAATACAAACTAAAGGATTTACAATCCGCCACAACCTGACGCGCGTACAGCATTTCTTCCATTTCCGCCTTGTCACCACAGGACTCTAATTCAGACTCGCAAAACTCTGCCGCCATATAATACAGACCATCCCCAATATCCGCATCAGAATCCAGTGCCCCCTCCTCGTCTTCCGAGCCACTATTCAACCATTCTGAAAAACTAAGACCGGATGCCCGCGAACTTTTCTTGGCGGCTTCACTTTCACCAAAAACCAATCGTGCCTTGGCCCCCAGATTTTCGCGCTCTACCCCTTCGGTATACAGTTTATCCGCCTCTTCCTGAATTTTTTGAATTTCCTGAATTAAATCTTTGGACTTGTTTATATTAGAAGAACAGGCACAACGATACCCTTCGGATTCATCCAGCAGGCAAAACTCGTCCATACATTCACGGTACGCTTCGCGACAATCCTTGCCGCCCGTGGGTTTGTCTTCCACAACATCATCTTCCGCAACATCATCTTTCGCATCATCATCCGGCAGGACCACATCTTCATCATCCGGCACATCAGATTCCACATCATCCGATTTATCAACCTTAACCGACATATTTCCGGTTGAAATATTTTTTGTCATTGTTGGCATACGTTGTCCCGCCGCCGAAACACGATTTACACCAATACGTGCATTATCCGCACGCGACGCAGCAAACGCAATACCCGGCACCAAAGCCAACAAAACAGCGAACGAACGTATTTTCATCAGACTCAACCCCCTACTATAAATATACACCATTTTATCAAAAGAAGTCCCCCCGCGCAAGAATTTAAAAAAAACTTGCTTTTTTTCATGCATTACACTATCCTTTTGGCATAAAAAAAGCAAATATACACAAGGGAAAAATTTATGGCAAAAGATGACGTTATTGTTTTCAGTGGCACAGTCGAAGACAAATTACCCAACACAATGTTTCGCGTAAAATTGGAAAACGGTCACGAAATATTGGCAACTGTTTGTGGCAAAATGCGCAAGGCGCGCATATGGGTCAACGTTGGCGAACGCGTACGTGTTGAAATGACACCATACGATTTGGACAAAGGTCGCATAACATTCGTCGAACGCAACCGCCCTACGACCGAAGTTGCAAAACAATAAAAACAACAACCGCCCCGGCGGTTTTTTTTATTATCAGATTGGGTCATTTTTGTTGTGAACTTAATATTTTTTTGATAACATTACACACATATATAAACGGATGAAAAAGATATGTTTGTTCATTGCGACATTTGTCGCCGCGATTGGTATTGCCAACGCGGCTGTTCGTGATGGCAACAGCGTTAATCGCACCCAAAAATCTAACACCGTCACACGAACAGATACCAACGCCAAACAAACCATGGCACGCACCACGGCAAAGAAAACGGTATCACGCGCAACAACGCCACGCATCATATCACGCAACACACAATCACGCACGGCGCGCACCACCCGCGCCGGCACAGCACGTACGGCCACCACGGTTTCTGCGGCACGTTCGGCATCCAATATACGTTCAAACACAACAAAAAAAACCACCCGAAAAAGCACAACCGCCGCACGCGCGGGAACAACACCGACGGTATCGGGCGCATCAAATACTTTTGACGCGGGCTATAACACATGTCGCGACGCATACTTTACATGCATGGATCAATTTTGTGCACACGCAAATGAAACATATCGTCGTTGCATATGCTCGTCCAAACTGCCCCAGGTTCAATCACGCGAACGCGCCCTGGGCCAGGCTGCGGACCAATTAATCGACTTTAAAAACCTGAACCTGGACGTAATAAACAAAACCGCGGCCGAAGTAACGGCCATGCTGTCCGCCACGGCCGGCGAATACGCACAATCCACCAACAAAGATACATCCAACAGTGCGAAACAGTTGGCGGGTATCAGCGACGTTTTGGCAAAATCCAAGAACAAATCATTATCAACCCAGGGCACGGTTGACATTGCCGGCAACATCAACGCCATTTGGTCCACCACAGATTTGGCGGGTGGCGCCAACATCGCCAACCTGACAGGCGAAGCGCTTTATAACGCGGTTCATGCCCAATGTTCAGAAATGGTCATCGACAAATGCACATCCGAAGCATTACAGAACATGGTAACAACGGCATATGGCATGTACATTGAAAACGACTGTTCCGCATTACTGAACGCACTGGACGGGCAAAAGACCACCGCCAACAGCAACATACGCCAAACCGAACGTGAAATGCAACTGGCGCGTCTTGAAAATTATAACGCCCACAACTCTACATCCATTAACGATTGTATCGCCCAGGTTCGCAGTGACATAACCACCGAAACCGCATGTGGCAAGGATTATGTACATTGCCTGGACGTAACTGGGCTTTACCTTAACCGTGAAACCGGCACCCCCATATACAGTCCAAACTTTTATCAGCTAGAGGTAATAACATCCCTGTCGGGCGATGTTTTAACCAATCAAACGAATCGTTTATTGGTCGCAGAATTAAATCGCAAACGCGACTATGCGAAACGCGCCCTGGACACATGCCGTGACGTTGCCGACGAAGTATGGGACGAATTCCTGCGCCAGGCCATATCAGAAATATATCAGGGCCAACAGGAACGTGTTCGCACGGTCAAGAACGAATGTCTTGACGTTGTAAACAAATGCTATGACGAACAAACCAAATCATTAAAAGACTTTAGTAATATCAAAGAGCAACTGTTACTGGGACAACGTATCGAATTATCCGAAGAAATGTGTCGCGATAAATTAACCGCCTGCAGCAATCTTTACGGTGGCGGCTCATCCGGCATGCAGGAACTGTTAATCGCAATGCACAACCTGACCAATCAGAAAATTGCAAATCAGTGTCTGACCACACTCCAGGATTTTGCACGCGATTTGTGCGCCGTTCCCGGCAACGACACATTACACGCATACCCATATTCATGCCGCGTGTATACACCCGGCGAACAAACATATGCCACAAACCAGGTGTGCAATCAACGTGTCACGTCCATATCAAACCCCCTGCAACAAACACCAATTAAAAATACAGATACAATATACCAATGCACAAAAATATATACATCTTGTAACATAAAATATTATCTGCTGGACGGCGAATGTTACCCATGCCCCGAAGGCGCCATCTGCCAAAACGAACCCGGCAAAACATACAGTGACATATATGGCGAAGGGGCCGAAATCGTAGATTGTGGTAACTATGTGGGCAGTCTGTACCACAAAATCGCACGCTATGCTATGCAAACATGCGTACGCCCATCGGAATCCCAGGATGCCCTGCCGGCCACCGTACTGCAGGATATAAATGTTGTAATGGATCAAATCCACACAGACATGTCGAACGAATTGGCCCGCGAATGTGAACGCCTGGGGGGCACGTGGGCAACAACCAAATGGATTGACAAAACCGGCGATTACAAACACGACGTTCGTGGCGACTATCTGCACAAAAAATTCTATGACAACACATCGGCGAACACCGAATGGGGCTATTGCAGCACCGAATCAGAAGACCTGGCCAAACAAACCAACACCGCAACCGATGCATCGGGTGGCAACACAAACACACCAACCGTTAAACAATGCGCGGCCGACCAATACAGCATCAGTTTTAGCCCAGATTCCGTCCATGGATCATGTTGCATCTCGCACAATTTTAGCTTTACACAATCCACAGTATGTTCGGACACTGCGACCGATTATAAACTGCCTGACCCCGGATTTGTTGCACCTACAACCTGTGCCAACCCCAACCCATCACCAACCTATCCATGTCAAGAAAATCAAACATGTACATTTCAAGGTTTTGCGGATACCTGGGGCAATTATTTTTACAATGCAAGTGGGGAACCAACCGTCACAACGGACACAATAAATTTCGGAGGTTACAAATCTGCACGCCTATTACCCGTATGGAAATGCATATGGAATGAAGGAATAAAAATCATTGGCCAAATAAAGATCACCGGCGAATCAACATCGGATTCATGCTGTGCGGTCCCCTATGAAACAACCAATGACATACTGGACGCCACCACCCCACTAAAAATATATAACCTAAGGGGATGCAACACATATAAAAACAATGAAACAGGCATTTGTCCAAGTGGGCAAGACTGCGTTGTAACCGGCATAATAAACAAAAATGATAACACCCAGTGGTTTGATGCCAACGGTCAATCACAAAAAACATACACAGATTACCAAAAGGAAAACCCAACACTTATAACCAAATGGGAATGCAAATAACACATCCCCCCTTGCGCGGGTAACAAAAATTTGATAAAATAATAAAAAAATATAAGAGAGAACCATGAAAAAAATCTTTTTAATTTCCACATTATCCCTGGTCGTTGTTGGCACATCAAATGCCGCAACCCCTTGGTGGTTACGCCCAACGGTATGCCGATTGAATCCGACCGACTGCTATTCCGCAATGGGTGCGGGCTTTGATGCCGGCATGTGGGATGCAACCGGAAATTGTTGGGGATTAAAAATGATTTGCCCCGAAGCGTTAAAGTCATCTGCCAACGCGCCGGTCGCAATGGGCAAAAATGAAATTAAAAAGGGCACAAATATAAATTCGGACTTTGACACAGATATCCTGTCATCTGCGGGCGATTGTTTTGGTGCCCGCAAAACGGCAAACAATGGTGCCACCATATTGGTAAACGGAAAATATGTAAATGTATACTGTCCCGGCATTTTAACAAATCCGGACGAAACAACCGAAAACGGCGAAATCATGTACACGACCCAGCCAACATGCGCATCCCTGGCGGAATACGGATATGCGGCGGTCGAAAACGGCAAATGTTTTGGGAAATATTATGACAGTTCTAATTACTTTATCGAATGCGGAACGGCGCTGTTACCCAAACGGATAATCGTTTTAAATGGCGCGGATTACACCGCCCCGGCGGGTGGCGCCCCGACAACGGCATCGGCGGCGGACAAATTATTTGACACCATGTATTCGGTATCAAAAACCCAAAAAAAGAAATATTTCAAAGAATAAAAAATCCCCCAAATGGGGGGATTTTTTATGACAACAGATGTACACGGGGCAATCCGGTAAATTATTTATATTGTCATTCCCGCACAGGCGGAAACAGGGGCTATAAACCTATTAAAACACTTTTGGGTGCATATTGCGCACGGTTTGGAAACACCCCTGCCCGCGCACAGGGGGGTGATGACAAAAGTCCCCCATAAAAATTGTCACCCCATGACTTGACCTATGCCCCGGGGCTTATATCTCCTTTGTCATCCCATGGCCTGGCCCCAGAACCCCGGGTAGTACGCGTGCAAATTTGTTGTAATTGTTTTTATGAAAAATTTTTGCCAAACCTGGGTCCCGCGGTCAAACCGCGGAACGACAATCATATTTAAATATATATTATTACAACCAAAACCGCCCCAAATGGGGCGGTTTTGGTTTTCTAGAACTGGGTTATTGCACACGATTCAACTGTTTCCCCCCACGCCTTACAATATCTTGAACCAAACAAAGGTTTCTTCGTTGAAGAACAATGTTGCGAACGCGTACACTTGTTACATTTAAGTGTTTCCCATTCGAATGTAGATGTTATTGTTTCTTTATAATTCCATTGATTTAACTGTTTAGAACCAATTAATTGTCTCTCTCCTAATGAACCATCTTTGATACCTCCATCTTCTCCATTTTTAGGTCCTCCACTAGTCATACTTGCACCCAAAGCAACCATTCCAACACCTACTGGCGCAAGAACAAATGGCATAACAACTGTCGCGGCAATTCCCACCGTAGCCAAAACCCCTCCTGCTAACTTTGCAAATCCGCTTTTTGATGGAGCAGGAGACTTTGGCAAACTGGATGCCTCTGCAAAATTTACGCAAGCTGCACGCGCAGATTCACGACGCGCATCCAATGCATTTTCGCCCGCAATTTCCGCCATGCGTTCCCCAATTTTAGCATAATCCAGCAACATTTTTTCGTTTAATTCATCATACTTTTTATAGTAATTATCCTGGGCACGTTTTAATGCGGCATTTGCAATAATCATACGCATTTGTTTGGTTAATTCCGGGAATCGTGCGGCATCACCACCCTTTTCACCAATTTTTGTGCGTGTTGATTTGGCATTTTCGCCTTCGCCCGTTCTGGTTTTCATCCCCTGAACTTCGCGTCCGGTCATACAGAATTGGACTTTGGGGTCGGCCTCGATAGTGTTAATGGCGGTATCAATATTTTTCTGTAATGTCGCCAATTCTGATTTAATGGCTTCTTTCTGTTTTTCAGAAATTCCATCCATATTTGCTTTTGTCAAATACTCGTCAACAGAAATTAATCGACCATCATCATTTACTTCAACACTACCCCAATAAATAACACCATCCAAAACACCGGCAAATGGTTTAACCGGCCCTAATTCCCCTGATGTAGACCCTTCAACACGGCCCAATTCATTGTCCATAATTTGTGATATATCCGTACGGCATCCCGCATATGAAATATCCAACCCTGTATCTGAATTCGTATATTCACAAATCTTATATTCCAGGGACCTTGCGCCAATATTTTCATCGATGGTCAGGTTAGAACAGTCTTCTGTATCACCGCAGACTTTAATCATGGCTTCATTAGCAGCGTTTTGACATTCTGTCATGAAATTATTATCGATATTCAGCATGATACCCTGAACCATAGTGGCCAGTTCATCATATACGGCATCGCCACGAATATCATCTTCACCATATATTTTCTGACACCCTGTTAATTTATCATAGGGGCACATACGAATAATAGAATCGGTATCCAGTCCAATACATTGAGTATAATCTTCACCACATCTGTCTTCGGCCTGTAAACATTCTTTAACCTCGGTTGTACAAGAATCGACACGCATGGCGGCAAGCCTTGCAACAACAAAATCCCAGATGTTTGATTCAGACGCTTTTTCTTCAGAACTAGCATCAATACCACAGTTATTCAGCGGAACCTTACAAACATTTAACATTGTTCCCGGCCGTGATAAACACATGTCATACGAACCATCGGGGTCATTTGGATCCATATTATCTTTACACGCCTTTTGGAAACACGATGAAATATTACCAATACAATTCTGACGCGCGTTATCTTCGGCAATCAATTCTGCGGATTTTACCTGGGGCGCAACTTCGCGCAAGAAAGTATCCCAAACCTGGTCTGCAACCGCAACACAGGATTTGGTCACAGATTCACAAAGTGGCTTTTTCGCCGCCAACGCATCATATGTTGATGCAGAAATTTCAATGGTTGTCACCGCCCCTTTAATCTTATAGCTCTTGACACTTTTAGATGTAGATTTACGGGTCGATGTGTTATCCATCGCACTGACCGATGCGCACCCTGCAAAATCATCACCGCATCCACCGGTTGTCTGCATACATTTTTTAAATTCAACCGTACATTGCCCCAAATCATACTTGTTTGCAATCTGCAATTGTTCCAGGGCCGTTTCACGCAACGCACGTTCGGCCGCATTTAATTTCTGTTGACTGGCATTTTTCTGTTGTTTCAAACTGTTTTCATATGCGGCACAATCCGATTTGATACGCTGTGCATACATCAACTGTAACATAGATAAATCATTTTTACATTCCGGGATTTGAGCGATACAAATTCTTGCCGCCGCCTTGTGCAATTCATCCCCCTCTTTCCCCTCTACCGGCGATATATTTACCGAATCGCCAAATAAATCGTCTTCTTCTTCAAAATCAGCAGACATATCCCACATGGACAAATCCAAGGATTTACGCTCTTTCCTTTTCTCTTCTTCTTTTATTTTTGAAGCTGCCTCGGCTGCGGCGGCATTGGCGGCCGCAATCGCGTCATTTGCCATGGCACCCATTTCCAATTTTTCCACACCAAAAGTCGCCATCTGATAAGACTGCTGATCCAACTTTTCAATTTCGGCCAATATTGAATCTAACTCGGCATTGCGGTCACTACAAATACAACGTCCGCCGGTTTCATTATCCAACATACAAAATGAATCCATACAACCGTCATATTTTTCCTGGCATCCTTCATCCACAACAACATTCTTGGCCGCCGTTGCAACCTTGGTTCCACTGCTTATAACCTTTTGCGTTGTTCCCGCACGTGCGGCCACAACCGGCTTTGCACCCGTTGATGTTGCGGCGGGCATACGCGCGGCACGCGCAGATACAGGCTTGGCACCCGATGACGCTTGCGGCGAAACACGTGCGGCACGCGCCGATGTCGCCTTGGGCGCCACCGTCTGGGTTGTCGCTGTTGTGGCCGCACCACCGCGCGCATTACGCCCCGCCGGTCGCGTTGCCGCAATCACTTCGCCCGTAAAATAAGCAAAAACCAACAATAAAACCGAAATAATCCTCATATAAATCCCTTTCCTATTTATCCAATTATAACATCTTTGGGAATATAAGAAAAGTACAATTTTTATTAACAATCATATTAGAAAGCACAAACGTTGACATTTCTTGCTTTTGTATTATTTATATAATAGTGGCAGGCAAAGGAAAACGCTATGATTGACATAAAAAGGGCTTTGACATCAGAATATGCACCCGCATATACCGCAACCAACGAAGACATACGCTGGATTGTTGACGCGTACCCAAATGCACGCGACATTTTAACCGTCGCCGGCAGCGGGGACCAGGCCCTGTTTTATGCACAAAACGGCACACGCCATGTTGACACTTTTGACATAACCCGCATGGCCAAAATGATTCAGGATATAAAAACCACCGCATTGCGGCACCTGAATCACACGGAATACAAACAATTCCTGGTTGATATTTGCAGAAACACCCCCAATCCAAACACATCAAAAATCATCGCAAACATGCCAGATGATTCACGGGAATTATTAACCGCCCCCCTGCCCCCCATGAAATTCAAAACCCGCATAACAATCGACAATCCAAATCTGCCAACATGGACAGAATACGAACATATGCGCAAGAATATAACACAACCGTTTAACTTTATTTGCGCGCCTTTATCAACGCTGGGCAAACACATAACAAAACAATACGACATAATAAACGTTTCAAATATTTTTGATAATTTTTATGGCGATAATCTGTCATCCGCCGGGGCGCAAATGGAAACAATCGTGGGACTGTGCGCCAATTTAAAGTTGGGCGGACATATATTATACATCCCCCAAAACAGACATTACGATTTTTCAAAAATCATCGATGAACAAACACACGGCTGTAAATGTATGCCCCCAATACAACACCCAACCGATCGCTTTACACAAATAATCCCCATACAACGTACCCGCTAAAATAAAAATCCCCATTTGGGGATTCTTATTTTACATTTTGATTCATTTTTTGCTTAATTTGATTAATACGCATATCAACGGCCGCCCTGTCAAAGCGAACGTTTGCATTTATCAAAACATCATCAACAAAATCCCGCCCCGGCATCCCAACCTTTAATTCAGAACGCGGAATACGCAATACGATTGTCTTGTCAAAGAAATATCGCGTTTCATGTTCACGTGGTTTTAAACCATTACTGCGCATTATGTATTTTGCCAATTCAACATCTTCATCAAAAGACGTAAAATAATACAAATACGTACGCCCATCCATTGCACGCGTATAAAAAACATTACCCGTCGCCAAACATGCCAGCACACACGCATCCATCTTGGGATTATCGCTGGGCTCGACCGGGGCCGATTTGGACGGGAATAAATTTTTTACATAATCGACAACCGCACTAAAATTAATGTTCATCTACATATCCTTTATATATCAAAACGGGATTATAACCCAAAATCCACGATATGCAAGTCGAACACATCAAATTCCCAAACGATGCGATACTTTCATCATAAATATAGACTCATTACCAAAATCATCGGTATGATTTGGATTCACACGATATACAAACCCAATCGCCCCATCTGTAAATTCCCCAAAACTGTGTCGATATGTACCCGCGAAACGCACTTCGCGTTTTTGTGGAACCAAAGACAAATCTGCAACATGCGTATCACGTATATTCAATTCATAACTGTTACCATCAACCTGTTCCACCCCATATTCCGCATGCGCATACTGTAACGCACCACGTGTTATGGCCAAGGGCATCGATGCCACAAATTCAAAACCACCCATACGCGTCCCCAGCGCAAAGGCATTTGAATAAATATTATCCAGCCCCAAAACAAACTGTCCCGACGCATCCGCCCCCGTACGCGCCATGGTCGCGCGGGCCGTCACGTCAAAAGCATCTGAAAAAGAATAACCGGCAACAATATCAACATATGCGGTATCACCATTACCCAAATCCAACAACCCATCGGTATAGGCCCCCAACAAAGTATCTGTTTCATGCGCAAAACCAAACGATGATACAATTTTAAAATCATCATCCGACCACGCAACATGTGCCTGTCCACCCTGCATCAATCCCAACTTGGCCGGCATATACTGGGCGGAAATTGTTGGATCATTTTCCAACAATCCTTCATCCGTTATTGCCCCGGAAAATGCACGGGCACCAAACGCCCACCTGCCATAACCATATTCAACATCCGATACAATCGCACCAAAAGCCAACCCCAAAACCGGGTTCGCCATACCATCAAAGCGCGATGCACCATCCACCAAATAACGTTGATACGATGCACCAAAATTCCAATTACCCGCCGTATAATCCAGTGACATATTTTCCAAACCACCTAAATTATCATAATATGCCCGCTCTGACATCGCCATTGAAAAACCAATATCACCAATTTGAACGCGACGTGCCCCATCATGACGTGTCTTTAAATCCCCCAACACATCCCCCATATACAATGCGCGTTCATCCGTTGCCCCCAGGGCAAAACTGTTTTCCCAAACACGTGGCAACTGCATTTTACCATCAACACTCTCTAACACATCAAAGTAAGGCGCACTAATCGATGCCCCACGCAACGACAAAACCGTTGACGGCCGAAACTTTGTATTACTGGCCGCCCGCCAATATGCATTACCATTTGCCGACACAATACTGTTTCCATCAAAGAAATAAATCTTCTTGTTCGGGGTCATGGCACGTTCCAAATTAATCATCCCATATCCATACACATCGGCAAACGCCTTTAAATACTGTTCCGCGTCCAGGGAATCCGCATAATATTCCGGTGGTAACGCATACATTTCACGCAAATAATTCGCCAAAGTATCTTCATTAAATGCCGTCCCCGATGCATCCGTTCCCAATAAATACCCATCCGCCGTCAGTGCCATTAACATAAATATCTGCGGGTTTGACATATATGAAAAGGCGCCCTTTAACGATGCAACCGCACCCACGGCACTGGCGGTCGCCATTTCGGCCGTTGGACCGGCCGCGGCAAAGCACCACGGATCAATACCATTTGCCCCAACACCCGCAACACCACATTTACGCGATTGAAACTTTACATCGTCCGATTTATCATCCAGCGTACCATTAAAATCGGTCCACATAGACAAATACAATGGTCCATATTTCGAACCAATACCATTGCCATAACCGGTAATAGAATCCGCCGCATCCGTCCCATCGGAATGTCCAACCGCAACAACGGTCACAAACATATGCTCTAAATTATTTCCATATAACAGTGGCGCATAATTTTCAAATGTCGCATCCAAGGCCGACAAAGACTTGCCCGCGCCTGCCCCATATTCAAATTCGCCGGCCGGCATAACCAAAATTGGCGCACCCGTACTGTAACTATTAAACAGCATATTCGCATATGCACCCTGACTGGTCACATCTGACGAATTCTTTTCATACACAGAATCAACCTGTCCAATAAATGTTTGCGGCCCACCAACCGGACTAATCGCCAACAACGCCGGCATATCTTTAACGGTAACATAATCTATATCACGTGACGCATCAACAACGGAAACATTTGCCAAGACATCGCTAATCGAACGGGCCATCGCCAACGCCTCGAAATTTCTGTAATCAGAATCAATCAATTCCTTTTGTGCATAAATATTATTATCCTTGACGGTATACACGGCATCAATGGTATCACCGCCCGACGTATTAACATAATAATAACCATCCGTCCCCACATAGATTGCGATATCCGACACATCCGAACAATTATCACCCGCGCACACCCCGCGCAACATTGTACTTTCTTCGGCCACACGATATGTCGTCCCATTTATGGTAATAGTTGGATTCGTAACCCCACCCCCCGATACCGCAGACGACAAATTATACGTCACCCCACCCAAGACAATGGTATCACCGGCATCAATTACACCTTCGCCGCCCGTACCATTTGTAACCGTCCCCAACACGGCACCATCTGTTGGATTTGACAACGTAACCCACTCTTGACCCGCACCGGTTCTAAACACCCCCAATCGACCATTCGGCACAAAACCAAACAAATCACCATATGACCGACCACCGGCATTCCAACCGGCCACAATCTTGCCCAGCGCACTGTCATACGCACTTGCAAAAGGGTTCATTGCGGTCCCCGACCCAGACAAATCAAATCTAAGTGCGGTATTTTCCGTCCCCAACCCATCGGCGGTCGGATTATTATAATTAAAATACTTATCCAAAGGATACGGCGTTGCATCCGCCGCCGCCGTCAGGGTATAGGTTAAACCATCACCACGCGCGGCCGACCCCGTCGGATTAACACCATTTCCGGTAATCAGCCCCGTTATAATCGGCCGCCCCCCACCTGCATCATTTGACACCAACACGGGATTACGACTGGCCGCATCACGAAAGATTTCCTGACCCATGTATTCATTTGCAAACGCAGAATACCCATGCATAATCAACAAATAATTCTGCATAGGCACCAAAATTCCATCCACGAAATAATTATTGGTCGGCTGTTTATCCAGGCGGAAATAATTAAAATCCCATTCGCGCACCCCACCCGTTGTTGGTTCCCACGCAGCCAGGTTATTTAAATATGTCGACATATCGGTTGTAATTTTTCCATCCGTACCCAAATATGCAGGACTGTACGGCACGGTCAGATATGCGGTCGCAGTTCCCCCATTACCTTCGCCACCACCATTATTATTTGGCCGATCCCCACCACTTGAATTTTCATTTTTATTTCCCGGATCAAACACATCCGTCAACAGTAACAGCCCCCCTACAACAACGGCGGCCCCCGCCGCCGCTAAACTAATGGTCTGGACAGACGACAACCCACTAAACAATCCACCGCTGCCCCTTGTTTTATTACGGTTATTATATTGCTTAATCTGTCGATCACATTTGGACGCATCGGCCCCGTACATCTGCAAGATTTGCGCCGCACGTGTATCATTGTTCATCAGGGCAGTACACACAATCGACACACCGGTCGAATCGACAAAGTTCACATTTGCCCCCGCATTAACCAAACTTTGCACCTGTTGAATATCCGCCGCCTTGGCCGCCGCCAACAACTGGGCCGCCATGGTAAATTCGCTGCTGGCCGCCATGGACGCAAACGGCGCCAAGAACAAAGAAAACACTAATAATCTGATAAACTTCATTTATACATCTCTCTATATACAAAACAAATCTTATCATAAGATTATATTTCCGTCCACATAAAAAAACAGTCTGCAAAAATTGCAGACTGTCCATATATCAGCAACAACAATTATCTGTACTGACGCTGTGTTGCAACAACACGACATTTTACGACCGTATTTTTCGCACGTGTAAAGCGCACCACCGTATCCGGCAGCACAGTTGTATGGGACACAACATTACCACTACCCACAACAATATTACCATTGTTTTCGGCATTGTTATCCAGGCTGATTGTCACAGACTGTGCATTTGCACGTCCCGCACAACCACCACGATTTTGAACAACAACGTTCCCGTTATTCTTTGCACCATGATTGACAGAAATATCAATTTTTGGTTCATCGGCCTTGTTTTCCACCGTTGGCAACACAACAGGTTTTACAACCGCCTGCTTTTCATCCTTTGGGGCCTTTTGTGGTTTCGGCGAATACACCGGGGCCTTTTTTGGCTTATTCGTCAATGTTGGTTTATCTTGTCGGGCCTTGATTGGTTTCTGCTTTGACTTTGCACAGTTATCCAACGCAATGACCAAAGAATCATTTGCCACAACCAGTGAATCATTTTCATTTTTCAATTCCACAACACGCCCATTTAACGTATCAATGGAATCATTTAACACAACAATCGAATCCGCCTGTTGTTTGTTTACCTTCAACAACTCTTTCGACGCATCAACCAAACTGTCCATTTTCGCGACACTTGTTTCAAGGGTTTTCTCTGCCTTTGCCACACTTGCCGACGCCTGAACCATGCCTTCTTCTGCCGCGTCTTTACCATTACATTGTACAATTCCAAAAGCAATCAACGCCACCACAGCGACACCGGCCGGAACATGTACCAACAACCATTTTTTATCAAAACGTGCCATATTTTTCATCCTTTTTTTGTTTTGCTTGACTATAATATAGACAAATTGCGTTGTTTTGTCAATAGCAAAAGATTAATTTTTTTTATTTCCTTTGCGATACTTTGAAATTTTTGATATAATCCAACCCAAGAGAGAAAATGAAAACGCAAATATTATTTTTATTGTCCGCACTGCTTATGTGCGCCAACGCGAACGCGGCGGCCAAGTGTTCCCGCGCGAACCTAACCCGATGTCTGGATTCCGCATGCGCGATAAACATATCGTCAAACCCATCTGCCCGGTGTCAGTATTGCGGCACATCGTCTGCGGGTCTGCCCCCTTCTGAAAACAAGGGCATGCGTGCGGTATCAGTTGGCACATCGGCAAAATACAACCTGACGGACAAGGAATTGAAAAAGGCCCCAACCGATCCCGGCGAACGCTATGCCTGGGCAACGACGCAATGTATTAAAAAGGTCGCGGGTTGCACAACCGATGATGTATCGGACACATACGATAAATTAATCGAACAATCATGCACGGCGGCGGGCGTGGCCGCAAAATTGGATAAAACATTGGATGCGGTCGCCAAAAAGAAAACCAAATCTTCATGCAAATCCGACATTACGGCATGTTTGGTCGCGGACAAATATTGCACGGCCGACTATCGTAAATGCGCCGAAGATGCAGATTTTGATAAATTCTTTGCGACATGCAGTGTTAATGCCACGGGCTGTGATGATTACGTATCGGAAATTCGCGAAACATTATTATCTGCACGTGACGAAGCCATCAACAACACGGCAACCGTCCTGGCCAAGATAGTATCGGCATACCAAACCGCACGTGACAAAAAGATATCTTCCATCAAATCGGGCTGTGCCGACAATACGACACGGGACGCATGCGTCGAAACGGTATGCGCAACAAACATGCCAAACAAATGTGGCGACGGATACCAATCTGAACGCGCCGCGGCATTGGGCCTGTGCAAGTTCTATGAAATCGCATGCGCAACGATTGACTAACAACACAATAAAAAGAAAACATGATGAATACCAAGAAACAGTTTAAATCTTTAAAAATATTCGCACTGTGTGCATTAATGTTTTCAGTATTTTCAACCGCCGATGCTGCGGTCGTTTCGCGCACGAACAGTCGTCGCCCCGCCGCATCCACATCACGCATGCCAACCATGGCGGTACGCCTGGAATCCGAAACAAAAAATCAATCCACATCAGAAACAACCACACCAACATACGACGAACCAACATATCAAGAACCCACCCCGGAAATCATTGAACAGGTGGAAGAAGAAGTCATAATCGAAGACAAAACATCGCAATTTGACGAAGTTTTGGACGACATATCATCATCGGGCGACGACGGATCAACATCCCTGGCGGATAAAATCCGGGCACAACGTGCCGCCCTGGACGCCCAGGATAAAATATCCACCGCATCAAAACAGATTCAGGACGCCATGGCATCGGGCAAAAACGCATGCGACCAAAACCTGCGCGCCTGCATGCAGGGCAAATGCGGCAAAGACTATTCCAAATGCGCGGGCGACACCGACACCCTGTGGGGCGACAAAATGGACGCATGTCGACGCGACCTGCCATGTACGGGCGAAGAATACCGCCTTTTCGCGACCGAAATTAAGGCCGACCGCGACATGAACGCACGCATTGCCGGATATAATTCCATCATTGAATGCGGCAACACATACAACGAATGTATCTTTACCGAATGTGGCACCACCTTTGCCAAGTGCCTGGGCAAAACCGCGGGGGACAAGGCAATCCAAAAATGCGAAAAAATCGCCAAAAATTGCCGCGAACAGGACAGTGGCCTGTCCGCACGCATGATGTCTGCATTTGGCGCCGTCCGCCAGGATGCCGAACGCGCGGTTCAACGCGACGAAAAACGCCTTTATGAATTACGCGACGCCATGGCATCAACATGCAAACGCCTGGGGGCGATGTTTGACGAACGCACATTGGATTGCGTATACACGGTAAACTTCTATGCCGGCGAAAAAAACACCCTGTACGCATCCAAAAAGGCATATGCCGGTGGTACATTCAGTTGCGATCAAAATTGGTTTGGTGTTGACATAACAACGTTCAAAGAAAACGCGCTCCGCGCGACCCGCGAACAAAAATCCGCCACATCTGCATTGATGGGTTCGGGCATTGGTATGGCGGTTGGTTCGATAACATCGGGCGCAATCGATCGCGCAATCGATCGTCACAAGGCCGAAAAGGCCCTGGACAAGGCCCAGGATGAACATTGCGAAAATTATCCGGACGCCCCGGAATGTGCCGATCACAAAGACAAGAAAAACAAAAAAGACGAAGAAGAAGACAACGAAAAAACATCAGAAGAGCAAACCGAAACCCAGGACAGTACAAGTGACATTACAGAAAAAATAAAAAACATGGAAACTCCTGAATTTGAAAACACACTGGACAAGGATTTGGCAAATCAATTTAAAATGAAAAACACAATGGCTGAATTATCACCGCCCGTAGAATTAAATATGCCCGAACTGGATGCAAGCACTCAAAGAACAATAGATAAAATAAACAAAAAGAATCTAAATTTTAACCCCAAACCAATAAAATTTGACACAGGCCTATCAACCTCTTCATCCGGGACATCGGGTGCGGGCACGACCAGTTCCACTTCATCCTCATCCGCCAACGGTGGCGGCACGTCCGCACCCCACCGCGCCGAAAAATAAAAACACATAAAGTCAAACACAAATGAAAAAGTTATTTTACATTTTTGCAATTTTATTCACGGTATTCAACACCACCGCATGGGGTGACGATGACTTCTTTAAAGACTTCAATAAGTTCAAAGAAGAAATGTCTTCTTCTCAATCCAATTTTATTGCAAAAATGAACCAAGATGGATGCCTCGCGCAAAAAGAAATAGAAGGAAGTGGACTGTGGATGGGCAGCCCAGAACTCCTTCCAAAAAACTGTCAAGAAATCATCATTTCACTAACAAATGAGAACGGACCTTATACACAACAAGCAACAGGCGCGTGTAACGGCATTCCATATACTTGCAACCCTGGCGACCTGCCCAGCGACTGCAACCCATGCAAAATTGGTGATACACTTTTTAAGTACAATAACGATATAGCAAACGAATACAAAAAACTTGCATGCGAAAACAACCCCACAACAGATCAAAGCTCTAGTCAAGACCAACAAAAATGGATGACTATCGCTTGCAACACGCTGGCAAGCACAACAAAAGTGACTAAACAAATTTCCACCACAAAAACAAATATCACTTCTGATGAAAATAAAATAGCATCCGCACCAACAAATCAAGGAACACAAAAATCCACCACATCCAACACCATCACCATTTCCGGCACGGTAACGGATGGAATCGAACCATCCGTCCGCGCAACAGTCCAGGCCCTTGATTCAGACAACAAATTAATAAAAGGCGCTATAACAGATATAGATGGTAAATACACATTGGAAAACATACCTGACAACGCCAAAATAAAAATCTCTTATCTTGGATTCAAAACCCAAACCCTAAGTGTTTACGAAGCAGATAAAAAAACCATAACACTGCAGGAAGACAGTCAAAAATTAACAGAAGTCACAGTAAAATCATGCAAAGCAGAAGACCTTGAAAATCTAAACGCTTCCGACCATCAACTACATTATGAATCAAACACATGCATACCACTAATATGCAAAACCGGATTTACATTGGTAACCGCAGATTACAAACCATACAAAATGTCATCCGAATGCCAAGAAAACGTAAATTCAGATGAATGCGCCTTTGTGGATTTTGGTATTAAATGTCTTAAAACAACCGGAAATTGTGCAACCGACAAACAGGCCGACACCAGTGAATATGAATTAAAAGAAGGCACATATGTATGCGAAATAAAAACATGCAAATCGGGTTATAAACCAAACGGTGATAATACCGCATGCATTAAAATGGCAAAAAAATGTAACGATGTTGACCGCAAAAAACTGGAAGATGCGGGCGCATCCGATACCGGTCTGCGCGCGGGCACCGAAATATGTATCGCCCAGGATTGCAAATGTGGATATACATTGAACGGTGAAAAATGCGATCCATGGGAAAAAGACCAAAACGGAAAATACACCAAACCATGCGAAGAATCAGATTTGGAAAAACTAAACGCCAAATCCGGCATTTTGGCCTGTAACGACCGGGGCAAGGCATTTTGTGAAATCACCGAATGCATCAGTTCCGATTATACACACAACACAGAAAAAAATACATGTGACAGCAAAAACAAAACCCCATGCGACCCCATGCCGGAAAACACAACCGATGCCGAATACAGAACGGTTGACGGTAAATTGGTCTGCATAATTAACAAATGCGCCGACGGATACGAACGCAATGCCGACAAAACAAAATGTAATCCAACCCCCAAATTATCGCAGGAAGATTCAAAAAAGAAAATAGCGGAATTACAGGAAAACGCAGATGCAATGCGGGCCAAGGAACAATCAACCGCAAACAAATTATTGGGTGGCGCAACAATGGCCGCAACCGGTATTGGCGGTATGCAGGCGATGAGTGCAATGGCCGAACAATCCGCCGACGCGGATGCCGAAGAAGCCATGCGCGCATACCTGGCCACGTTTCATTGTAACTATGGCGGTGGGATGAATATCCCCGGTGGTGAAAAAGACGTGCAATTACCCGGCGGTAATGAATTGGTGGGGCTGTACAGTGAATATGTGAACCTGGCCAATGATTTAAAGGTGCGTAAAAACGCCCTGGGGATGAAACCGGGGATTGAAAGTGAAAGCATATTGGATTCCGCGACAAGTGGTCTGTACGACGATATTGCGATTGGCAAAACATCGGGTGCGTTTACATCACTGGCCCGTGCGATGATGGACCCAAATGGCGCGGATGCGGCGGCCTGGGCAGCACAGAAATCCGACACGGCGAACAAACTTAAAACTGGGACCACGATTGCGGGAATTGGTGCGGTTGGTGGCGCGGTGGGTAATTTGCTGATAAACAAAAACGCCCCCAAAGAGAACAGCAAAGAAATAAACAAAAAATATGATGCATTAAAGAAACTGGAATCAGACGTTGCACAAATTCCACCACAAACGGCGAAATGCCCATCGGGCACATCGGGCAACGAACACCCCGATTGTACATGCAACGACAAAACAAAAATATTTAATCCAAACACCAATGCGTGCGATGCATGCCCGGGTAACCAAACCGTCATCAATGGCAAATGTGATTGCCCAACCGATAAACCACTGTGGGATACCCAAAATAATACATGCATTGCGAAACCCACAAACTGTACACCACAGTGCAACCCAACCGATGGCAGCCACCTGGTTCTGAAAAAAGACTGCTCTTGCACCTGTATCGATGGGTATGACCTTGAAAACGGGTCATGCGTATGCAAATCACCAAGAGAAGTACAAGGTAACCAATGTATAATCATTCAAACAAACACCGTCACAAAAACAACACAACAACAGATATACACAAAGGTCGAAAGCGCAACACTGCCCGCAGGTTCACTGTTTAAAATTGGCAGTTACGAATTAGTACCCGAAGCCCAAACGGCGCTTAACAGTTTTGTACAAAACCTGACCGACGAAGGATATACAGATTGCGAATTAACCATTGACGGATATACCGACCCGGTGGGCAATGAAAATACAAATAAAAAACTGTCCGAAAATCGCGCAAAAGCCGTTAAAGACTATATTGATAGCTTACAAAGCGCACAGATAACATCCACCACACCCGATGGTCATGGCGAATCCAGGTGCACATGCAAAACACGTGGTGAAGCAAACATCAACTATAGCAATCACGAGTACAAAGCCTGTAAAGACAAAAGTGATTCACACACCCTGTCGGGCAACGAACGATTTGCCCCATGTCGTCGCGTGGAAATAACCGCGGAATGCAAAAAAACAACCACAACCGTAACAACAACACAGCAATAAAATCCCCCCCCAAAAAAAACGGGGGGGGGATTTTTTTGGTTCATTTTTTTTACCAAGCACCCGATCATAAATGAAAAACGCTTGCCAACCTGTGATAACATACATCACACATAAACTTTATGGTCCCTATTCCCACCTGCGCGCGAATAAAAAAACATAAAAATCATCCCGTGGATTGTTCATCTTTCTTTGTCATCCCGCGCCCCCTTTCTATCATCCCGCGGCTTGACCGCGGGACCCAGGTTTTGCATTTTTTCAAAACATAAAATGTTTTGTCATCCCCGCGCAGGCGTTTCTTGTCATTCCCGCGCAGGCGGGAACAGGGACTATAAAAATCAAAATACTTTTTGGTGCGCATTGCACTCATTTTTGGCCCCCACCCAGGCCGGCAAAAGTTCTTACCACCCATAAAAAAACGCCCCAAACGGGGCGATTATTATTCACATACTCCATACGATTTCGCAACCGGCGAATTCACGACACAGGCACTGCCCGATGGGACACACGCCGAATAAATCAACTTTGGTATCTTTACACCCGCCGGCACATAATTAATTTGCGCACCCAGGCACTGATTCAAATCTGTAAACTTGGCACAGGTTTCATGCCACGCATCACAATCATCAACCGTTGCCGTTGGCGCAATCGTATCCGGCAAATTCAGATTCCATTTCACATAGAAATCACGCAACGTATCAATAACATGCGATTTACCCAGGCTAACCTGATTCAAATTATCGGCAACGCGACAATTAATATTATTATGTTCCACATATGCCGTAATTGCGGTTGCCAACCCACCGGCACCGGCACCAACCGCGGCACCAATACCAATACTTTTACCCATATTGGATTTTTCACCCTTTAATATTTTTATGCCATCCAATATATCCCCCAACGGACGTGCATCACGTGCCAATTCATCATGATACAGGCAACCTGTTTGGGCATCACAGTAAATACTTTCCCCACGCAACTTGGCCAGGTTAATCGGCTTGAAACGACACTTGCCATTATTCTGCGCTTCAAAGGCCGCCTGAATGGTCTGAATCAAGTTATCCTTGGCACATTTATCATCTGAACAATTCAACTGTTTTTGGATACGGGCAATTTCTGCATCATCCAATACCGGCCTGCCATCACGTACCGAAACCTCGATTGTTTCTGTAACAGTATCAGAAACTTCAAATTCCATAACAATTTGATTTTCTGTGATTGTATATCTGTCACACTCGTCAATCGCAACCAATATTTCCTGATACTTGTTATACAAATCAATAACCGCATTACATTGCGCGATTGTGATATCGCCCGTCAAAGACAACTGATCCGACGGTTCCAAGAACTGATTTAACTGTCTGATTTGTCCCGCCTGGCGCAATTCCTGGGCCAATTCTTCACGGTGGTTATCACGCGCACAGTCAAAATCACGCGCGCCATGCCCCGCGATTGCACCAACACCGGCCCCAACCAATGTTCCACCACCAACACCAACAACGGCCGCCGTATGTGTATCGTTCATCAATGAAAAACCAAACAAGTCCTTGTTACAGGTAAACGAATCCCCTGTGGCTTTCCATACCTCGGCGGGTTGATCATCACCCATCGCACCAAATAACCAAGTATTTGTTATATGCTTGTCCTTGTTATATGCCGCAACCCGCACATAGCATGTTGCATTTTTTGCATCCCAACGCGCATAGTGCCCACGCGCACCATCAACGCCCGGATTACCCAAATTTACCTTGGCCCCCATTGGATTATTCTTAATCAGGATATTTCCCTGCTGGCCATTATATGCACCAACCGTCTTGTTATATTCGGCGGTTACCGCACCATTATTGGATACCGCATTAAAGGACGCACCATACGTATTCTTATCCAACAGACCACAAACCGTTTCCGCCTGGTTCGGTGTCAGTCCCGTTTTACGCAGGACAAACTTGTAATATTCGGGCTGAACACGACGCGAATTAAAATCAATCCAAACATCCGCCGCAGAACGATAAACATTATCACAGTCAACACGAACCTGGGCGACACATTTATCAACCTGGGGCACACACAGCCCCATACCATTAACAATGGCATTACGGGTATTTTCATCAAACATATCGTTCAACCCGTTTGGCAACGCACCATAGTTCACACAACGCAACACATCATCCATACACATTTCAACCGTATAGGATGAATTCTTTACACCGCCATCCGGACATTCCGGCACCTCTGGCTCGCTTGGTACATCGGGCGTATCAGGCGTATCGGGCACATCCGGGACATCGGGTTCATTTGGCACATCCGGAACCAAAGGTGCCGGCGCACTGGTCGAAACATTTTGGGAAATATTTCCAACCGCATGTATGGGTAAAGTTGGCATGGTCGGCATACGCGCAGGATTGGCCCCACCAACCGTTGTTGCGCGCACATTTGTGTACCCATCACGCCCCACGGCCGCATACGCACCCCCACACAACATTGCCACCGCAATCGACAGACCAAATATCCTTGAAATCCCAGGCATAAACCTCCCCCTATGTTATCCCTGGTATTATGCCATAAAAACAAGACAAAAAAAAGAACTTTTTAACAAACAAACCCGCTTTATGATTGACAAATTGTTATTTTTTGTCTAGTATATTTCTAATGAAAAAAGTTTTCGAAATCTTTTCTGCAAACAAATACGCAATTTTATGGACACTTTGCTATATTTTTGCGACGTGGGCAATTCTGTATTTCATGTTTGGTTTTTCAATTTTCAATGGCGCCCAATGGAACAAATTGATACACGCCCAACTGCGTGGCTTTGCCGGTTTTGTATTTGGATTGCTAATACTGTCCGCGCTGCCACTTTACATTGCAACCACCACATTGATTATACGAACCAAGAAACCACTGATTACCGTCCCAATACCAAAAATTAATTTCCCAAAATTCTTTATCGAACCAAAACAGGTGCCCGCCCCCACCCCATCACCCGCGACCCCATCGGATACCCC
>JAZNXD010000026.1:0-8796 GCA_045593685.1 Candidatus Enterousia sp. | reverse complement strand
CGTGGCTTGTTTGGGCCCCGCAAAAATGTATTTACATTTTTGTGGGTAAATCCCGCGGGCCCCAGGTCATATCTATCTTCTTCTGTCATCCCGGTGCTTGACTTTCGCACCCAGGTCATAACATCATTTTGTCATCCCGCGGCTTGTTTGGGCCCCGCAAGAATGTATTTACATTTTTGTGGGTAAATCCCACGGGACCCAGGTCATATCTATCTTCTTCTGTCATCCCGGTGCCTGACACCGGGGCCCAGGTCATATCTATCTTCTTCTGTCATCCCGTGGCTTGACCACGGGGCCCAGGTTATTTTCATCTTCCCCCGTCATCCCGGTGCTTGACTTGCGCACCCAGGCTATACATCCACTCTGTCATCCCGCGGCTTGACCGCGGGACCCAGGTTATATCTTCCTTTGTCATCCCCGCGCAGGCGGGAACAGGGGCTATAAAAATCATCAAAAAATTTTGCACATGCATTTCACGCACATCACCTGGGTTCCGGGGTCGGGCCCCGGAATGACAAAAGTGCTTAATTTTTACACACAATAATTATCACCCCGCACAACAAAAACACCCCATAAAAAATCCCCCAAACGGGGGAATTTTGAAATTATTCAACCCAAATCTGCGCTGCACCACTGCCATCTGATGCTGTTGGGATATAACCGTAAATCCCCGAAGTCTTGGCCACGGTAACCGCATTTGCCGCTATTTTCGCCGTGGTCACATTACCATCTGCAATCTTTGCGGTTGTCACGGCGCTACCTGCCAAATCTGCGGTCGCAATCGTACTATTCGCTATCTTTGCCGACGTAACCGCACCATCTGCAATATCCGTTGTACCAACAGCACCCGTGGCAATATTTTCAGTTTGCACCGCATTATCGGCCAATTTCGCATTTGTAACCGCATCCGCCGCTAACTTTCCGGTCGTAACATTCAAATCCGCAATCTTTGCGGTTGTCACATTAGTATCGGCAATCTTTGCGGTTGTCACTGCCCCATCTGCCAAATCTGCGGTCGCCACTGCCCCATCTGTAATATCCGCACTTTCAATAGACCCCAAAGTTCCTTTAACCTCTGTACCGTCCTTGGCAATAGACTTAACCACCGTACCGGTACCTGTTGTAGATACACTTGCCAACTTACCAGACAACGCTGTATTCAAAGCCGCCTGCGTCATTGTACCATCTGTATTCGTGCCTGTACCCGCGTACAATTTAGTCAACCCAGATGTAGTCGCCGTACCAGTGCTATATGTCGTATTAGTATCTGTACCAGTAACCGTAATCACACCATTACTGATACCAACACTAACACTGCCTGCCCCCTTGATGTTCGAAGTTGTCAATGTTGCCTGCTTGCCATCCAGGCTCGTCTGTAAATCAGCAATTTTACCGATTGTCAATGTCGGAATATCTGATGCCGCCAACGAAGTACTGCCCGTTACCAATCCCTTGGAATCATAGGTAATCTTGGTACCGGTTCCACCCGTAATTGCGGGATTTGCAACAACCGCATTTCCGGCCGTGGTACTGACCGTGTTCAATTCTGTTTTGGTTGCATACGTAGATGTAATAACATTACCATCAGCATCCTTGGTTGCCTTGGTTGCGGACGCCGCATTCCCCGAATAACTGGTAATCGGTTGTACCTTGCCATTTGCATCAACATAAACGGGTTTGCTCGCACTGCCCACCGCCGTACCGGCCGTTGTAACCTTAACCGCCGTTTTCAGCGATTCATTGGCCTCCGCGGCACTGGTTGCGGCATTTGCGGCACTGCCTGCGGCACTTAGTGCCGACGCACCCGCAGATGCGGCATGATTTTCCGCCCACTGTGCGGCATTACCCGCGGCATCCACGGCCTTGTTCACATATGTAACACCGGCAATACCTTCGGTTTTATACCCGGGCCACTTGGACCAATCATACACATCACCGGCCGTTCCCGTTGTCCCCGAAATGGCGCCTGCACCAACCGTTGCAGTCGTGGTAACCGTTGTTGCGGCATTTACCGCGCCAACCGCCATCATGGCCATTATCGATACAGTGAAAACAAATTTTGCATTAAACATGCGATACACCCACCAATTTTTTATTATTCTCTATCTTGCGTGTAAATTATATCCAAATTCGCCCCACCCGCACAAGGATAAAATTACACATATTATAAAAATCCAAATTTAACTTTTACAATACGGTCACACAAACACCATCCGGATGGATGGGCACCCCACCCACCCGGATATTTTTTAACATAACGGTACCATTAATAGGAAACCTTTTCCCATGCAATTGAACCATTCTTTGAAACCAAAGAACAAGTTCCTGTTGCACAACCCTCAGAAGACCAAGAAGCCAAATCTTGCAAATCAGATACCTGCATCGCAGTATCAGCTTTTGCACCCTGTGCTGCGGTTGCATATGCCGACGATTCTGTATATGCCGCCGTTCCCAAACCAGCAACAGGAACTTCAGTTCCTTTAACTTTGATAGTACCATTTGTTGTACCTGTTGTTACATCAGCTTGCTGAACAGCCGAATCCGCCTTGTCCAAAGACGCATTAACAGCACTATTTAACTGCGTTTCTGTAACCGCCCCATCAGCTATCTTCGCCGTGGTTACCGCCTTGGAATCGATATTTTTTGTTTTAACCGCATTCTCTGCCAGGGTTGTACCGGCCGCTACATCACTAATCTGGTCTTGCAAATCTTCAATATCATCAGCGTTACCATTCGCTTTGCCTAATGCATCATCTGCAGTCTGTTGTGCCGTATCAATATCTTTATTCAATTCTTCCGAAGTTGCACTCAGTTGTGCAGCCACAAAGTCCGCCACTGCCACAGAGCTTGGCGCATTTTTACTAGTATATACTCCCTGATCATTCGCTACGATACTTGTATCAAACGCTTTTTCAGTCATAGAAATCTCACCGTCTTCCTGTTTATAGGCACTAAAATAACTACCATCAGCCGCAGTTTTTTCCGCGACATCCAACGCACCAATCTTGGTATCCGCCGCGTCAATTGCTTCTTGCTTCGCATCGGCAATCGCATCTGCAACATTCGTGGAATCACCCAAATCACCAATCACATCGTTTTCAAACGTATCAATCTTGGATTCAATCTGGCTCTCAACACTCCCGCCGTCGCCCATGTTTGCCGCCAAGGCATCAACAGCGCTCGCCAAATTTCGCTTACCCTCTGCCAAAGATTTAACATAGGTAGAATTTGCCACGTCACCAGTACGATCATCCACATATGTTGTTGATGCGATTTCCGCGTTTGCCGCGGTAACCGCCATCATTGCAACCAAAGATGCTGTTAATATTTTTTTCATGTTTTCCTTCCTTTATTTTTTGTTTTGTTGCTTTTTTATATCGTCACGTGTTTGGCGCAACGAAAATAAACCCTGTTTTCCCAATCATTAACGACCGGTAATTGTTTCCCACCCATATGTATACGTGGTTTTACCCGCATCATCCGTACTGGGTATCGCGGTCAGAACCAAGACCCCATTATCATTGGTTCCCGACGGCGCCTGAATCGCCCCATTAATCAGTTGATTCACGTTATCCGCCAATTTGTCGGCGGTAACATTACCATCCGCAATCTTTTCTTCGGTCACGGCATCCGCATCAATTTTGTTTGCAGTCACCGCACCATCACCAATCTTATTTTCCGTTACGGCACCCGCGCCAATCTTATTTTCCGTTACGGCACCCGCGCCGATTTTATCTTCTGTTACCGCACCGGACTGAATCATCGATTCTGAAATCGCATTATTCATAATACCGATAACACCATCCGTTATACTGATAACATTTTCCTGGCCCGTTAACGTCAAATCACTTTTCAAATTATTCAACGCGGTCTGCAGACCATCAACCTTGCTAATGCTCAACATTGGGATATCCGATTCCGCCAAAGATGCACGCGTAACGGTAATAACACCATCTGTTTCGGACACCGCCGTCACAAACTGACCCGCAACCGCCATATCAGGCGCATCCAACGCATCAACCGCGGTCTCGATAGAATTGGCAACCGAACCAATCGTCGCCGCCGTTTCATTTAACTTGTTAATTGCCGCGGTATTCGCATTAACATCATCAATCAGTCCCTTGACACCTTCGCCACCGCCGGCCGTATCCAAAACCGCAATAGTATCAGCATTTGCCTTGACCTGGGCATCCAACTTAATCGCGGCCGCCTTTAAACCAATCTGTTCATCCAAATATTCCGTACCATTGAACGTCACCCCGGTAACATCCACGGCGTTTGCCTTGGCCTCTAACGCGGTATGGACCGTATCACCGGTTACCAAATTGGTCAAACCTTCACCGATATCACCGGTAACGGCACCAATTTCATCATTTTCATTGATTGTAATATTTCCCGCAGCTGTTGTTTTCAAAGCATCCTGTTTCAGCCCCATCTGCTGTTCCAAATACCCGGTCGAAACAACGGCGGCATCCGCCGATGCAACGGCACACAAACCCAAAATTACGGAAAAAATCCCCGCAGTCAGCCTTCTCATACTAATTCCCTTCCTTACCTTATGATGCATTATATCATATTTCGGCGAATCGTGTAAAGACCAAAAAAAACACTTTTATATATTTTTTTCAAAAAAAAGCAAATTTTTTTTTCATAAAAAAATTTTTTCCACATATAAAACACAGAAAAATTTAATTTGTCACCATCCCGCGACTTACTTATCTTCTTCTGTCATCCCGTGGCTTGTTTGGGCCCCGCAAAAATGTATTTACATTTTTGTGGGCAAATCCCGCGGGCCCCAGGTCATACATCCGCTTGTCTCCCCGGCGCTTGACTTTCGCACCCATGTTATAAAATAATTATTAATCAATAAAGCAAAAAAAAGGCGGGGGCAAAAAACATGCTCCCACCCCAAAAAAACAATTAATGCCAACTATTTCTATTCAGCCAACATCAACTTCATCCAATATGGGTTACCTTCTTTATTAATAGACAGAACGCATGTCGTATCCGAACAATCTGTCCCAGGTTTCGGAACCGCATAACCTGCAACATCACCACCGGTTACCAACGTTGTGGCATCGGCCGCAACAACACCCGTTGTAACACTAATTTGATTCTGGTCATTTATTGAAACATTACCCGTTCCGGTATATGTTGTATCCGTTGCAGAAATTGTAATCTTGCCATCTTCCGCAATCGTAACCGATGCATTATCACCCGCAACAAAATTTGCCGCGGTCAATTTATCCTGTTTTTCATCCAATTTTGTATTAACCTGTTCCTGGGTATATGCATCCGTAATACCATAGCCCGCCAATGTTATTTGCGGTTTTACAAAGGTTGTATCAGCAACTTCCTTGGAATAAACATCATCTGCATTTGCCTTGGCCGCCAAATCCGTCGTCAATCCATCAATTTTGGACTGGGCAATTTTTGCATCGGCCGCGATATCCGCATCAACGATTTCTGCACGTGTTGCCGTAATTTTACCGTCCTCTTGTTCGATTGTCTTGACAACACCCGTATCACCGTTAACCGTACCCGTCAATCCTTCAATCGCAGTGGTAATTTTGTTCAACACAGAATTTTCAACATCTGCATCACCATCCAATCTTTGCACCGCTTCGGCATTTGCATCTATCTTGGAAACCAATCCCTGAACACCACCGGTTGTGCCACCATCCAAAACCGCAATCGCCTGGGCATTCAAATCAACCTGTTTATCCAACGCAAGCGCTGCACCCTTCAAACCAGTTGCTTCTTTCAAATAAGTCGTATTATCATCCGCAAATGAAACTTCGGTAACATTTTTTTCAACCAAAGAATCCACATACCCTGTTGACGCAACACTAACCGGGGTATCTGCGGCGACGGCACCACTGGCGCCCAAAATTGCCGCCATAAAGCCCGTAAACATAATATTTTTAATTTTCATCTTCCCTTCCTTTGGATTTCTATTGCATAAAATCTCTGACCTCTATTATATCAGAAATCAGAGATTATTAAAAGCACTTAAAGCACTTATTGCGTTACCGCGCCCGTTGCCAAATCAATCGGTTGACCATTTGAACCCAAAATCTGAATTGGTGCATAGGATGCATTACCCGCCGAATCAAAGTTTACCAAATATGTACCCGCGGTTTTAATTCCCGTAACCTTGGTATTTACGGTTGCCTGGGTCGCATATGTATCGGTAATAACATTACCCGCCGCGTCCGCAGTTGCCTTTTCAGCGGTACCATTCGACGCCAATTTACCATCCAAAGCAGTTGTGATTGCGGCCTGGGTCATTGTACCATCCGTATTTCCGCCTGTTTCCGCGTACAATTTGGTCAATCCCGATGTTTGCGCCGTACCGGTTTCATATTTTGTATCGGTCGCAGAAATTGTAATCTTGCCATCCTCCGCAATCGTAACCGTTGCATTATCACCCGCAACAAAATTTTCCGTGGTCAATTTATTCTGTTTGTTCGTTTCCAAATCATTAACCTGCTTTACCAAACCTTTGGTACTATCACCAACCGTGTTCATCAATCCGGTAACATCTTCTGAAGATGCAGTTTTGGAATTCAAGAAACCAACCGCTTCGGCAATTGTTTTGGCCGCATTAGCACCAATAGTCCACCCCTCTGCCGGCACATTACCAATATTACCTTCGACTGCGGTAACACGTTCACCCAATGCATTTGTCGTGGCATAAACCGTACCACCGGTTACCAATCCCGCATTACCTGCGGCAATCGCACCATCGGCCGGAACGTTAATTGTTGTGCCATCAATCGTAACATTTGTGCCACCGTCATATGTGGTATCTTGATCTGTGATTGTATAAACAGACGTTTCTTCATTATAATCAACACCGTCACCGGTAATGGACTTGGCCGTCAACTTTGTGGCCAAAGCCTGTTCCAATGTTATCGGGGCCTCTTCGGTACCAAAATTAAAACTGGCCGAAATTGTATCATCTTCGCTAATCACGATATTATCACCCGGCGTCAACTTCCCCTGCAAATTTTCATCTGCATAGTCCTTGGTAATCAACTTGACATCCGTGTCCGCTGCGCTTGCCGCACCACCCATGGTGGCAAACAGGGCCGCCGCAAAACCAGAAAACATAATATTTTTTACTTTCATTTTTTTCCTTCCCTTCTTTTTTTGTCGTGGTCACAACGACCTGTTTTCTTACTTCAAAATCTCTACAGACATCCATGTAACGTTACCTTCTGCGTCAACAGACATTAACATGGTTTTATTTTCGCCCGGCACAACACCCGCAATCTTGTCCAAGGTTACTGACTTGGAATCAATATCCGCCGTTGCAACGGTATTTTTGTACGCCAACGCGCCCAAATCATTTTCGGACACCAAATCTGCGGTTGCAGTTTTAATTTCACCCTGAACATCGGCCAATGTTTGATAACCCGCTTCTTTTATTTCTGCAATATCTGCGGTATTTGTTCCGACCTGGGTCTGTAACGTTGACAGGTCACCTGCAACTTCGTTCACTTCGGCCACTGCCGCACTTGCAATCGTTTGTGCAACCGCAACAGTTGGGAACTTGGTCGCTTTTTCATCCGACGACATTGCCTCTATCTCTTCGGCCGTTGCCGCCACCAATTTATTTGCTGCATCTTCCTTGTCCGCCAGGGCCCCAGTTGTCGCATACCCCGACAAAGAATCTTTGGTTGCATAGGTATCCGCAACATCCGCAGATTTGGCATATTCCGTCAAGGCACTTGCATCCGCCTTGGATTCAAGGGCCTGTTGTATTGTTATGATATTACCCTGGGCATCTGTAATTTCACCAACCACATCTTCCAAATTAACATCTGCAGAAATCGTGGTGGTTACCGTACCGTCATCCGCAGTTATTTCTTCAATCGTAATACCCGACCCCGTGGTCAGTTTTGATTGTTTTGTCGCCAATGCTTCCTGAAAATCTTCATCGGTCACCAAACCTTCTATGCTGGGGATTTCGGGCACATCAACCAAATCTTTAAAGGAACCGGTCTTTGCAACATCCGCCAGGCCCGAAACATTTTCCACCGCCAGGGGATTTTCTGCACTAATCAGATCCTGCTTGCCCGCCATTTCCGTATGCAGTTCATTAATCGCCGGTATTGCTAACTGCTCTTCTGTATCCAAGGTAATCCAGTTGCCCGATGAATCCTTGGTATTCAACATATCACGCAAAATAATCTGATTATTATTCAGCGTCTTATCCTGTCTATCAACATAAGTTTTCGACACAGTAACCGAATACGCAGAACTAGCCGCCATAGCCATAGCAAAAGAGACCAGTAAAAAGCTCGTTTTTCTAACCATTTTCTCCACCAATTTTACAAAGGTTCCTCATTAGTTCTTAACGACAAAACGCTATCCCATCACATTTCATCAGATTAGAATTCATCCAGTCCACCACCCATCAAATCCATCGTATCCAGCCAACTATAGCCCTCTGGCGCACCATCTTCCCCAACACTAAGCATTAATACATATTCACCGTATGTCGTTGGTGCGCTTGGATTCGAAATAAAGGACGAAGTATCAACATTAGCAGAAATTGTATTATCCGTAATGCTAATACCATCACCCGCGGTCAACTTATCCTGTTTACCCGCCAACTCATCCTTGGTTGCCAAAGTCGATGTCGCCGTCGTGATCGCCCCCTGAACTTCAGTTGATGTTTGATAACCTTTCGCCGCTAATTCTGTTTCCGTAACAGCATCGGCAACTTTATTTTCCAGTTCTTCCAATCCTTCGGCCGTCGCAATGCCCTTGGTATTCAATTTGCCA
>JAZNXD010000025.1:0-7620 GCA_045593685.1 Candidatus Enterousia sp. | reverse complement strand
ATCGGCCCAAATTGTAAACATTGATTATATACACACCGCGATTGCGGATAAATGGGATGTTGTAATACCGTATAATCGTGAAATCACAAATGTTGGTGTTGCGGCGAATATGAAATATTTGTTGACGGCGATTGATGTTGCAAATGAAATATTGAACGGGGAAAAGACCACCGATTACGGAAATGGTGAATTTGCGACAATGGTCGCCGCCGACACCATCGCCACCGACACGGCGGTGGAAACATTGGTTAAAAAGGAAGAAAAATATAAGTTTTTTATAACTATCACCTTGAATCCTGATCAGCATAGCGACAGAATTTTTGCCATGGACATAGGTGCCGCTGGGGAATTTTATGTTGATTGGGGCGATGGCACAACCGAAACAATAACCAAAGCAGATACGACCCAAACAACGTATTCACATCAATATGCAAATATTGGAACGTACGCAATCAAATTAAATGGATTGGCGACAAAATATGATACGATAAATAACAGCATTTCAACAATAAGTTTTTATACGGGTACCGTTCCTTATTTTAACACCTATGCTATAAAAGAAATATACGGAAATCTGAGTGCGATATTCCCAACTATGTCAGATGGGGCACAACCAAACTTTTCCTTTTGTTTTAATGGCGCTAACATACAATCAATTCCGGAAAATTTATTTGCCAACATAACGGGCGCCCCAAGGGTAGATATGTTTCGCTATATGTTTAATGGTACCCAAATAGAATCAATCCCGGAAAATTTGTTCTCGGGTCTGGACACGTCTTCCGCGTTACCAGAGGGGGTATTTAGAAATACATTTGGTTATTGCTCATATTTAACGGGGCCGTCGGCACGAATAAATGGAAGGTTTTTATACGAAATATGGCCAAATGCAACGTACAGCCAGGTCGGTAAAATGTATGTGTTTTCAATTGGTCTATCAGATTTTAATAATATACCAGACGTATGGTGCGCTGATTAATGCACAAGTGACATATCGTATCAAACAAAAGATTTACCAGGATAAAAATAAAACAATAATGTCTTAATATCCGGGATTTTTTAATACACCGGATAGTTTCGTGGAAATGAAGAGTCAGGACGCTCTAATTCTGACTTAACGCCACATCCCGCCACGACCAGTGTTGATAAAATAACAAAAAATAAAAATGCTTTTTTCATACCCGAATTATGCCCCGATAATTTATTTGTGTCAAATATATTTATCTAATGGGAATTTTATGATATTATAAAACAAATACCTATGGGGGATGGGGTGGGACGTTTTTTATCACGTGATTTAAATTTATTGGTTGTTTTTAACGCATTGCGTAATATTACAGATTTGTTCTTGGGGACGTTTTTGGTTTCGTTTCTTATGCATTTGTCCGCAAATGAAATTCTGTCTGTGTCGATATATAAATTGTTTGAATACGCGGCAACGTGTGCCGGATTTTTCTTGTTTGCAAACTGGGTCAAGCGGTACAGTGCAACTGCCGTCTTTGCATTGAATTATATTCCGCAAATTTTGTTGTTGTCATTAATAATCATCCTGGGCGATGGGGTTGTTAATTATATTATGCCATTGGGGATGCTGTATGGTATTGGTGCGGCAATGTATCATTTGCCAATGCATGCAATGGTTTCAAATCGTGTTGGGGCCGATATAATGGGGCGGTTTGTGGGGGTGAAAAATGCGGTCAGTTACACTGTGAAAATTATTGCGCCCGTTGTATTGGGGTGCTTCATAGATACCGGGTCATACGCCCAAATGTCATATGCTTTATTGGTGTTATCCTTTATTGGTCTGGGGCTGACGTTTTTTCTGGGGCGTACCCGACCCACGGCTGGGAAATCTGCCGATTTTTCGGGTTTTTGTCGTTGCATGATGCGGTTCCCCATAATACGCCATATGTTCTTTATGGAAATTTTGCGTGGATTTGGTCTGGGGCTATTGGGAACGGTTATAACGATGTACACCGTCTATATTTTTCATACAGATTTAAAACTGGGCTTTTTAACGACGGTGTTCGCGATTTGTTCTGTCTTGACCTGTTGGTGTTTTCGTCGTGTGCAAAATAACACATCGAATCATCAAATATTAACAATATGTATGATGGCGGTATTGATATCAATGTCATTGTTTGTTGCGTGGGGTACGCCCGGCACATTTTTGTTGTATAATTTATGTTATTCGACGGCCATTGTCCTTATGGATCAAATTAGTTACATCGCCGTTTACCGTCTGTCCCAGACCCGCTGTGTAACCGATGATACGCGCACGGAATATTTTGTGTTTCATGACTTTGCGTTATTTCTGGGGCGTTGGATTGGTTTTGTTGGTTTGATGTACATTGGTGTCTTTGGTGGGTATTCATGGTTGCGTTTCTATTTGGTTTTAATTGGTTTGGCAATTATATTGTGGGGGTACCTAAATCGCCGATTATTCTTTCGTGGGTCAAATTCCATGACTACGGCTTCATAAATCCTTTTACAACTTGAAATACCGCATAATTCATTTACAATACACATAAAAGGATTCTTAATGACCAAAATATACAAATATCCAAAAAATTGGTTTAAACATAATTTGATTCCTGTTCCAACCGGTTTTGCCGGTGGAAATTGCAGTGCTTGTGTATTTCGCAACAATGCATCATTTTGTGAAAAATTAGCATGCGTTTATGTTGATATGTCAGATGAATCTGAATATATAGAATCGGTGTACTGGCGCGCACGTGACATGCATGCAAATATTGGCATGTGGCCAGATTTGATAAAATTTTTTGATACGACGCCAAAGCAAAAAATACGTGATATTTCAAACGAAATTGTGAAAAAAGCAGTGTTATCAAAAACAAAATAAAAATCTCGCCGAAAAGCAAAGAAAAACAATAAAAAACACCGCTTTGTGCGGTGTTTTGGTTTTAGGCAGCCCCAGCTGGACTACTTTCGAACTTTGCTGCTGCGCGACTATGACGAAATAGTCAGAAATATCAACGAACTTTCAGAATGGATTGAAAATAACAAGTGATAAGTCTTGCTTAGCCATATATCAGTAAGTGCAGCAAACTCATAAATATTTCCATCGCAACAGGGACAAACAGATATGCCATTGCAACAAAGTACTTTTTCATGAGGGCTTTATATATCCCAAAACATACAAATGCCAATTGTGCAATTGTATATATTACCAACAAGGCCACATAATATATGGTGCGTATTTCTAAGCCCATAAATTCGATATATGTACAACATTCACCATCTAGTATATATGGGTATGGTGCCATAACAGAAATATAGTGAAGTTCAGAGATTGGCACCAGCATTGCAAGAGCTGATAAGCCCAGTAATATCAGTAGTGCCAAAACATATAATATAGACTTCATGTGTTTCATTGGTTGTATTTTACACTTAAAATCAAATCCAGTCCATTATTTTCAAACCATTGTGTAAATTTATCAATATGATGTGTTAAATCGATACAGCCTGCCGAGCCAGGTTCTGCCCCACCATGTACGCTAAAACCACTTCGATCATATGTGTTGGTTTCTTTTGATGGTTCCAACCATACTCGCGAAATGCCCCAAGAAAGCTCGTGTCATAGCAATTGTGGTCACATAAAAAACGTATCCATAACCAGAATGTATGCCAATGTTAAAATAAGCCACACAATCATTCCTAATATTGGAACAAACAGGAATTTCCATTTATATCGTTTGATTGTGTGACTAGCAATCAGCACAAACGTTATACCGAATAAGATTATACAAATCTGGTCGATAAGTATTAAACAGCTTTGATTACAAAGAAAATATAGCAAACCATCCCATTTGCTGACACTTAAAAGTCCACGCAAATCATTCATAAAGAATAATAGTATACTAAAAGATAAAACGCCTGCTATGAAACTCATCATCTGTATGATAATTTGACAATCAAATCTTGTCCATGTTTTTTTAGCCACTGTGTAAAATCTGCCATATTTTCTGTCAAATCAATACAACCATTAGAACCAGCAGTCCAACCACCATGTACATAAAATCCTCCTCTGCTGTACGTATTGGTTGTTGTAGATGCCTCTAACGCTATTCTTGATTTGCCCCATGATGGCTGACCGCCAGGCCAAGTCCCAACACCAACAAGTCCCACTGTTGACCCGTATATTGTTATTTCTTGTAAGCTTTGTTGTCTTGCGACATATGTTCCTTCTGGGATTGTGCCTTTGTCTTTCATAGATTGAAATTCTGGACTTTGATACCCCTTTGCACCTGAACCCAATCCCTGGTTCGCATAGGTGTGTATTCTTTGATTGATATATTTCCCCCCTTTTACTAAAAAAACACCCGCGGTTGCGGGCAATAAAAAAAAGACGACCAAATGTCGTCCACTGAATGTATATATTATATCATAAAACGCATAAAAAATCAATTCTATATTTCTAACTGCCCGGGCCCTTTGGGTTTTCAACAAAAACTCCGCCCAAATGGACGGAAAATCATATTTGGCGGCCCCAGCTGGACTACTTTCGAACTTTACTGCTGCGCGACTATGACGAAATAGTCAGAAATATCAACGAACTTTCAGAATGGATTGAAAATAACAAGTGATAATTTTAGCTTGATTTATACTGTCAGCAGAAAAATATATCCCACAGTAAGCAAACTTGGCCAAATGGCGTGCCAAATAGCTTTGCGTTGTTTTTGTCTGCTGACTTCAATTATTGACCTGTATATAAAAAACACGTCTAAGCACCCTAATAGTATCAGGCTTGTAAAAAAAGCGACCGCAGATGAGCGAATAAATCCGAAAGCCTCGGCTCCCCAATGGCATCCGCCCATTTCTGCGCAATTATAAAAACAAATATCAATAATTGTGTCTGCTATCATATAAAGCAAAAACAGGTTCCATATCAAGAATAAGACAAATATTGTATAAAATGCAAACTTTTTTATCATAACAATTGTCTAAAATTTTGCATAATGATATAGCAGGGTGCCAAGCAAAGAATCAGTCCAAGATATTATTGTCGGACTTAACGCAAGCCAGAAAGATACTTTATAGTTTTTTTTATACAAAAAATACAATGATACTGGAATAAAAAACAACAGCGTGGTACAAGAAGATACCAGATTTGTTAAATATACATCTGCACTACGCCATGCCCAGCCCATAGATTCACCGCCCCATGGACAATAATTAAACGGAAACGCATCACGACATTCTTTGATAAAAAAGTCATAGTAATCGTAAAGGCCTACGAATAACAAAAACACATTTAGACAGTTTAGGATAATTGCGACCCGTTTCCATTTTTGCATACATAACCCTTTTTACTAGTATTTTACATGTACAATCAGGTCGTTTCCAGTACTTTTTAGCCAAGATGTAAAAGCATTTATTTGTCCTGTCATATCAATACAACCGGCGGAACCTGGCCACCACCCGCCATGTATGCTAAAATTGTCACGACCGTATGTATTGGTTTCTTTTGATGGTTCCAACCAAACGCGCGATTCTCCCCACGAATAAGACGAGCCTGGCCATCTGCCACCATATTCCTTTCCTAATACCCTTGATAGTCCTATGGCTTTATCTGTGGGTGACATAAATTGTAATCTTTGTTGTCTCGCGACGTATATACCTTCTGGAATGGTTCCCTTCTTTTTTACATATTGGTATTCTGGACTTTGATACCCCTTGGCGCCTGATACCGCATCCCATGACATAATTGGCTTGTCATTTTCATACAATGTAAATTTCTTGCCATCAAACACCGCAACTTGATTTTTGTTTGTGTTGACCGGATATTTAAATTTTGCGCCATGTGATTCAAACTTCGTATTCAACACCCGTTCTGTTTCGTCACCCGAAGATATTCGGCCCGTTACGGGTAAATTGTTATCGCGCTGAAAATCCTTAATCGCTGTAATCAGTTCTGTGTTTGCATATTTATGAATTTTTCCATCGGGCTCGCTACGCTCATTTGGTTTATAGTAATTCATTTTATACAGGTTCTTTTTCAGTTTTATAACATCGTCTTCGTTCGTTGCGTTGTTCGATGAAACTGTGCCACTCAGGCTAAAATCTTTTTCTTTGTTCTTATCTTCTTTTTTATCCTTATTTTCTGGTTTTTGTCCGTTATAGTGATATGGGCAAATACGCTCGTATGGGGCAACCTCGACCCCATCGGCACGTGTGTATCCGGCCACTTGAATTATTCCGTCGCATTGTTCGGCGGTTGTGCCACCACGACCATTATTGGCACCTTGTTGTGCTCTTAGTTTTGCGTATATGTTGGCCAGTGTGCCTGCGGCCTGAACCCAATCCCTGGTTCGCATAGATGTGTATTCTTTGATTGACATATTTCCCCCTTTTACTAAAAAAACACCCGCGGTTGCGGGCAATAAAAAAAGACGACCAATGTCGTCCGCCGAATATGTGTATTATACCATAAAACGCATAAAAAATCAATTCTATATTTCTAACTGCCCTGCCCCTTTGGGTTTTCAACAAAAACTCCGCCCAAATGGACGGAAAATCAGATTTGGCAGCCCCAGCTGGACGACTTTCGAACTTTGTTGCTGCGCGACTATGACGAAATAGTCAGAAATATCAACGAACTTTCAGAATAGATTGAAAATAACAAGTGATAAATCAGGGCTGGTTGTATATTTTTTATCAGAAAAGATATCCTGCTGAATCAGGTTCATTTCCACAACGCATGATTTACGTACTTGTTTACAATAAATACCTGACATCACAAATTGGGCTATATTCTTTGGATGATACAGATTCTATTTTATTATTTATAATTTCAAATTTTTCAATTTTTGCCTTTGTGGGTTCTGTATAATCAGCACCGACATTTCTTGCCGCGCTTGTTATTAAAAATGGTTGAGTTTGGAATTTATAAGCACGCAGAATACAATCGGCACTTTCTTGGGTTGTTAATCGTGCCAGTTTTTCACCATTATCAAGGTATATATCATAAAAAGTGTAAGAATGTGCGGTGCCCGTTACAAAACGACCGCGCTTAATAGTATCTTTTACACCGTCATTATTAACATCAATATAGAAAGTATCTATTTGTTTTATTCCGTACTCATCCGACAAATTGAAATTTTCTGTTTTTTCTGGTGATGGCAAACCATCAGAAAAATCACCAGTATATTCAACTTGTTTCGTACAAGCCGCACACATTAACAAGATAAAAAAATTAATCAACACTTTCCGCACGACATCTGCATCCGTATTCTTCACCTGGATGTGGTTTATCATACCATGTTCTGACTTCGCCGTCCAGTGCTTCATGCTCGGGTCGAACTTTATCATCGCCAACTGTTACCCAAACATATTTTTCATATCTTGGAACCAGACGTTTTTTGCCCGACATATTCCCCTCGTGTTTAGCCATCGCTTTTGCTAGGTTTAACAGATTATCTTTTGAAAGGTTATTCATCGGTGTTGAGCGCGGAAAGCCAGTTTGTCTTTCAATAGATTTTAAGTAATTTTCAACATTATTTTCATTTGGTGGTGCATATCTGTTTATTGCGCCTTCTATCGTTAGTTTTTGATACGAATTTGTTGCCAGCAAACTAGCCATGGCATTAAAACCTGTCGCAG
>JAZNXD010000024.1:0-1503 GCA_045593685.1 Candidatus Enterousia sp. | reverse complement strand
TGTGCACGCAATCATCGACGCCGACATAAATGCCTTAAAGCACGTTCCCGGCCTGGGAAAAAATGCCGCCGAAAAAATATATGCCCATTTTCATTCAGAAGTGATATAATAACCACATATATAATACAAAAAGGAGAAAACCAATGAAATTCTTTGTTAACTTTTTATCAGCGTTCCGCATCGCTGCATCGTTTGCGATTATACCAACATTAATGTTCCAGATGTATTGGACAACATTTATCTTGTACATCCTTGCGGCTGCGTCCGATTGGTTTGACGGATACCTGGCCCGCAAATACAACGCATGCACCAAGATTGGTGGTGTAATGGATCACATCGGCGACAAATTACTGGTTGTTAATACACTGATTATGTTATCTGTTATGATGCCGGTATGGTTCATAGTTGTTCCTGTCATTATTATGATTGCGCGCGAATTATACATTTCTGGCTTGCGTGAATTTCTGGGCACACAAAAGATTGAAATGCCAGTACCCAAGGCACGTTTTTCCATGGGCAAAATCAAAACAACCTTACAAATGATTTCGATTGGCGCATTTTTATTAATCTTTGCGATTGGAACATTAATCACCAATGCATCTGACAGTCGCACATTAATGTACCTAATTTACATCCTGCCCCAGGTTGGCATATGGGGCCTGTGGTTATCATTGGTGGCCAGTCTATGGTCTGCAACACAATACACAAAAACATTCCTGGGCCACATAAAAACATTGGAACGCAAAAAGAAATAACGCGCTCTATACGCATAAAAACCGGCATATTCGCCGGTTTTTTTGCAAAACATTATATAATTATAAATCACAAAACGTTCCCTTTGTCATGTCCACCGGTTTTCCTTCCATCAGGGGACGACAGAAAAAAGATGGGAACAACAGCGGAGATAAAAAACCTTTGTCATCCCGGTGCTTGACACCGGGACCCAGGTTATAAAATCCTTTCTGTCATCCCGGGGCTTGCCCCCGGGACCCAGGTCATAACATCCTTTCTGTCATCCCGGTGCTTGACACCGGGACCCAGGTCATGACATCCTTTCTGTCATTCCGGGGCTTGCCCCCGGGACCCAGGTTATAACATCCTTTTTGTCATCCCGGTGCTTGACACCGGGACCCAGGTCATAACATCCTTTTTGTCATCCCGGTGCTTGACACCGGGACCCAGGTTATAACATCCTTTCTGTCATCCCGTGGCTTGTTTGGGCCCCGCAAAAATGTATTTACATTTTTGTGGGTAAATCCCACGGAATGACAAGATTTTTTTGATTACACCCGGGTGCGAGAGTCAAGCCGCGGTATGACAGTGGGGACGTGGTGAAAAAAACCACCGTTTGGTGGTTTTTCTTTTCCATCATCTGTGTTATTGGATACCGACGCGGAACTGATCGCCCCAGGTGGATACTTTTTGACCACCAATGGTGCATTTTATATCTTCAAAGCCGTCTTCAACCTGGTTCTTTTTTACAACACTGCTGGTGATTAATCC
>JAZNXD010000023.1:0-83017 GCA_045593685.1 Candidatus Enterousia sp. | reverse complement strand
ATCTTTTGCTTTTTGCATGAACTTTCCTAACGAACGCACAATAAAAACAATTGCCACCCAAACAAACAAGTACATGTTTGCCATTAAAATAAACAAGCCGACAAAGTATAATACACTATCCTCTGAGATACCTTTCATTAACACAATCCCAATGACAGTAGAGATCAGGAACACTTTCCAAAAGTTATCTCTCCATATAATAAGCGTCTTTTTAAAGAAACTGTTTATACTTTTTATTTTTTGAGAAGGTTTGTTTTTTAAAATATCATCCAACTTTTGTATGAACATATGTACCAACATACCGATTTTTTGCACTGTCGCAATAATGGCTTCGTATAGAGGCACAAAGAGCATTAAAATATACATTGCCCCAGCAAATATCAGAGGTAATATATAAAAAACAAATATTAAAGCCAAAACAATCGTCCAAAACATTCTATCTCCTGTTATTATTTTTTGTTTGTTCTTTTTAAATAATTAACAATCTTTATATTGATATCTACCTTCCAATTGTATTGCAACTCTGATAGCACACGTTTTCTCATTATATTTATATAAAAATTGTAATCTTTTGTCGTAATAATGTGTTTGTCTAGTGCAAATTTAATCAAATCTATTGTTGCCGATGCTGTAATTGTTTTTAAGATCTTTTTATAACCATTGAACGCATTATTTTTACGTATAAATTTATTAACACAAACATTGCCTACTCGCACGGTATCACCAGTATATTTGTTTGCCAACGTAAATACTTCTACTATAGGATAATGACCACACAAACACGTTTCAGGTTCATCTGCCTGTTCCATATCTATCACTGACCACTCTGTTTTTGCAACATCCCATACACTTGATCTACTAAGCGCCATGATTTCTTTACAAAGGACTTGAAAATTTGTCATTTTATCCCCTTACCTCTTAACTGCTATTACAATGGCAATCATCAAACACACACAACCTCATATCCTTGAGGATATACTAGATAAAAAAAATCCTAAAATCAACACTAACATTAGAGTTAATATTAACGGTATGTAGGTTTCTTATTTTTTTGTTTTTAGTCGTGTTGATTCTATGGTCTTTTTGATGACTTTTAGACATGCCAAAAAACATACATTTTTATACCAAATCGACACACGGACTGAAATTGCCATTAAAAAAACCGCAGTTTTCTGCGATTTTTAACCCTAGCTGGATTTGCTGTTAATCCGTATGTCACTGGTTCGAGTCCAGTTGCCCGAGCCAGAATTTCCGCAGATTTCTGCGGATTTTTTATTGTTTTCTACATACTGGTAAATGGCCCAAAATTGTCCAAAAATGGATTAAATAGCGTCTTATACCATCTCATACAATTACATAATCACACAGAATCACACAGAAAACGCCGGCAGATTTCTTCATAGATATCTATGTGATTTCATAAAAATCACATAAAAAACAAAGTAATTTCAACGGGCGGATATTTTTTGCGCTTTGATACACAATGTCCAAAAACTTGCTTTTTTACCCGATGACACACGGAACGCTAGTCCGTCTGTCACAAAAGTAAAAACCGCAGCATACCAACTTTTTTCTGCCAAAAATCACACATCTGGTGTACATCTGTGTATTTTTATTTTTGTTATTATGAACAAATGACTGGACAATCCGGGAAAGATAAGCACAAATACGACAACTTTTTTAAGGGGACGCACATGAAGTATAAGCACTTTGACGAGATACAACCTAACCATAATACAAATTTTACTATGCTCTACTTTGCCGCCTGTCGTTCGTTATGCAAACTAGAAGCGGCAATACGCAGAACAAATGGTGGCAAACTTACCTTTCGCCAGGCATGGCTACTGCGCCGCATCCAGCGCAAGTTTGTCCAGATGGTTGCGATGTGGAAAAAGGAACCTTAATGTGCTGTAGAAAAACCGTTTGATAAAATTTAAATAATTGTTTAATATAAATACGAAAGGAAGATTGTTTTTATGTTTGCAGATAAGATCTTTAATATCGCATCTTTTAAAGAACAAATATCTAAGTATGGGTTTGTTGATTTTTGGGACATGTTCATAAGAACTTACACACATAAACAACGACCAGACTTAGAAAAGAGCCCAAGCAATCTCGATATTGATTTGACCAACCCGATATTCGATATTGATAATATCGGCGAGTTGTATGAAATTGCATTAGAATACGTAAATAAGATATCTAAAAAAGAGTTAGGGCAATATTACACACCAGCTGACACCGCTAATTTCATGGCGACCAAATTGATCAACGTTAATGAGCCAAATGATAATATCGCGGACGTTTGTTGCGGCACTGGGAATTTAATAATATCTGTGCTAAAAAATATGCCAACGGCACAGTCTGTTCGACTAATAAAAAATGGACAAATTTATTTATATGATTTAGACGCTACTGCCGTGAAATTGGCTTTGATGAAAATTGCCATAATGTTCCTCGATAAAAACGATATTGAAACATATAGCAATATTGAACATTGCATAAAATGCTCAACAGGGAATTTTTTGGACGATCAAATTTATTTACCAAATAATTGTAATGTCATTTCTAACCCGCCATACGGCAAATTGCCAAAAGGCACCTCTCTGTGGTTGGAATGCGAAACATTCAAAACCAATGAAATGTATGCCATATTTATGGAAAAAATAGCAAAACAATCCAAAAACGCAGTTATAATTTCCCCACAATCCTTTCTAGGTAGTAATAAATTTTCCGTTCTTAGAAGCATTTTGGCCGATCGTGGCGGAACAGTTTATGCTTTTGATAACGTTCCAGCATCTATATTTATGGGAAAAAAACATGGTATATTTAATACTAATTCTGCCAATTCTGTAAGGGCTGCTATAACCATTATAAACAACACAACTAAGGGATTCAGAATAACACCGCTATTAAGATTCAAAAATACGGAACGGACTGAATTATTTACAAATTTGGATAAATTTGTTGGCAATTGTATAAATACAAATCGCAATATTTGGTTAAAAACCCCAAAGTGCTTAGAACACCTTGTCAATTGTCTTGAAAACACATCGTGTACAGTATCGAATATCACAACAGATACGGAGACGGATTTTAAATTGACAGTTCCAACAACCCCGAGATATTTTGTTACTGCCAGCCATCGAAAATTAGATCGCAGCGGTTCAATAGAATTGTATGCGAAAGATAAAAAATGTTTTGATGTGTTGTATGTTTTACTAAATTCTACGTTTTCATATTTGTGGTGGCGTATTTGTGATGGCGGCATTACACTCACTCGAGACACGCTTATGCATCTACCAGTACCAGACATAACAGACGACATTTCTGACATTGTGGACGAAGGAATTGGTTTAGAAAGCGAATGCATTCATGTAAAGGCGAACGCTGGAAAAAGCAACGAAAACATCAAATTCCCTGAGGAATACAGACGAAAACTTAACCGAATTGTTTTAAATTCATTAGAAATGCCACATCTTGAAGACGATTTATATACGATTCACAGCAACTCTTTAAAATTTGTACTTAAACCCTGGGCCTAACTCTTCAAAATCGTCACCCAACAATTCGTCTCTTTCTTTTGACGACATCATATCTTTTTGTTTTTTTGTGAACCTATCATCTTTCAATGTACGAATATCATCTTGTTCAACAGTTATAATATCCAGTGTTTGAACATTTCTAATAAATTCTTTCAAGTCGGCAAGTTGTTGTTCGTAGGAACCTTTTTTGTTTTTATAGGCCCTGACACGATCCCTTATCAAATGCAATACTGTCACATTTCCAGGATTGTGATCCATATGCAATTCTTTACCGTTTGCCTTTCTTTTTTGTGCCCCTTTTGCATTATTGCATAAAAAACCATGTGGCATCGTTTCCAACGTGTAACCATAATCAGCCAAACGCTTTTTTGCTTGTGATGAAATTCTATTTTTTATAAATTCTTTGGATGGTTTCTGCCACGCATTCACAAACATTGAATTTCCGCCACCACCAGACACCAACATTTCTTCGAATCTGGCATCATAGTCCTCAGAAAACACACGCAACATCAATTTGGCTGTACTTTCTAAAATTTCTTCACTGTTTACAACTTTTGCCATAATAAATCCTTTTTTGGAATTCTAACAAACCCATGAAAAAATGTACAGATTTTTTTAGTTTCGTATTGAAAACACAAAATTTTATGCATAATATATTTTATAAAGTTATGTTAGTTGTAAATATTATTTCTTGTATCGCATCTGTTGCCACAGCGGTTATTGCTGGGATGGCTTTGTATGCATGGAAACGAGAATTTATCGGCAAAAAGAAAATTGAACTTGCCGCAGAAATTATGCGTGCTGTTTACGATATTCAAGACCTGTACATTGGTGTTAGAATGCCAATGATAGCACAAGCAGAACATGACGAAGCACTTGAATGGATAAAAGCAGAAACGGCTGCACATCCTGGCAATGCCGATGTGTGTCCAGAACGAGTAAACCATCTGGTTCCACATCATAGACTAATAAAGCAACAAGACATTATTGAAAAATTGCGTTCATTACAAAATCAGGCATATATGTACTGGGGCAAAGAAATTATCATCGCCATACTTAAACTGACTGATTATAATTTCAAAATTATGCAGGCATCTAAAAACTTGTATTACGGCAAAGACACACCAGAATATAAACCGTTGTATGATTTTATATTTTGCGAGACGAAAGACGGAAAAGTTATATCCGATGACAAAGTTAACAAAGAAATCAACGACATTGTTGAAGAATTCAGACACAACTTAGAACCATTATACATGGATAAACGATCAAAATGGGTGGCATAAAGCCACCCATTTTACATTATTTGTGTTTTCGCACTTCCGGCAAATCACACGACAACGATGTTTTTGCCGAAGGGGTACACTTGTTGTACACTGGGTCAAAATGTTTGAACAAAAACAATTCCACCTCATCACGTTCAGATTGAAACGGCAGTTCTGCACAACTGAATTTCATTGCATATCCTTTTGCAATATGATTTTTCAGTTCGATATTTTGTTCATTTTTTGACCAATGCTGCTGTGCACGTTCTTTTAAATTTGACGCCTGTCCTACGTATTTTACTTCGTATTGACCATCAACTTCTTGTTTTGTAGATATAATGTATACACCCGCTTTTTCTGAAACATTTTTGAATTCTGTTTCAGGCTTACATTCTTTCCATTCTAATTTTAAATCAGACATTTTTTGTCCTTTATTTTTTATTTTTTTATGTTATAATTGTCATGGATTTTTAGGAAAGGACTGGATGGTATTTTATCCAGTCCGTTTCTTTTAGCGCTTACCACAATGCTTACAACCAGCCCGTTGCGACATCGCGGTGCCTGCAAGTTTCTTCGTAGTAACAGATGTAGATTTACTACGTAGTGCATGCGAAGCAATACCGGCTATTTTGGCCGATGTTTTGCGACATGTTGTCATTTGCGCCCCCTTTCCTTTTGTATCACACACAGCCGATCTTATGCGTAAGTTCTGTTAATTTATTCGGGAGGCAGAATCACGATGGTAACCGGCTTCAAACCACCCAAACACTGGAAATACAATAACAAAAACATCACACAATTTCAACAAAAAAATTAAATACACGATAGAATTGTTAAATGTTTTTGTTTAATAAAAAATATTTGCTTTTTATCAGATTTATTTTATGGTATAGTATACGGTGAAGAGGAATCGTCAACATGAAAAAAGACCAAATTTTAGCTGTCTTACGAGCGGGACATGAATTGTCTTTGTCTGAAATATATGAAAAAATATGCTTGGACAGTTTTGATGAACAGACATTAAGCAAACCTTTGATATTGCACCACTTAACCAATATGGTACGTGATGGACTCTTAATAAAAAACGATAAAAAATATAAAATTACAAATATTGACTTTGGGCAAGGCGATTCGTTAAATATCGATTCATTAGATACAATTGTGTTACCTAGAATAATCGCACGTGCTGGCGCGGCAGAAAAAGTTATCCCTGACACTATTGATACAAGCACCGTAAAATTAAACAAAAATCGATATAAACCAGAAGACCTTATTCTAGTTGAAGTTGCAGGCAATTCTATGACACCAACTTTTCAAGACGGCGAATTATTATTATTCAAAAAATTTCAACTAGGAGAAACACCTTCAAACAATCAGATTATATTAGCCAGAATTGACAACGGGGCAAAAATAAAACGATTTGTAAACGTAAACAATTTTGGTTTATTGTTATCTGATAACGTTTCCGATCCAGATAATTCTCCAATTCCTGTAGATGACGACAATTTTGCCCCAATAGCAAAGTACGTATCAAAAATACTCTAAAAAACTATATTTTTATTTGGCCGATGCTGGTGTCAACCCTTCCGTGGCAACTGGTTTTGAATTCAAAATATGATCGCCATGTTGTTCAAGGATAAAACAAACGTTTAGTATAGAATTCAAAACAGTTTGCAAAACCGCTAATCTAGCATCTTTACTTTCATCTTCTTGAAAAGATTGACTTGTTGCAAAAAATCTTCTTACCAAATATGGAGAAAAGTGTTTATAGCCACAAAACAGTTGATAATTTTCGTAGTTTATATCTTTGTTTTCATAATACGCAACCAACTCTGGTGTGTCTTGAATTGACTCTAAAACAAGCTTGAAATAATCTTCTGATATGTTTTGTATCGTATCTCCATACCACTTTTTGTTGTAACTGTTACGATCAAGCCTATTTGGGTTTTTAAGGCCTTTACGTAGGAATCTGTCACAATTATTTTGTTTTAGTAGTTCTAAAACCCTATCTTTACGATCTGGGTGTACACACAACATTTCTATTTGTTCAACATATCCAAAATCTATAAAATCTTTGCCCCTGGTATTAAAATGCTTGTTTAACCATAGCAGTTGTATTTCAGCTTCTAAAATTTGACATGTAATGGAACTGGCCACAAAAACTCTGTTATTTTGCAAAGCATCATAAACCTCTGCTGACAGAGAAATAATAGCCCCAACCAAACTATGCAGCCCCATAATGGCCTTATCCTTTGTAGCCTGGGGATGGAATGATTCCATCGTCCGTACCATCATCCTTAGTTTTTTCATCAAAGTATCAACATCATCATTTTTCAGCAGATGTGGCAATGGATATTCTTTTTGTAATTCTACCTTTTGTTTTATCAGTACCTCGGATACCTTTTTATCAGCTGGCAATTGCGGATGGGCGATCAATTCCGATACTGGCACCCAGTGCATATCATCGTGGACGCGCAGTTGGATTTCGCCGGTATAGGATGTGATTTCGTATGTATGAAGTTCAATAACCTTGCCTGAATCTGTTGTATGCTTTGCAATGGTAATCAGGTTCCCGATTTGTGCGTCTATTCCCAATTCTTCAAACAGTTCCCGGCGCAGGCATGTTGGGCCGTCTTCGCCATCTTCAAACTTACCACCTGGATATTCCCATTCGCCCGCCAAAGGTTGGTCCGCCGCCCGGCGCATCAGCAGAACTTTATCCCCATTTCTAAAAATTGCAGCAGTTACTTTCACACCGGTTCCTTTACACAAAAGGCTACTAAATTATTCATATAAAAGCAAGTTAAGCATACTGACATTTCGGATACAATCCATGTTTTATCCATTTTTGGACAAAAATAATACATTGCGTTTTTGAAATAAAAATTTCTATGTAAATTCATTGTGTTATACAACTGGTTCAGCTATAGAAATCTGATAGATATCATCGTCGATTTCACAGGTAGGGGTACCTAGGCTGTAAGCCTTGCTGTGCTTGGCTTTCAGAAAATTAAATCACATAAGGCATCAGTTCTATCCCGAAAAGCACACGCTGTCATCACAATGTGATTTTTACACAAAAACAACCCGCTACAACCTGCAGAAATCCGCCACTTTTTCTGCGCAGTTTATTTGCCATTTAACCTGTTAATCCGTATGTCACTGGTTCGAGTCCAGTTGCCCGAGCCAAGTTAGATAGCCGTTCGATTTCAGCAATGAGTCGAACGGTTTTTTCAAGCAAAACCAAGCCTTTCGTCCATCTATAACCGAGTTCGAAATTAGTATGCCAAAAAGCTCTCTCCTATCCTGCATTCTCGAACTCTCTATAATTTTCCTTAGATTTCCAGCAAACTTCAAAAATCGTTTATAACAAAACAACCGCAATCCAATAAGTATTTTTAAAACCGCTGACGCATGGTGAATTCTGCGCTGAATTTATCAAACTCTCGCTGCCATATGTTTGAATCACGATGTGTATAACCCAACACAATCGTTGGAACAAACCCCCAGATATCAAATTTATTATTAGATATGGATATCGAATACCGTTGGGTAAAATCGCGTTCTGTTATTTGGGAAAATGCACCATTATGCACAACCCATTTGTCATCATCGTATGCCGTCCAATAGAAATATGGTTCGCCGTAAACATGAAATCCCCATGGCAATTCTGCGCCAATTCCAATGCCAAATCCCGGTTGCCAGTATGAATATTCAGAGGCATTTGCAACTTCACGCGTTAGCCCGACACGCAACATAGAATACAGGCGTGCATTAAATGAATACGAAAACCGCATTTGTGCCGAATATGTATCGCCCGACAGAAAATCATCATATAAGTCATATGAATTATTTAAATATTGCAGGTACAGACCGCCCGATAATTTGCGTGTAAAATCATAATTTAAATCCAGTTTTGCACCCACCGACCAATTATATCGTTCCCAACCATACCAACGGCGGTTCCAGACACCGGCCAACCATACATCCCCGCGATTCCAGATATAACGCGGTCCCGAACCAACCGACAGATACAAATCATCATAATCAGAAATATTGTAAATATTTGAATATACAAAAGCGTCTGACTTCCACCGCCAATGGTCGGACAATTTAAATTCGTAATTACCACCCAGTGAAAAATTATATCCAATTGCGGATTCTGGGTCGCTTAAATCACGACACATTGGACCGAATATAGTATTTACGCATTCTTCGCCACCGATTGCATTATTGATATTATTATCGGGTGCAGCACCAAAATTAAACCATACATTCCAATTTTTATTCTGGCGAACAATCCAACGATAATAGTTCATTATTTTGCGTACTTCATTTGGCAAATCTTTACCAGCCATAGCAAGGCGTAAATGATAATCCGCACGATACCATTGTTTGGTATGCATATAACATGTCGCCAATTCAAAACGAATACGCGCCAAATCCGGTTGGTCATCCAATATTTTTTGATAAATCTTTATCGCAGAATCATAGTCCCCTTGCTTTTGTGCGATTTGTCCCAATAAAAACCACCGTTCAATTTCCAAGGCAGGATTACCTGTTTGTGGAACGGTTGTTAGTATTTGTTTTGCCTTGTCGTATTTGCCCGCATCTACAAAACTGCCCGCCAATTGCATAACCTGAACGCTATCCAGTTGTATGGTTTTTGTGCCGCTTGTTTCTGCCCGGACAAGGCCGGGCAGAATTAATAGGTAAAGAATAACAACAAGTCGTCTCATTGACTATCTGGTTCCGCCAAAGCCCAGTTCAACATTTATATTGCCGTCGCCACCATTGTCATTAGGGTGCCAATTGCCGTTGTCATTTACCCATTCCCAGTCGGATGAATTATCTAATGAATAACGCATTGTTGCTGTGGCCTCGGATGGGGTGTTATTGTCGCCATAATAACCAGTTGTAAACGCCATGCTTTCTGAATCGGTACTGAACGCGTTGCCTTGGTCATCAAATTCAGGCATAACATTATTATCGCCGGTCAACCCAGACGCCGAAGTCGCAAGTGTAAAATCATATGTTCGTATGGTTCCATCGCCGTCAACATCGAATGATTTTGTTACGCGGTCATCATCATCTATGTCACCGTCACCATTTCTGTCGCCAAACACAATCAATTGGTTTGTTCCATCTGCGGATTGTATGGCCTGAATCTTATACCAATTGTTTGAAAAATCTGCGGTTAATGTTTGTGTGCCTGTATTATCAAATACCAATGTGGCATTATCATCTGTCATCATATCGTCGGTCAAAGGTATATCAATCCCATTTCCATTATATGCCACCCCATCACGATATCTGACATCTGCAAATGCGGTTCCAGTAAATGTTATATCCCCATTATTGGCCAGCGCTGTCATATCTTCGCTTGATATGCTTTTTGATGCATATCCGCCAGAAAACGGAGTAATCATAATACCCCAAGCATCCAAAAATTCTCGTACTTCTTGTTTGCCGGCCTCATTTAATCCCGATGCGGCAAAGGTCGCCTTTTTAAAATCATTCTTCATTATGCCAAAATCAGCATATTTTAGCCCCAGTTGTTTGCCATAACTGATATATTCGTCATGCAATTTAACGATTATATCACTGTTGACATCTGTAATATTTTCAACTGACACAATATTCGCATCTGGGTCTTCGTCGTTCATTGCAGACAAAGGAATCGTGTTTTCTTGAACAAAGATGTTTGTGTTATCCTGACGCATAATCAAGCCATCTGAATCGTCTTCTGTTGGGTATTCGGGCTTACCGTCATCATCGTATCTGGTAAAATTAACCGAACCATCATCATTATGAACCAAGTAATCTGGATATTCATACGATATAATTACGCCATTTTTATCAACGTTAAATTTCAATCTTTCACCCTGGGATGTATATAAATCCACACCATCCAGTGTCATAATTTCAGTTTTCTGTTGCAGGTCTGCCAACGGTTTTTCAAAATCTTTATCCTTAATACGACGAGCGGTCTCGACTGCGTCACCACCAACAAAACAATACATGTCATCCATCAATTTCAAGGCAGATTTAATCTTGTTTTTATCCAATGTTGATTTATTAAACATCTCAACAATATCGCTTTCGGATGTAGTGTCATCAACCAACCAAGCCGCCAAATCAACTAATTCACGCGCAGTGTCATAGTCTGTATCACCGGTTGGAGTTTTAGGGACAAATGCACCACGTGTTGTTGCAACACGTGATAAATTTACATCCGATGCATAATCACCCAGTTTATGTGCAACATAACGTGCAACCTGATATTCACTGTTTGAAATCATACCCGTAATTTCGGAATTGCTGTCTGCAACAGTATCAACAAATGGGGTATCTGGAATGATTGGATTTCCTGGAATTATAGGCGCAGAACCACCACCGCCCGAACCACCACCACATGCAGCCAATGCCAAGATTGATGTAAGAATTGCAATTTTTTTCATGATTGTTCCCCTTTTTTAATTTTCTTTTTAATCCTAGTTCAAAGCCGCAATAAAATCAACCACATTAAAGGCAACATATACCGCTGCATGGAAAGAAAAAAATTGGAGCGGACTTTATGACATTGGTGTAGTGAAGTGGATTGGCGTAAAGATGTAGATATGTTTTATGCTTGTATACGGCTAAGGATTTTTTGAATATTGCTGCCAATGCTAAGTAAATCTAAGACATCTCTTGTACGACTGAAGCTTATACACCCGAGCCACATTTTACACCGTCCTGTCAAAGGGCGGTTTTTGTTTGGATTTCTAATGTTTTTTGCGGTTCTATAATACGGATTCTGAATCAGGTCTGTTTCATGTGTTATTCAACAAACAATAAAGAAAAACCGCCCAACCGGGCGGTTTGGATTAATCCAGATTTTTTAACAGGATGTCCTTCATATCATTTGGAATCATCCCAGTGGTGGAATACCCACAATCAACGTGATGGATTTCGCCCGTAACACCGGCCGATAAATCACTGAATAAATACATCGCAGCACCCGACACATCATCCAATGTCATATTGCGACGCAATGGGGTTGTTTCCGCGTTCAGGCGTAACATTGCCTTGAACCCGCCAACACCACTGGATGCCAGGGTCATAATTGGACCCGCACTGATCGCATTAACACGAATATTGTCACGTCCCAAATCCGACGCCAGATAGCGAACACTGCTGTCCAGGGCGGATTTTGCAACACCCATGACATTATAATTTGGTACGGATTTTTCGCCACCATAGTATGTTAATGTAACAATACTGCCCCCGTTATGCATTAACTTGGATGCGCGACGGGTTAAATCGACCAACGAGTAGACGGAAATGTCCATTGTGTTTTTAAAATTATCACGCGTGGTATCCGCATAGCGACCCGTCAATTCATTTTTATCCGAAAACGCAATCGCATGCAACATACAGTCGATATGGCCCCACTCGGCCTCTATCTTGGTGAACAAATCATCCAACTGGGCATCGTTTTGGACATTGCATTCCTGGACAAATTTGGCGCCAATGGATTCCGCCAATGGGCGAACACGCTTTTCCAATGCCGGCATGGCATATGGCATGGCGATTTCGGCCCCCTGTTCGGCGGCGCGTTTGGCAATAGCCCACGCCATAGACCAATCGTTTGCAACACCGGTAATTAAAATCTTTTTTCCCTTTAATAACATCGTTAAAATCCCCTTGGGTTATTATGTATTGGACGATATTCAATATACCACCAAAAAAAACACACCGCAACAGGTAAATCTGCGTTGGTTCGGCGGTGATTATCGCATCTGTTCATATTGGGATTGAATCATCTTTTTTATGCGTTCCGTAATTTGTGGGATTGTGTTTGAATTTTCCAAATCGGTTATTACCAAGGCGTCCCCAATCAGGTTTCGTGAAGGCAGCCAATTTTCAACAGCACGACCATACCCGTTTCGAAAACCATAAAAATGAAACTTATCGCGAACCCAATATGAATTTCTTTCAAATTCCGACAAAATAAGTCTGCGCAACATTGACGGATGCGCCAGGCAAAATAATAATTTTTCCGGATATATGATGTCTGTTGCATCCTTGATTTTTATATACGTTTCATAAACATCATAATCTTCTTCGTGATACATGTTGGTTTTGCTGACCGGGAAGGCAATCGTTATTTCCGTTTGAATATTGGCCATTTCCATGGATTCTATTAATTGATATATCATGTATCCGCGTTTTAATATTTCGTCGGTCGATATATCACGGTGCGCAATACCGTTTATAAATATTTTTTGAACACGTGATGGCAGACAGTGCGCATTTGAAACATGTATGCGGCGCATGCAATCGGGCATTCCGGCCAGGTATCGCCCGATGTTTACCGCACCACCGGCAACATCATAACGGGTCTGCAATTCATATGTTTGTTTAATTGTTTCACGGGTGGACAAATCTGATTGCATTAACCGTTCCAATCTTTTCAACCCGCCGGACCATCCATACCGCGCCAGGTTCATAGCATCCCGAAAAGATGCGGTCATTGTCCAATCACTTTGTTTCATATCCGACAGTTGTGATGCACGGCGCCACTCTTTACCGGACCAGTCAACCCAATCCAAAAATTGATCCCAGTCAAAAAACTTTTGCAATCGGGGATAATCGTATTTATCCGTTTTTACAACACGTGGTGCAATATTTTTTTGTTTGGTCTTTATTTGTTCGTACCCCGCCCCGGCACCCACAGCACCGACACCGATACCGCCCCCACTGGGGATATAGTAATCCCCAAAAAAACCAAACGTGCCAAGATTGTTGTCTGTCCAGTTCATGTAAATTATCTGATACGGCCACGAATTTTTTCTATATCCGCCATTGGCAGGCCACGAAATACGACCATCTGTTCAACCGCCGCACGTGGCAAACCGGCATTTAGCAGTTTATCACCATGCAACACCGCACGCGTACCGACAACCATTTTCATATCCAGGTCATTTACAACGCCACGTACACGATGTACCCAGTTTAACCAATCTTTGTTTGTACATAATCTGTCTTCTAGCCCGGTATCATAATCCGTATAAACCATTACAAATCGGTCCAAGGTTGCAGCATCCAATGGATTGCGACCAATGTATTTGATATTCGCCCCAGTGCCATAGGTATTGCCACTGGCCGTCATTATAAATTGCGGATGTTTATCAACAATTTTATCGGGAAAGGCGTATTTATCCTGGCTCATGGCATTATTGATAACGGTTAAAACATTTGGATTGCCCGCATCAATTTCTTCGAAACTGAAAACACCGCCGTGTTCATAGGCCTGGCGGAAGATTGTTGGGACGTATTTCCCATTGGCGTCATTATAGCCAATTATGTTGTAATCACTGGTTAATGAATTTACCGACATTGGGTAAAACGGCAATTCCATTGCATCTGCGATTTGGGACAGGATGGTACTTTTGCCACTGCCGGCGGGGCCAACCAAAAACGGCGCACAGCCCGCCGCAACCACACGATAAGCCGTTTCAAAAGACACGTGTTGATTTGCAAAATTAATATTAGTTGGCAACGCCAAACTTTTTCGCACCTGGGCCGCCTGGATTTGGCCAAGATTGCGTTTTGAACCGTAAACGTCACGTTCCAATTCAGATAACCGGGCATTTACCCTGCCCGCCCTTTCACGTGCGTTTTCCAAAAAGGATTCCAACGAATCCAAATGACCACGTTTGTACAAATTATGAATCTGAATTATCTTATCAAAAAATCCCATTTTATTATCCCCCACATACTTTGCACGGTCGGCCACCACGACGTTTCGCATCGGTATGATCGATTGTTATACAGTTTTTTGTGCACTTAATCGCCCACTCACAAGAGTGACTGTGGTATATATGCGACTTTTTGTTATACGCAACACTGCGCGCCATCGCATTGCAACAAACCAATGTGCAAATTAAAGCAATTAATATTTTCTTCATATTTTGCCCCATATACTATATTTCAAGCAAATCATACACACCAAATTATTTATTGTCAAGCAAAGTGCTTTTTTAACAAATTTTTATGTGCCCGTTTTTAGCAAAAATTTAATGGGTTTTTTTGCGTTTGATTTTTGTTATAATATTGTTAACATTGGGCACAGGTAAAAGGATTTTTATGTCGGTTAAGGCAAAACGCCTGGTTAAAAAAATTATTAGTTATTCGGGCATATTCTTTTTTATATTGGCGGCGGGGATGCTGTGGTGGCAGTTGCGCGGATACAGTTTATCGGATATTGCGCATGCAATTTTGGATATCCCGTTTACTAACCTGGTGATGGCATGCGCGGCATGTCTGGGTGGGTATTTGGCATTGTCATTGTATGACTATTTGGCCCTGCACTATGTTGGTGGCAAGGTTACATGGTGGAAATGGATGTTGGCGGGGATGCTGGGGTTCGCAATCAGCAATAACGCCGGACATGCAGTGGTCAGCGGTGGCGCAATTCGATATCGCCTTTATACACGGTGGCGTATTCGTGGGGGGGATATATTAAAGATGCTGACTATATCGGGATTTACATATTTCCTGGGGGCGTCGGCGATTGTGGTAATCAGTTACTTTCTGATACCGCATGATTTATTCCAAAGTTCCGTGGGCGCCAGCATGGGCATGAACGCACTGTTTATTTTTTGCGCGGCAACCCTGTTGACATACTTTGCAACGACGGTTATTTTTCATAAGAAAAGCATAAAAATCGGTCAAATAAAGTTCCAAATCCCTTCGACCAGGATGGCAATGGCGCAGACTATCCTGGGGATAACGGACAGCGTATTGGCGGGATTGGTGCTGTATTTCTGTATGACGCCATTTGTGGAAATTCCATTTGTTATATTTATGGGATTATTTGCAATCGCCCAAACAACCGGCGTATTCAGCCAGGTACCGGGCGGAATCGGCGTGTTTGAAAGCGTATTCTTGTTGGCATTACCGGATACCGTGGACAAGGCAAGTATATTTGGCGCGCTGTTGGCGTACCGTATAATTTACTATGTTTTGCCACTGATTGGCGTGGGCAGTTTGTTCTTTGTCTATGAACGATGGTTGCGCAGTCGTATGAAAAGATGGCTGAACGAAGCCAAGGAAAAAATCCCGGCAAAAATCAACAAAATAAAATCCGATATAAAAAACAGAAAATAAATACCTTGCCAATTCATATATACGCATGTTAGAATAGTGGCCGTGTATGAAAACGAGGTTATATTAAGTGTTTGTATTGTCACTGATTTTAACAATTCGCATGGCGCTGATGATTATCGTGGCGCAATCCCTTGGCATGGGCATGGACGCCCCACGGGGACGGGTTGTTTTCGTTGCGTACACCGGCAAAACAAAAGGATTATTAAATGTCAAAAAAAATATATGTGGATGCAGTCCACCCGGAAGAAACGCGTGTCGTCGTTGTTGACACGGCAACAAATCGTGTTTCCGACTTTGACGTAGAAACAACGACAAAACCCCAGATTAAGGGAAACATTTATCTGGCCAAGGTTATTCGTGTGGAACCGTCTTTGCAGGCTGCGTTCGTTGATTATGGAACGGGAAAAAATGGATTTCTGCCTTTTTCGGAAATTCACCCAGATTATTACCAGGTAACACCAGAACAGAAAAAGAAACTGTTGGAATTGGCGCATGCCAATATCGTTGATGACGACGACGATCCAAATGATGAAGAAGACGAAGTCGCAGAATACGATGATCACAGCGCCGGCGAAGATAACAATGAATTTACAAAACGCGCACGCGAATTTAAAATTCAGGACGTTATCAAGCCAAAGCAAATATTGCTGATTCAAGGGGTCAAGGAAGAACGCGGACAAAAGGGTGCGTCGATGACGACATATTTGTCGTTGGCGGGTCGCTTTGCGGTTCTGATGCCGAATTCACGCAAACGCAACAGTTATGGTATTTCCAAAAAGATTTCCGACAAATCAGAACGTGCACGTCTGCGCGAAGTGTTGCATGGATTAAAAATCCCCAAGGGTATGACCGTGGTTCTGCGTACGGCCGCCATGGGCGCAACACCGGCCGATATTGCGGCAGATTATGATTACTTGGTAAATCTGTGGAACGAAATTCGCAAAACAACACTGGCTTCGGTGGCGCCGGTCACAATCCATACAGAAGATTCACTGTTACGTCGTGTTGTTCGTGACTTTTTAAGCGACAAAGAAGATGTTTTGGTTATCCAGGGCGAAGAAGCCTTTGATGCCGCGAAACAGTATTTTCAGCAAATGTATGGTCGCGCACCACGCAAACAGTTGGTTCAGTACAAGGATGCCGCGGTACCATTGATGGTCAAAGCCGGCGTTGAAAAACAGTTAGAAGGTCTGCATGGCCCATATGTAACATTGCCATCCGGCGGTTCATTGGTTATTAACCAGACCGAGGCAATGGTTACGATTGACGTTAATTCGTCACGCGCAATTAAGGAAAAAGATATTGAACAAACCGCACTGAACACCAATTTAGAGGCGGCCGAAGAAATCGCATTGCAATTACGCCTGCGTGATTTGGCGGGAATTGTTGCGGTTGACTTTATCGATATGGAAGAAGAGAAGAACAACCGTAAATTGGAATTGAAAATGCGCGAAGTTATGAAACGCGATCGTGCACGTACCCAAGTTGCAAAAATTAACAACTTTGGCGTGTTGATGTTGTCGCGCCAGCGTCTGCGCAGCAGTTTTATGGAATCGTCCTATGTGGCGTGCCCACACTGTATGGGTGCGGGTGTTGTGCCATCAATTCAGACGGCGGCGGTCATCTTGTTCCGTCATTTACAGGAAAAACTGTTGGCCAAGGCCGCACAGAAAATTATTATGACGGTGCCAACCGATGTTGCAATCTATCTGTTAAATCATAAACGCGCAGAATTGGCCAAGATGGAGGCCGAATTTGAAACAGAAATTGTTATCGTTGGCGATGATAGTTTGATGAATATTGATCAATATTCAATCCAACGTGTCGCCCCAGAACAGAATAAAACCGAAGATTTATTGGGGGCATATACACCGTCAACCGATGCAAAAAAGAAAAATGCGCAACATGTTGATGCAAAAAAGACAACCGTAAATGCACAACGACGCAAGCGTAAGAAAGCCCCAAAGAAAAAGACATTGTGGCAGAAGATAGTCGGTTAAAAAAAATCCCCCAAACGGGGGATTTTTATTTTGTGCCCGCCGCGACACGTTCACGGAATTCATTGCTGGGGCGAAAGGTGGCAACACGACGTGCAGAGATAATTGCACTCTCGCCTGTTTTGGGATTGCGCCCCATGCGCGCATTTTTCTCTAAAATCTTGAAACTGCCCAGACCGGCAAATTTAACCTCTTCCCCGTGAATCAGGGCCGCACGAATTTCATCAAAGACAACATCGACCATTTTATATGCATCCGCCGTTGTCAATCCAAAACGTTCACGCAATCTGTTTGCAAAATCACTTCTTGTTACTGTTGCCATATCAATACCCTTTTGTGTTTCTTGTGTTAATTATATTCTAATCAATGCGGCGCCCCATGTCAATCCACTGCCAAAGGCGGGATATAAAATTAATTGACCATGTTTTATAAGCCCGTTATCCAACGCATAGGCCAAAGCCAAGACGCCGGATGCGCCACTGGTGTTCGCGTGTCGGTCAACCGTCACCAAAATCTTGTCCAATGGGAATTCCAATTTTTCCGCACAACTTTGTATTATGCGCAGGTTCGCCTGGTGCGGGATTATCCAGTCTATGTTTTGGGCCGTAATCCCCGCATGTTCCATTATATAGCGGGCGGCATCGGGCATGCATTGGACCGCCTTTTTATATGTTTCGGGACCGTTCATTACAATCTTGTTATCGGGCGTGCCGTGCAGATACTTAAAGTCGGCGCCATTTGACATAACAATCGTATCAATGATGCCGGAATAGCCGGACGAACTGTGTTCAAATATCAATGCACCCGCCCCGTCGCCAAATAATATCGCAGTCGATCGGTCAGACATATCCACAAAACGGGACATCTTTTCCGCCCCAATCAGCATAATGCGATGATGCATACCGGCCGTAAAAAAGCCACGTGCACAATGTAATGCATATATAAAACCGGTACATGCGCCACGAACGTCAAAGGCGGGAATATTATTTTGTACCCCCAGTTTTCCCAAAACCTGGACCCCGATGGATGGGAAAGGTAATTCGGCGGTAACATTGGCAACGATAACCAAATCAATATCTTCTGGGGTTAAATTGGCATTTTCCAATGCACGACGGGCCGCAATCGTTGCCATGTCAACAACCGTTTCATCGGGGCGTGCAAAATGGCGTTCACGAATTCCCGTGCGTGTCGTTATCCATTCGTCCGACGTATCCATTATGTGTTCAAATTCCCGGTTGGTCACCGTGCGTTCCGGTAAATAGGAACCGTAACCGATAAGTTTGCTGCCCATTAAAACAAATCCTTTCCGAATAAAATTGCCAGGGTATTATACAGTTCGAATTTATCGGTTGCAATATTTTATTGTTAAGAATAAAATACCCCAGAATTCGTCCCCATAGTTCAACAGGATAGAACAAATTCCTCCTAAGAATTAGATGCAGGTTCGAGTCCTGCTGGGGACGCCATAATTAGCGCTGTTTTGATAAAATTCCGTCAAAATATTCGATTGTTTTTGCCAGTCCCGTACGAATATCTACGCGCGGTTCCCAATCCAGTTGTTTCTTGGCCAAACTGATATCCGGTTTACGTTGGGTCGGATCATCACCGGGCAATGGTTGGTACACAATCTTGGATTTTGAATTTGTTAATTCTATTATCAATTTTGCAAATTCCATAATTGTGCGTTCAGATGGGTTACCCAAATTAACCGGTCCAACAAAGTCGTTTTTATTGTTCATCATGCGAACCATACCTTCGACCAGGTCATCGACATAGCAAAAAGAACGGGTCTGGGATCCATCGCCATATATGGTTATATCCTGGTTTTTAAGGGCCTGGACAATAAAATTGGAAACAACACGCCCGTCATTCAGGGCCATATTCGGACCATATGTATTGAAGATACGAATAATACGCGATTTTACGCCACATTGTCTGTGATAATCCATCATTAACGTTTCCGCGCAACGTTTACCTTCGTCATAACAACTGCGCACGCCAATAGGGTTTACATTGCCCCAATATGTTTCAACCTGGGGATGAATTTGTGGGTCGCCATAGACTTCGGATGTGGATGCCTGAAGTATCGGACACCAGCGATAGTTCGCCAATTCCAGCATGTTCAGTGTTCCCAATACAGATGTCTGAATTGTTTTTATCGCATTGTATTGATAGTGGGGGGGACTGGCCGGGCATGCCAAATTGTAAATCTGATCAACTTCGGCGGTGTATTTTTCCGTTACATCATGACGCACCAATTCAAAATTTGGCCGCCCCAACAAATGTCGTATATTATCCTTGGACCCTGTAAAAAAATTATCCAAACAGATAACTTCTTTGCCTTCGTTCACCAAACGATTACATAAATGCGAACCTATAAAGCCCGCACCACCTGTTACCAATACTGTTTCCGCCATGATACCCTTCTCTTGAAAAAAAACTTATTTCACCGCGATGTTAAACCGACAAAGCGCATCTGTCAAAGAAAAAATCGTGTATTATGCATAATTTAAGTGGCAATACAACACCGGTTCACGCATAATCGCCATCATTTGTCGCCAATCTATTTGATGCATGAATTCCATTGGCAAAACGCCTTCGGCCAAATACCCATTGAAAATACGGGAAAATTCCTGTAAAAATTCCACCTTGAATTCGGGTGCGATGCGTTCCAAATTCCATGTAAAATCTTTCCACTGTTTAAACATTTTGTGCACCCACATCATTGAACGCTTGTATTCCGGATAATCGTTAAAGAAACGATCCACTTCGGCAAATTCGTCGAAAATAACACGAACCTTGGCACGTGATTTGACGGATGCGTTTTCGTTATCCTGGCGGTACAGATAGAACGCGTCGGTTGTTATAACCATACGTTCGGCCATGCAAAACGCCTTGATGGTAAAGGATACATCCTGGTAACTGGCCCCGGGGGTTTCCAAAAAACGAACGCCCGATTTCTTTAACCATTTACGATTGTATATCGCAGACCAAATTGATGCGGTTGCCTGAAGCATTTGGGGATGTGTGCGGGCATTTATAACTTCGTAACTGTTGGCCCAATAAAAATTGTTATCTTTGTAAAGTGCGTTGTTGCGACTGTGCCAATTATACCATTCACATTTGGCAATGTCGGCATCGTGCCTTTTGGCCAATTCGTACAAATGTTCAAACATTTCCGGACGGGCAATATCGTCCGCTTCGACAATACCGATATAGTCACCGGTTGCGGCATCTATGCCACGATTGTATGTTGCGCCCAGGCCCTGGTTTTCCTTGTGTATAACACGGACACGTTTGTCGCGTTTGGCGTATTGGTCACAAATCGCAGGACATAAATCTGTTGAACCGTCGTCAACCAATATGATTTCAATATTCTTTAATGTTTGGGATAAAATGCTGTCTATGCAGGGGCGAATAAATTCTTCTACGTTGTATATTGGAACAATAATTGATACCTTGGGCATGTGTGACTTCCTGGGTTATGATTAGAATTCACCCACAGGTTTACCATAAAAATTCAAATTTGTCACGATTATTTTAACCTGGTGCGATTTTGCATCTGACGCGTGCGTAACATTAACGCGACATCAATATCATCGCCGATAAGCGCGGGCAACGTACAACGAACCGAGAAGGTTTGATTGTCTGAAATTTGATGCTTTTCACGAAAACAATAAAAGAAATCAACCCAACTATCTGGATTTTTGCAATTCCATATGTAGTTGAAAAATATCGTCCCATTATCGGGTGTTAATATGTTGTTTGTTATCGGGGACAGTATTTGATTGTAAAAGTGATGTATTCTTTCTTCCCTGGGGGCAATGTTTGTATACATATAATCAAAAATGTTTGACAGCATTACGACGTTGTATTTTTTATTAAATACGGTCGGTATATATTCCAGTGGGCAATGCACGAAATTTATATGTTCCGGCAATTTGGACGCCAATTCATTATACTTGGATTCAGAAGATAAATACTGCAAGTTAGAAATATCATAACATGGGTTATTGTGAAGACAAAAATTTGCCAATAATCCAGATTTAAAGAAACGCATTAATCCAAATGAAAACAGGGGCAATATCGGCTTTAATATCTTTTCATTGGATGCGGGTTGCCCATAAAAAAAATAATCCATAAAAGCGGAATACTTTAAATTCCGTATCATATGGGTCTTTAATTCAATCATATGTCTTTGATAAGAATTTATGTCAAATGTATCGACATGTTTGGCACCGGCAAGGTACGCTTCGAACGCATGATCCCCCGATGCACCGACCGCCAAAACATTGCCATCGCGCAAATTATCGCACGCCCCCAGATATCCAGATATATTTTCATTGGTGAATTGATATACCGCAGATTCATCCTGAAAGGCATAATTGGCGGGGATGTCAAAATCTATTCTGTGTGATGTCATCATCAAAAAAGTACCACAAATAGGAACATTGTCAACTTTTTTATATTGATAATATTTTATTCTGCGATATAATTGTGCGCAAAGGTTTATTATGAAAAACAAGGCTGTTAAGATTGGAATTATTGCGACGATTGCGCCACATATATTTTGTTGTGGGTTGCCGTTGCTGTTGGCCATTATCGGGGTATTTGCCCCAGATATGGCACATATGCATATATTGCCCCATTGGTTAGAGCCATGGCTGTTTGTTTTTTCGGGCGTGATGCTGGGGGTGTCATGGTGGATGGTTGGGCGCGATTGCAGATGCGCGTGTGAACACTGTGATGGCGCGGGATCACACAGAACACAAAAAATACTGTTGGGGGTAATAAGTGTGGCGTTTTTTATCAGTATTATTGTGCATTTATTGGCGCACTAGATACAAAAATACCATTTACCGATTTTATCTTATTTTATAACCGCGCCCTTAATCAGGGTTAAATCTTCTTTGATGTCGTCGATTTTTATTTGAATTTGACCGATGCCCGTCTCTAATATCGTGGTCCGATTTTCAAGGGATGTTATACGACTGTCAAAGTGTTCATGTTCGGCAACGGATAAATCCTGGCGGGCGGCCCAATAAATCAGACCGCCGATAAAAACTATTAAAAACCAACTGTTGCGTAAAAAATCCAATGTTTTCATTATCCGTCCCCCCTGCCCCGCGAAATCATGGTTTCGATGTGACGAACAAATGCGCGCTGGGATTCCGCCCAGCGCAATTCGTTATCGGTTGCGTTTGGGCCAAATGTTCGCCCATGGGTTATTGATTTCATATGCTGTAATACCCGTATGCCCGCAGGCGTCGAAAAACAACGGGCATAATCATGTTCCGGCGTTGTCATAATTCAGTCCCCCCAAGCATACCGTCCATCGCCGTCATTTGTGCAATAGGTGCAATGTATTTTAATTCGGCATCCCCGTTTAAACGAATAGGTTCGATTACACCACGACGCGACAAAATCTGTAACCCACGATCGCACAGTGGACGGATAAATTCATGCAACAGCCGCCCGTACGTCGCCCCCAAAATCCGCATCATATCGGCATTACGGGCAACTATTTCTGTGGCCGTCATTTCTTTGTCAGACAACAACCCCAGCCGGTCTGCCAACAATGCATGACGAATACGTTCGCGCAGGTCTTTTAATATTAACTGGGACACGTCAAAGTTGGCGCCACTGGTCAATGGGGTCAGCCCCGAAGAACCAACCGCCTTGGGTATAATTGCGCCGGGGGTCAGATTAATGTTCTGCAAATTAATTACGCCATCGTCATCCGCCATCCATATACCCGAAACGGCAATCGTCGCGTTTTTCAGCACCAATTCAACGACTTTGTTTGCGGTCTTGATATCGGGCAATGCGCGCAAAACCGGACCGCGACCGTATAATTCACCACTGGCCACAGACCAACGGAATATTATATACGGATTGGTTTCAAATGTTCCCGTTGCAACAATATTATTTTCAATATCACCACCAACGTCCAACCATGCGGTAAATTCATTATCAACCAGACTTTGTACCAATTTTAATGGCGTTTCGGGGTCTTGCTTAATCGTATCACGCAGATTTGAGGGCGCCGTCCACGTGGGATACTTATCCATGACTTCACGCGCGGACATTGATGTCGTATGAAATACCGCATTTGGTAATACGGCAATGTCCGACATCGGAATTGCGGTAAATGTAAATGCAGATGATGCCCCAATCGGAGATTCAGCCATAAATAAACACGCAGTTCCCAATACAACCAGATCCATATAGCACTGATGTATCGTGGTGTAAAAATTTGAATCGTTCAGGTTTGCACGCAAAATGGCCGTCGCATAATCTGCATTTTGGGACAGGTCACTTTCACCAACCAGTTGCAACCACATGGATTCAGGTGGCGTTAACAATGTATAAATCGATGCCGCCAGGTTATCTGATGCATCCATCGCGGTTGCATCAAACAATGTCGCCGCATCATCGTCGGCGGCCGGCATTGCATACCGTCGCGCCGCATCCCAACGGGCAATCCAGGGACCACGCATATCCAGGGCGCGTTTATACAGATTTTGTAAATTTTTTTGCATTTATTTTGTCCTTTTGGTTAATTAAACAGAAAAGTTTGTGTTCGCGGTAAAGGTTTTTATCACGTGACCCGATGGACGTACGATAATCGGGGGTTGGGCAATCGCGCCCGCCACCGCATCCAGACCATCATCGTGCGTACCATACGCGCCAACCGGCGTCCACCCCAACATTTCCGCCAACAGCGGCGTGTTTCGCACGTGCGTGTGGGCATGCAGGCGACCGGTGCTTAACAGGGGTTCTATGGCATCTAGTATGCGTTCTGATTTTGATTTCGTATTTTGAACGCGGTTTACATATATGTTCTGACCGGTGCGGGTGGCGCAATCGCGCATAATTTCGGGCAAACCGCCACCAATCCCATTTGTTTCAATCGTTATACGATTTAAATGACGTGTATGCATAAAATTCAATACCATGTCACATTGGCACGATAATGGGAACTGTTCGCTGTCAGATACGGTCAGATATAAAATATCGTGAATAAAAACGTTCCGGTTTTTATCATCACGATACAACAGGACACAGGCACTGCCGTCACGTTTACGTCGCCCGGTGGACGGATCCCAATATAGCGTGACGCCCGTAATCTGATGTGCGCCTATGCGCGCAGTATGCGTATCGAATTGGTCGTCATAAAAACGCAATCCGCCCGGATCCAATCGCGCACGTTCCGTTGGGACAAATTCCAACATCATTTGCGACATAAAATGGCGCGCGCCCACAATTTGGCGCAATTCATCGATTTTATCCAACGGATATAATTCGGGCCATGCGGGCGCGCCACACGCGTTAACTATCGGAATTTTCAACAATTTATATCCGCGCAAAAAAGGCGTTGAAAAAGCATTTTTTTCATATACCATTGGCATAGAAGTAAAGGAATTTGACATGGATTTTACCCCCAAAACGTTACCGACAAATCTAGAAGCCGAACAGGCCGTATTGGCGGCGGTGTTGATGAATAATCGCGCGTTGGAACGGGTGGGAGAATTCCTGAGTCACACGCATTTTTCACACCCCGCGCACCAGGAAATATATAAACTGGCCGAACGTCAATTTGCCGCAGGCATCCCGTTTGATATTATTACCGCCAAGAACTATCTGGACCAACAAGGGGTTTTGGAGTCCGTGGGCGGCGTGGACTATTTAACCCAGTTATCTGGCGCGGGCGCAACGGTTGTTAATGTTGAACAATATGGACGCATCGTATACGAACACGCATTGCGGCGCGACCTGATTGCACTGGGCCAGGAAATTACAGACAAGGCGTTCATAGAAGACCTGGACAATCCTGTGACGCGACAAATAGAAATCGCGGAACAAAAATTGTTCGATATGGCAACAACGGGGTCTTCGGAACGCGAAATCACATCAATTTCAACCGCGTTGCAAAGCGCCCTGGCCGAAGCGGAAATTGCGTACAAGGCAGACGGTCAGTTGTCGGGATTGACCACCGGGTTGAACGCATTGGATAAATCAATCAGTGGGTTGCATCATTCCGACCTGATTATCATTGCGGGACGACCCGCGATGGGAAAAACAACACTGGCGATGAATATGGCCTTTAATGCGGCAAACGCAATCGCATATGGTCGCGCCAATAAAAATTACAAGGGCGCAGTTGTGTTTTTCAGCCTTGAAATGTCGGCATCCCAGTTGGCGGCACGTGTGCTGTCTTCCCAGTCCAAGGTACCGGCATCCGCAATGCGCGAAGGAAACCTGACGGATGAAGATTTCTTGAAAATGTCACAATATTCCGCCGCAATCGGCAAGGTGCCACTGTTTATCGATGATACACCGGGCATGTCGGTCCCAATGATGCGAACACGTGCACGACGCCTGTCGCGCAAGCATGGTGGAATCGCACTGATTGTAATTGACTATTTACAGTTGATGACGTCCCCGGGGGGCAAACATAGCGATAACCGCGTCCAGGAAATTTCCGAAATCACCCGTGGGTTAAAGATGCTGGCCAAGGAATTGGATGTGCCGGTTATTGCCCTGTCCCAGTTGTCACGTAGTGTGGAATCACGTGATGATAAACGACCAATGCTGTCGGATTTGCGTGAATCGGGTTCCATTGAACAAGACGCCGACATCGTTATGTTTACGTATCGTGAAGAATACTATCTGCAAAACCGTGATCCATCCGAACGTATATCAAATACAACAAATAATGCAATGGTCGAATCATGGCAAAAACGATATGAACGTGCCAAGGGCAAAGCTGATATCATCATCGGAAAAAACCGCCATGGACGCCCGGAAACCGTACGAACCGCGTTCTTTGGTGATTACAGTCTGTTCGATAACTTGGACGAGTTTGAATCGCGTGGCGACAATGAATTCGCCCAGCCCGCACCAACGATTTCTGCGGCCAGCCTGGGGAACGATGCCGATTTTGCACCAACCGCGATTAACCCAGACGATATCCCGGACGATATGCCGTTGTAATTTATAATTATTTCCTTGCACCGCGTTCCTAAATTGACTATTATTTTGTCAAGAAATAGTTATTTAGGAGTTTGCACATGGCCCAAGAAGAAATTATTTTTCCAAATAATATCCGTAACATACGTTTGGCAAACGGTATGAAAATGACCGAACTGGCACGCCAGGCGGGTTTGTCGCTGTCCGCGGTTTCAAAAATTGAAAAAGGGGTGCGACGCCTGAACCAAAAACAGTTATTGAATATTTGTAATATCCTGGGGTGTAAATTATCCGATATATTCATCAAAGAATCTGATGATGTTGCGGGGCAATGGCAAAATGAAATCAAACGTCGCCTGAACGACAATGAAAACAGCGGACTGAAAGTATTCGGCAGTGGTCTGCGCAAAATTCGTCAGCAGTCCGGAAAAACAATCGCCCAGGCCGCAAAAGAAGCCGGGATGACATTGTCGGTGTATCATAAAATCGAAGTTGGTCAACGCGAAATCTATAAAAATGAAATTGAACCATTGGCAAAATCCTTTGCGATGGGGGCCGAAGATTTGTTTGATAAAATTGCAAACCTGTATAAATCGGGCGAATTAAACAAACATATCAGCAAGGTCAAAGAACGCGTAAAATCTGTTTTGGTGCCGGGGAACCCTATGTCCAGTATTGATATGCACGGCGGTCTGTATGGTGCCAAGTTGTATGACAGTGCACGTAAAAAATTGGTGCCTGTATTTGGTACGCCGTCGGGAAAATCAATCGCATTTAAAAAGTCCGACAAAACAATGATTGTGTCGCCAATGACATTGGAAGGACGCGCGGGCATATACGCAGTTGTGCCAAACACAAAAAGACTGGGCGGATTTATCCCAGAAAAATCTTATGTTTTTGCGGATGCGTTAACCCCCGCCAAACCGGGTGACATGGCAGTATGCATTGATGCGGATTTTGATGCGTTGGATTCTGAAACATCGGTCAGCGCACAAATCGTCAGTGTTCGCCAGGATTCCAAGGGAAAAATTTATGGTCAAATTTCCGGTCCCGACGAAAAGATTAACGGACAGACAATGCATAAAGTTGTTATGATTGTTATGGAATAAACACCACACACAGGAGAGAGATTACCATGAAGGCAAAAATCAGAACAACGGCACAAAGACTGTTAAACCTGTATCGCCAAGAACATGTTATAGTCGGCGGATGGTTGGCGATTAACCCAATTCTTGTCCAGGATGCGACCGATGATGTAATTGCCGAATTGCGTGATATGCCGGCGGGTAAAAACCTGATTCAACATATTGAAAATTTACGCAGCGGCAAAACCCCAATGGATTCCATTGAGCGTGAACTGTTACCGTATGGTGGCATGATGAGTGATGCCATGACTTCGATTGCCCTGACCGATGCACAATGGCGTGAATTACAGGAAGGCCTGGATTCTTTTACACCGGATCAACATGGATTGGATATGTTCGTTTCTTTGCCGATTGTACGAAAATTTGGCGAAGAGTGGCCCGTTGCCATTCAATCGGCACTGGGGGCACGACCCCAGTTATTGGACAAATGGCGCATTGTAAAGCAAACATATGATGCATACAGACTGTGGGCCACCGCAAACGAGATTATATCTAGTCCGCTGTCAGAGCGGGCGCGGGCCCAGGTTCAGGCCGATATGCCGGAATACGAAACATATTTGCCGATGTTCGGCGATGCCGGGACAGAATTGTTGGAAAAACTGCGCACGTTTGTCAGCAGTATTAACTAGTCCGTGTCCGATGTGCGATATATCGTGTCGTGCGTATGGGGCGTTCCAATGTAAATCATGGCCCCATTTGGTGACAGGATAAAATCCAATTCCCGTAATCTTTCACGCAGGTTTTCACGCTTTTGCGGGGTGTTGATGGTATTTGGCACTTCGACATCGTCGCAAATAATTAAATCCGCACGCATACCCGTTATGTTACCATGAATCCCCTGGCATATGACCGATGGTTCGCGAATACCAATGGGGCGATTTATCGTGATGCGACCGGCGGCCCATTCCTTTTTATTCTGGGGCACCAAATCGGCACACCACGGATGATTTTCAAGGATATGCCGAACGTGCGCCACCATACGACCCGACAAACCATTTTCCGCCGACAATACCAAAATTCGGGTTTCCGGGTGCATATATAAAACACAGGCAACGAAAATCCCAACAACCGTGGACTTGCCCGAATGTCGAAATGCCATCAACAAACCACGGCGTGGCGAATTTGTCCAAACGTCAACCAGAAATTCCATAATACGCCTGTGATGCGCGGGGGTCTTGTACCCCAAAATCCGATTCCATTGGTCCAAAAATTCATAATACCCCATAGTCATCAGCATTTTCGTTTGGTGCGCTTTCGGTTATATAGCCATAATCATTTATTAATTTTGGCAATGCGTTTTCCAATACCCCCAACAGATTGCGATATAATCCCAAAACCGCCCCGCCGGACAGTTTGTCTTGGATAACCGCGTGGGTACAATCAATTTCGGCGGTATAAGATATTTTGTACATTTTATCCCCCTGCCCCGTGATTAGCCAACCAAATCGTCAAACCGTGATAAAATCGATTTTAACAGGTTTGGTCTGGATGCACGGGTCTGTTTTAACCTGGTTAAATTTTCGCGACGCTTTTTTTCATATGGTGCGGATGTTTCATTTTTTAGACGACGCAACACGGCGCCTTCGGTAATGCCTGTGCCCGACATGCCAGATGCACCAAATTTTGCACGCTGGGTGGCCAGGGCTTTTTTTATCAAATTCTTTTTTTCTTTTTCGTCTGATGCCATCTGGGCCAAGATTTCTTGGCGTTGTGATTTTGCCTGTTTCTTGGCGTCTTTATAATCCAGTATTTCTGTTACATCTGATACAAGTTGTCCCATATTTTATCCTTTGTTTGTGTTGATTGTTATACCGAATACCAACCGTGCATTGTTACCGATAAAATCGTTGCCGGTTGCGGGTCTGTGCCATGTATTGTCCACGGGGAATTCATACAGTCGTGCACGGTCCCCAGCAGATTTATGGAAACGTCCCCACTGAATTCGGGGGAATCAATCGTATAAATTTCATTTGGTAATGTAATACGATGCGAATTTATATTCAGTGATTTGGTTTGTAATACACGGGCACTGATTTTACGCAGGCGGAGGCGTGTGGCGCTGTGCCCCGATGACCGCAACGGAATACCCGATGCAATAAATGAAAAATCATATTTATCACAATCGCGCAAAGCGGATGCATCAAAGTATTCCAAAAATACATCATCACCACGTGATACGACAACGTACGTTTTTTTATCGCACACAGACACCGACATAAAACGTCCCGACGTCGTGTACGTTCCCCATGCCGAAATACCCAATGCCGCATTTTGGTTCAATACCGCCATAATGCCATCGGTACGAACCACGTACAATTTTCGCGTTGCAGAATTGTATGCCATATCAATGGGATTGTGCATAATATGTTTGGAAAAAGCCGATAAATCATTTGCACGATAATTTTCCCCCAGTTCATCCAACCCCAATTCGCGAATATCACAACCATTTGCGGCAACAAAAATGGTTGCACCTTCTATGGTTTGGGGCGGCAAATGTCGCGTAACGTACGATCCGACCGAAGTATGCTGTTTCACATCAACCGCAGATGGTGTCAGTGGCGAATTCGATATTGCCCATTCGCCGACGTTGGTTAATATTTGCAGGTTATCACTGCTGACCGTGGCGCAGATATGTTGACGCTGCTGCGACATTAGTGACACAAATATCGCTTCGTCATCCAGGCCCGTACCAATGTCAAAATTATTGTGGCGCCCAACCTGGGACATCCAAATCCCAGACGGCCAATCACGCGACCCGCCAAAGACCAATCGGTCCTGGTGAAAGGTGATACTGCGTGGCCAACCACGACGCGCACTGAACGCGGATTCGCGCCAATCGGTTACGGGACTGGACGGGATGGAATATGTGCCATTTGTGTATGCGATAATCTGGGTCGGCGATATGTATTCATGGACGACCCATTGGCGTTCCAATAAAAAAAGGCGGCCATTAACATTATCCGGTGTCCAAAAATCTAGATTGGTTGTAAATGTCGCATAGTTGTTACCCAGGACACATGATGTAACCGTTATGCTGATATCTGTGGTATCATCAAACGAAACAAACGGAACCCGCAGAGTCATGTCCGCATCATTGCGCGAAAAAGAAAAATCCGAGATATAAAATCTGTCGCCGGATTTCCGTAAAACCTGGGGGATGAAATTGGGATGAACAAATATCATCGTCCCAAATCGCTGCGCGTATTGTACATGCGACAAATCATCATATGCCCATGGCGTTATTAAATCTTGGTACTTTTTATCGTCACGATATATGTACATATGCCCATCGGTCAGCGCAATCAGATATTCTTCGCCATCGGACACAGAAAACGATATTAAACGCGCCGCGCCCGGCAAAGCGCAAACCGTTCGCAAACCAGAACGCCGTGTCAGTCCACCGCCCGACAACACATCCATATTTTCCAATTTGGACAGGCCATTGATGCCATCGTGCACATAAAATTCCGATCCAACTTCGCCATTTGCAAAAGAGTTTTGTGTTTTAATAAAATCAGCCATTACTGTCCCCCCCTTTAAAAAATATTTAATAACGCGAATTAATTAATGAAAAATCTTCTATGGCGCCGGATATGGATGTCGTGCTGTCAATAAATTTGGCCGTTTGTAATTCTGTTTCATACAACGCGACCAACATACGAAATACAGACTGGTCGCCCAACAGCGGGATACAAAACTCCATAGCCAGGCGGGTGGCCGCCAACGAAATAAAATACGAAGGATACTTGTCCGGTTCCGTACGCACAGTCGCCGTAATCGTGACGGTTTGCGCATCAGAAATTACGCGGTCGCCAATAATACGCCCAGATGCCCTTAGCACACGCAACACATTGGACGGTATCAAAAAATTGCCGTCTGTGTTCTTGGTCAATTTTATTTCGGCCGTTGCAAAACGCCATGGATGAATACTGATTAACGCATCCATAACAGGGTCAAATAAAGTACGCGATAATTTCGCAGATGCAACATCATCAGACAAAGATTGAATTGGCGCTTCGCCCAGTTTTAATAACGCCATGGTACAAAGGTCTATTTTCGTAAGCATTTTGTCCCTTTTTTAATTAGTAAAAATCAGGCCGGCATTTATTACCGGCCAATTTATAAAGATTGGTATATTATGCCAATGCAACCGTCGTCACATTTAGTTCCGTGACATTGATTTTCTTAATCGCGGTATTATCTGATGCATTGATGATGATAATGTCGCCAATATTCATCAATGTTTTAACACTGTTGAAATATCCGTTGGCGGAAATTGTTGCCAATGTCTCAGAAGCACTGCTGTAATGCCACAATGTAAATCCATTTGCATACGCAATGACAGATAAATTTTTATTCTGAAAAGCCATATGTTTATTCCTTTGGGTTATGGTTATGTATTGTGAAATTTTACGCAGACTGCGTGTCAGAACATTTGACACGTACAATGCCGTCGCCATCAATCAGGACCGCGCCCTGGGACATGCTGTTGCTGATAAAGTGCGCAGCACGTTCACCATGCCATGAAATATCTGTTTTAACTTCCTGGCCACAGGCATGACCGATACTGGATGCATGATAGATAAAACAATCACGGTTGTTTTCACTGATTGGTAAACCATTGTGCAATACCCATGTAATACCCAACCATTTGCGTGCTTCGAATCCGTTTAACAACGGGGTATCAGAAACATAATCGGCAGACACAAATTCATCCATCGACAACAGTTCGTTCCACTGGTGCACGCCAACAACGGCAAAACGACGACCATCATCGGGTACGTCATTTGTATTTAATATTTCCAGTGCAGATAAAACCAAATCTTTGGTCAGGCCCGATGTATAATCACCGACATTTGCGGTTGCGCCCTGCATTGCCGCGATAATCAATTCATCGGTTTTTCGTCCCAATGCATATGCACCGGCTGATGCAACAACACGGCGTTCATCAATGTTTGTCTTTAATTCGTCCAAACTGTCAACCCAATCGCCGGCATAATAATCCATTAACAAACATTCAACCGGTTCATGATTCAAATTCATAACGGGTACAATGCCATGACGTGATTTAGTACTGGCCGTGCCACGACCAACCTTTTGAAAAGTAGTAGACGCACCAACAACACCCGATTTGCTGCGAACGGTCGAACGCAGTTTGGTACCAGTTTGCTGATACGCCAGGTGAACATCGGCTTCGAAATGTTTCACAAATACATTATCTATGGAAACAGACATACAAAAATCCTTTGGTAAAAAAATTAAACTGCATTGTTATAAAACAACGCGCATAAGATTTTGTGTTTTGGTTATGCAAATTAATGCGCCATAAAAACAAAAATAAAATTCGGGTCCACATGCGATATGGATTGTCCATAAAAAAATATCAGTCAGACTGTGCACGATTATCTGACTGATACTGATTTAAATAAAACCCCGCAAACGCGGGGTAAAGATTAGATTATTTTTTCTTGCAAACTTTTTTTGCACATGCCTTTTTGGCGCATGGCTTTTTTGCAACCGGTTTGGTCGCTACTTTTTTCGCAGGTGCTTTTTTTGCAACTGGTTTTGCCGCTACTTTTTTCGCAGGTGCTTTTTTCGCAACGGGTTTTGCCACTACTTTTTTCGCAGGTGCTTTTTTTGCAACAGGTTTTGCCGCTACTTTTTTCGCAGGTGCTTTTTTCGCAACAGGTTTTGCCGCTACTTTTTTCGCAGGTGCTTTTTTTGCAACAGGTTTTGCAGCCGCCACTTTTTTCGCAGGTGCTTTCTTCGCAACAGGTTTTGCCGCTACTTTTTTCGCAGGTGCTTTCTTGGCAGCAGGTTTTGCCGCTACTTTTTTCGCAGGTGCTTTCTTGGCAGCAGGTTTTGCAACCGGTTTTGCTGCTTCTACTTTTTTTGCAGATCTTTTAAATAAAAATCCCATCCTTTCTCTCCTTTTACTAAAGTTTTTTGGACAGAACAAATCCGTTTTGTTCTTACTGTATATTTTATCATGAAATATGAATATTAGTAAAGAAGAAAAGTTATTTTTTTATTTATGAATATAATTTTTTAAATCCATTTTCTATTTTGCGAATATATTCGGCATCACCATCACGCCAATATTTTGGATCACGCATCATGCGACGCAAATCAGAATCTGATAAATTTTTTGTTTCGTTTGTATCTGTTTTTACATCGGGTTCCATCGATTGCATCATGCGGTAGATGCCTTGGATTCCCTGGGGTGTGGCGCACATAGTTTCAAATGCATCGCGTGGTAAAAATCGCTGGCCAAATGCATTTATTGCGTTTAATGCTTCGTTCATTTTTTCTGTGCCACCAAAAAAATTTTTTAATTCATTTATTGCATTTGTTTCATCACGAACAGAAAATAAATCTGAAATTATTGGTGATAAAAATTCATTTGCAATGTCATAAATTTTTTCAACCTGGGTACTGGTTAATCCAATTTGAAAAAATTTTTCACGCAGATTTTCATCATCATACAAATCATGTGTCGGATATTCTGATGGACTAAGTGGGACACCAATCGCACGATTAAATTTTTCTTGGACAGATGCATCCGATTGCGCGGTTGGAACAGTTACCATTGTCCCCATCTTTTTTTCCAATTCCGTATACGATTTTATCAATGCAGATGTATTAACCGTACCGTCTGTGTTTAAAAATTTTTCTGGGATGTTATCCATTTTCTTTTCCTTTGGTTTCATTTGAACGACGCAGGAAATAAATTCCCGCCAATGTAAATACAGATTGCAACATGACAAACAAATCGGCTTCGCCAACAAGATAGGCACCAATCGCAGATATTATGCCAGTCGCAGAAATTATGTATGTGCGATATCCCGACAGATATCCACCACGTATTATTCGTGTCATATTTCCCCCGCTTTAAAGATAAAACAGCATGCCATCCACGTCCGCAATATAACCACGGGCACGTGCCCAATCCGGCATTTGATCCGCATAGTGAAAACATGTCGCACCATAACACGTATCCCCCAGGCCACCGCGCAACATGCGTCGCGCCACCCGCAGGCACATTTGAAACGCACGATCATTTGCAAATATGCGCATACGTTCATGACGTGGCGAATCCGGTGACAGCGCATCAAAGATATTTTTATCCCCGATTATTTGTTCAATCGCAATACCGGATTTGTCCGACAGATTTTTTATCATAGACGTCATCGCTTCGACACCGGTCAGGGTTTGGGCGCCCGTTTGCGCATAAACAATGCGCGCAATTTGATACGCCAATCCCGCGGACGCATCCGGATTATTTATTAATGTCAGTTGCATGTTCCCCCCACAGGTAAAAAAAATACCCATGTCGAAACATGGGTAAAAAAAAATTCCACACCAAATGTGGATATAATTTGTGCTGTTTATGTCTTGCATACTATCATATTTTTAATAAAAAGTCAAGTATTTATTTTCACACAACCGGGTTTCCGGGCTTTTTAAACACTTATTTCATCACCGTATACCAATAAATAGCGCGTATCACGACGCAAAATCAGTGCACCATTTTCGTTTATCCCAACCAATGTTGCCATTTGTCCCTGGTACCGGACGGGGCAATTTAAACACGCCGCCAATTCCAGCCACCGTTCACGCACGGCACGAAAATCCGTGCGACGCCAACGGTCTATATTGCGCATCAAACGATTTAATAGCGATTCCAATGGCACATCAGAAAAATTATCCATCTTGGTGGTTTTATAACGTTCGACGGTCGGATTTGATTTTATATTTATCCCAACGCCAACAACAACAAAGCGCCCCGAATATTCAATCAAGCAACCCGCAATTTTTTTCCCATCAACCAAAATATCGTTTGGCCATTTTATAGTTGGACCAATTCCAAACGAAGCAATCGTTTCAGCCACCGCAACCGCAACCGCGTATGATATGCGCGGATCACGTTCGGGACAATCAAAAATAAAACTGACGTACAAATTACCATGGTGTGAAACCCATGCACGACGAAAACGCCCCCGCCCCGCCGATTGCGCCAATGCCCAAATGGCGGTGTGATCGGATGCACCGCCACGCGCAATTAATTCGTGGGCATAGTCCTGGGTGCTGGGGATTTTGTCAAAAGATATTAATTTATAACCGGCCAATTTTATACACCCCATCAATATTTTTGATAAAATCACGTCCATATTTTTGACGCAGTTGATATATCGCCGTATCAATCGTATGTGTGGTAACGTCCGGTGCAAACCCCAGTGCGCCACGCAACCCGGATGCAGATAACCCACCCGTTTTATACAACAATATGACTATTTGTGATTGCAAATGTGGCAATGATACATGCCGACCAAAGATATGAACAAGAACATCTGCGCCATCCGTGGCGGACAGAATCAGTGCCTTTAACCGCAAGGGGGAAATAATATCGTGGATATCCAATTCATCAAAATTTATATCCACAGCGGTTGGCGCGTCCAAAACAGTTGCCCCAAAATCCGCCAAGATTTGTCGCCATATTTTATCAGATGCAAAAATACGAACGCCATTTAGCATATGTTTATATTAGCGAACATTATCATTATTGTCCAATAAAAAACCACGGACAAAATATGGCCGTGGTTTGGGGTGTCGAAATCCGTATGTGTGTTAATCCCGGGCGCCGTCGGTGGCACCGATAAACTTGGTAAAATCCGTTATCTTGGCACCGGTGGATGCCAAAATTTTGGAAATGCTGTTTGTCGATGGCCAACGGGGCTGGCCCTCTTTGGACCAGCGTTTGGAACGATTAAACGTTGTTGGATCCAGTCCGCTGCATTTCGCCAACCCGGAACAGGACATGCCGTGTTCGGTTGCAAAGCGTTCGATTGCGCGCCATACTTCTTCGTGTGTCATTATTCTCTCCCTGTTATTTTTTTAATTCACTAGAACAAAACATCCGCCGTCTAGTATATGTTGATTTTATTCCACACAGGCACGCCTTACAAGCAGTAGCATTTCCTAGGAACCGGGGCACAAGAAAGAAAAAATTCACCACACAAAAAATTTTTTTGACAAAAGTCTTGACAAATCATTTTTTGTATACTATATTTCGATTCGTCAGAGGGGACAAATCCCGATGACCAGGTGCGAAAGCATCTGTGGGGACCAGAGGTTCAGACTCCCTCCTACATTCTCTCTCCTCTGGACTCTGGGACCCCAGAAACAAGTTTAGAGTGCCCAATTTCTTTTTCTCCTTTCCTTCCTTTCGGGGCACTCGGAAATACCGCCGGCAACGGCGGTGTTTTTTTTGACAAACCTGGGTCCCGCGGTCAAGCCGTGGGATGACAGTTATTTTTGAAAAAACACATAAAAAAACCCACCGTGTGGTGGGCAAGTTTTTATTTTATGATTCAAATCCATAACAGGTTTGGCTGGCGCCCGCGTACGTGGTCAACTCAAATACACCACCGGTGTCCGACGATGTTGGCTTTATAAATTTACACGCACCAACACCCGCGGTTTCTTCGTCCACATAGAAGGAAGTATTACTTAGCGCATAACCACCAACCGAAATCCCAGCAACAGTTGGGCATGTATAGCAACCATCCGTTCCACCGTACGTTAAATAACCAAGATTTGGCGTGGCGCCGGATGCGCAACTCATGAACTTTTGATTGTTAGAGCCCGCTTCGCAATCCATTTCTTCGACCAATTCGGGGTTAAACACGTTAAAACCAACACTGCCGTTTGCGAACAAAACATAATCGACATTATATTGCAAATCATTTTCATATGCACCAACCAAACCGACCATTGGGACACGTATCATGTGACAACCACTTAGCCCCGTATAATTTACAGGGTCAAATGATTTATACATTGTGTCACTGCTGGTGCAGCCCGAATATGTATAGCAAAAGAACACGTCGCGCACCACGGCGGGCCAATTAGAACTGGTTTCATCACCAACACCCATTACCGATGTACCGGTACAAAAATCTTTGCCCCTGCCTTGATATTGTTCGCAAGAATTACCGGTATAAACCTTGTCCGCGGTGGTATAGAAACACGGGCATACATCCGCAGCACGGCCATCACCACTGTATGAAAAGCCGTAACTGCCCGGGGTGTGTCCGGTCGGGGTATATTGACAACAACCAACATTGGTAAATGTACTGCTGCTGCGCGAATATGCCAGTAATGGCATATCAATAATCCAATTGACCCATTTATCAAACAGCAAATACTGCTCGGCATCGGAATCCACATAACGGCTAAACTTTATCGGGTTATAAGAGTCCATTTGTCGTGTGAATCTGCGTTCGGATATCAAAACCCCGGTATACCCAGATGACGAACTGCCCGATGTGGCGTTATAATCGATAACCATTGGCTGATCATAATATTCTGCATTATAAGAGCGCCATACATTGTTCCATCTTGAATCCACCGTGGCATCGGAATTTGTTTTTGGGTTTAGGTTTACCCAACCAACGTACCATGCCGCACCGGTGTAAACGGTGATTGTATATTTATCATTGCCCAATGTGAATGTTTTTTCATAATCAAAATGTGGCGCGGATTCGGCACGATCCGTTGTCAAAAATGCCGTTAACGCAGATAAAACCGTACCCACAAACCGAACAAAATAGCGTTTCAAAATTTCCCCCTTTCTTTCAAAAAAACCGCATTGTTGGTCAAAGCGGTTGGAGGTTCGAAACTATTATAAGGAATAGCGGGTTTATTCAATATATTCACCGCCCTCCAACCCGGGGTTGGAGTTTTTTTTCATCTGAATCGATGCCTTATAACGGGTTTCGACGCCCCATCGCAATAAACACCATTGCGACGTTGTCATGATAAAAAAATCGTGTATGATTTTCAACAACAAAAATTACATAAAATTAATCGGATTTACATCTATCTTAATCCGAATATTGGCGGGCGTTTTTATTTTGCCCAACCAACGCGATACAATCGGTTGCAATCCCGCGGTCGCGCCACCCGCAATTAAAAAACGCATGCGATACCAATTACGTATTTGATATACCTGGGCGGTGATGGGGCCCATTATGCGGGCACCGTTTACAACCGGCGCAACGGATGCCAGGTCGGCACAGTAACGTTGCAAGACCGATTCGCGTTGACCTTCGATAATAATCGCAATTAACTGACCATAGGGTGGCATTTGCGCCACGCGACGGGCCGCCATGTCATCGGCCATAAAGGTGTCACGATCGCCCGCACATATCGCAGTTAGGACGGGATGTTCGGGCTGATACGTTTGCAGTAATACGCGCCCCGGGAATTCGCCACGGCCGGCACGACCGGCGACCTGGAATAACTGTTGAAAAGTATGTTCGGCGGCGCGAAAATCGGTACCGAACAATCCCATATCGGCATCAACAACACCAACCAATGTCAGATTCGGAAAATGATGTCCCTTGGCCAGGATTTGTGTGCCAATAACAATGTCTATTTCCCCGGATTCCATTTTATTTACCAAGCGTTCCAGCGCCATGCGCGACGTGATAATATCACTGGACACCAATGCGGTGCGCGCGGTGGGGAAACGAACGGCAACCTCTTGCTGAATCTTTTCCAGGCCAACACCACGCATCGATACATCGGTGCCGCAATCGGGACACGCCCTGTTTAGTGGCGCGGTTCGGCCACACATGTGACATAATAATTTTCCAACGCGCTTGTGATAGGTCATGCCAACACTGCAATCCGGACAGGTCGCCGTCCAACCGCACTTTTTACATTGGGTAATCGGCGCAAAACCACGACGATTGATAAATAACATCGTTTGACGCCCCGCATTTAGTGTTTCGCCAATCGCATCGCACAGGGGCGCAGACAGAAAACCCGTCTGTTCGGCATTATCGGCAACATATGGCGTGGGACGCGATTCACGTAAATCAATCGTTTTTATTTCCGGTATTTGCGCCCCGCCAAATCGCGACGTCAGGCACAATCGCGTATATTTGCCCGCATTTACATTTTCCAGCGTTTCCGCCGCAGGTGTCGCCGATGCCAACACAACCGGAAAGCCCGAAATCTTGGCACGTAAAATCGCCATGTCACGTGCATGGTAATTGCCCATGTCTTCCTGTTTATAAGACGTGTCGTGTTCTTCGTCAATTACGATTAATCCCAAATCCATCCACGGCAAAAACAATGCACTGCGCGTGCCGACAACCATGCGGATTTTGCCACTTAAAACACCACGCCATATTTGACGACGGCGGGCGGCGGTCAGATTACTGTGCCAAATTACGGGGGGGGCACCAAAACGCCGGGTGAAACGCGTCATAAATTGCGCAGTCAGGGCAATTTCCGGCATCATCAGCAAAACAGATTTGCCGGCCCGATATGCGCGAAATGCCGAATCAAAGTATACCTGGGTCTTGCCACTGCCCGTGATGCCGTCCAATAAATACACCGAAAAACCGCCCGTGGTTATCGCATCGCCAATTTTATCCGCGGCAATACGCTGTTCCGGATTTAATGTGACAGAGCCCGAATCCGTATAGGTATATGAAAAATCGTCCGCGCGCTTTTCGCGAACATCACATGCAATTAATGTTTCGTTCTTAATCATCCCCCGAATAACCGCACCCGATACATGTGAAATGTTTTGTATATCCGATATCGTCATGGGTTCGTTATCATTTGATGTAAACGCATCCATTACCGCAATACGATTTTCCGTCATGCGGGCCGGTGTGTCAAAGTTAAAAGAATACAACTGTTCCGTGCGGGGGGGCGAAAAAGCATCGGGAATATTTACAATTAAACGCAATACCATGCCGGGCGGAATCAGTGTCCAATCTGACATGCGTTTAATCCACTGTAAATCTGTGATGTTCAATTTGGCATCGTGTACCGCAGATATGTTCTTGATTTTTTCGGGCGCCAGACCACTGTCCCCCAATCCCCAAATAACACCAACACATGGGCGGTTCATAACACGTACCGATACAAAGGCGCCAATGTCCGCCGGCGTGGTCAGACGATAATCGTAACCCGCATTTGGAATATTAGATACCAAGACTTTGACAACTGTGCCGGAATTAAACATAGTCATAAAATACTTGTTTTTTTCATAAAATTCAATACCATTTATGACATGTTGTCCAAAGGGGTGGATTTATAATGTGGCGTCTGTATTTTGAAGTTTGTGATTTCTTGGTCGGATTGATTCCGAACAAAACATTGCGTGAAAAAATTCGACGCGTGGATTTATATGATTACCGCAAAAAATATAACGCGTTGCGGGCGACCCTGACAAATGCAGAATTTAAACACGTGCGCGTCATCAAGGGCGGATGGAACATCGGATTTATCGTTGATAATAAATATGTGTGTAAAATTCGCAAACACTTTGACCGCGAAATACCAACAGAAAAAATTATGCGCGAAAAACGTATCACGGATGCGTTTGCCAATATTGTGCCGTTGCAAATATTAAATATAGATATTTTAAATACAGACAAATATACTTTTTATAAATACAACTTTATTCCCGGGAAGAATTTAAATCGTCTGCCACTGAAAACCATCGTAAAGTATAAAAAACGCTGGGGCAGACAGTTGGCGGGATTTATAAATGCAATGCATAACACAGATCCGGCGGAAATATCGGACCTGAAAAACGGGGACGGTGATGGCTGGAATCATAATGATATATGTAACAATATCATCGTTGATGAAAAAACAATGAAAATAGTCGGAATTATCGATTGGGAATATTCCGGATGGGGAACTTTGGAAACAGAACTGGAAAACTGTGTGCAATTTTCTGAAAAAATGCGAAAATCCGGCATAGGCGATGAAATTCGGCGTGAATACGAGAAGTTACAAGCCAAGGCTTGACAAATTATATTTTTGGACTATAATGTAATCATAAATAATAAAAAGAGGACATTATGCCAAACACAAGCAAGCACCCCAAAAAAAAGAGCGCAATAGTTTCGGAACAGTTGCGCCAATATGCACGCAATATTTCAGAACACGTTATCGAAACATATGGCGGTTCGTACCAAACATATGAAGTACTGGGCGATTCTTGGCGCACATGTTTTACATATTCCCCAAAGATTGAAGACTATGCTTTGCGTGAAACAAAATTGTATATTCGAATGCTGGATCTGCGCGATGGTATGGCAACGGATCCCAACTTCTTGTATCCGCTTATCGATTTGATTTCACAATATTTGGCCGAATACACCGTCAGAAAAAACCCAAATCAAACCAAGGAAGCAGAATACAAAAGACTGCAACAACTGTTATGGGATGAAAACCAATATATTAATAGATTGTTGGCACGTCAGGCCGCCAAGCGCTATTCTGCACAGATATCCCCACGCAGAAAACAAAAAAATAATACCAAACATTCCGTTGCACGCGCAATGCACGATTATAAAACGGAACAAGATGTTCTGTGCGGATTCGTTAAGGTTTTAGTTTATACAAAGAAAAAATAAAATACAAAAGACTAAACAATCAGGTCAATGTCTGCGTCGGTTCCGCCGGCGCAGTTTATTATTACGTCGGGCGAATACTGGGTACGAAACCATGTGCGTTGACGCTTGGCATATTGGTTGGTTTTGGTTATCCAATTTTTTATACACTCGTCCCGGGACAGTTCACCACGAATAAACTTGCATAACTGGGATGCGCCAATCGCGCGGTCTTCATCCCAACCAGATTCAATAACCCGCCCTGCTTCGTCCATGGCGCCACCAGATAACATTTCAGGTATACGCGATGCGATACGTTCACGCAATATATTAATATCAGGATTAATTAAAACCCGAAATGCATCGGGCGCAACCGCACCCGTGCGCGGTGACGCATGAAATTCTGTGATGTGACGGCCGGTTTGAAAAAACACCTCTAGCGCGCGGGAAACACGCTGGGGGTCGGTTGCGGTGAAATCCGAAGGTAATAACTGTAACGCCCCGGGTAAATCGCGCGCAACCATGTCACGGGCACGGGCGCGGTTTTCGTCCGAAATGTCCGGCATCGGCGAAATACCGTGAACCAACGCATTGATATAATACCCCGTTCCACCAACAAATATTGGGGTACGCCCCGCCGCGTGCGCCGCCATATATTCTGATTGCGCCAATTTTAAATAATCCATAACCGATATTTGTTCCGATAATGGCAATATGGAAAACAACCGATACGGAATACCGTCTATGTTGTCAGATAATGGGCGGGAGGCAAAAGGACTGGCCGAAATGTTTTCAATTCCGCGGTATATTTGAACACTGTCACAATTTATTATGGTGCCATTGATACGGCGCGCCAGACGATGGGCAAATTCTGATTTACCCGATGCGGTCGGACCGGCTATGATATATGCACTGCGCTTCATTTGGCGTTGATTATAGTCAAATTATCCCAAATGTAAATAAAATATTGTAAATTTGAAAATTCTGGTGCTATGATAAATTTGTCCAATTATAAAAAACGAAAGGAAATATTTATGTCAAAATTAAGAGTAGCAATTAATGGTTTCGGACGTATCGGACGCTTGGTGTTGCGGGCGGCGTTGGAATCAAAACGTGATGATATCGAATTTGTGGCGGTAAATGATTTGGCGCCGGCGGAACAAAATGCATATCTGTTAAAGTATGATTCTGTGCACGGAAATTTACCGATGGATGTCAAATTAGAAGGCGAATATATTTTGGTTGGCAATCAAAAAATTAAGTGCATTTCCGAACGCGACCCGGAAAAATTACCATGGGGCGAATTAGATATAGATGTCGTTATGGAATGTACCGGTATCTTTACAGCGGCGGACAAAGCACGCGTGCATTTGGACGCGGGCGCGAAACGCGTATTGGTGTCCGCACCATCGGCGGGGGCAGATAAAACGATTGTCTATGGTGTTAACCAAGATACACTGACCGCAGATGATTTGATTGTGTCAAATGCATCGTGCACAACGAATTGCTTGGCCCCGGTGGTCAAAGTGTTAAATGATAAATTTGGTGTTTTGTCGGGATGGATGACGACCGTTCATGCATACACGGGCGACCAACAGTTATTAGACAAGAATCACAAGGACTTTCGTCGTGCACGCGCGGCAAACCTGTCCATGATTCCGACCAGTACGGGCGCAGCCAAGGCAATCGGATTGGTATTGCCGGAATTGGCGGGCAAACTGGACGGTATGGCGATACGCGTTCCAACACCGGACGTATCGGTTGTGGAATTGGTTGTGAACCTGAACAAAGATGCAAGTGTCGAAGAAATCAACGGCGCGATGAAGGCCGCACAATCCGAAACATTTGGATATAATGATTTGCCTTTGGTATCGATTGACTTTACCCATGATGCGCACAGTTCCATCTTTGATGCGGGACAGACCAAGGTTTTGGGCGATAAATTGGCGCACGTAACCGCATGGTATGATAACGAGTGGGGTTTTTCAAACCGCATGTCAGATACCGCCGTTGCGATGGGCAAATTAATCAAATAAAAACACCCGCCAAATTGGCGGGATTTTTTTAGTGGTTAGTGGTGGCTTAATGCAAGTAAAGGCAATGGTCCCCGCCGTCGCGGGAATGACAAAAGTGGTGTTATGCCCCTGGGGCCCGCACAAATAAGTATTTGCATGGGCGGTTCCCGGCAAGCGAGACAAAGAGAGCGGTTAGTTTACCAGATGATAAACGGCGTCATTATAGTTGAAATTTATTGTACTAGATGCACTTCCAGATTCTAACTTGCCATAGCAAATGCCATTATTATATTTTATTGCCAATGATGGCTGGGTCTTTTTTTCTGCATATAACGCAAAGGATAATCCGGTTGATGTTTTAATTTGGCTGATACCAATGGTGCATAAAACCTCTGGTGCGGGGGCTGATGTGGCGGGAATTAAACATGATTCGCCAGATGTATCATCGCTGCAATTCGGCACATTGGCCGTATCAACCATGCCGGTGCCACAGGAAACATTGTATGGAACCGTATAAAAACCGTCCGGGCATATATCACCATCCAGTTTGCTGATAAAAGAGAAAGTTCTTATCTCCCAAGCACCAATTTCTGCACACGCCTGGTATGCAGTATAAAAATCAGGCACCGCCGGTCCAAATGAGCCATCAATACTTGCGTTAAAGGGGGAATTTATCGTACATGTTGCTCCTAAAATACTAGAAACGAAATTTTTTGATGCAGAATTACCCGATAATACAACATCATTGTATCCAACGAACCATGAGTCAGAAGTATATTGACCGTTTTCATATTCATACGCATATATCTCTGTCGGAATTTTGGCACATTTGGTGACGGTTTCGGTTGATGTACATGTGGCCGCGCGCCCAACAATTGGCGCAATAAATAATATCGCAAAAATTAACAAAAAACGACGCAAACCCGTACATTTCCCCCGTTATAACAAACAAAAAACCACCGAATTATTCAGGTGGTCAGGAGGTTGAAGACAATTTATTGGAATTGTGCTGCTTATTCAATATATTCACAAGCCCTCCTGACCAAGTGGGATTGATCAGGAGAATATCATCAGAATAAAAAAACAGCGCACGCATGCGCCACAGGTTCTTATTCTGACGCCAATAAACGGGTCTTCACACCCCATCATGGCAACCCGCCATGACATGGGTATTGTAGTAAACGCACAACCAAAATGTCAATTAGAAAAATGAATAAAAGTTTAGTTGAACGCCCCACAGAATTTTTGCAAAAAATTCTGTCAGTCCGTAAATTTAAAATTTGTTTTAAATTAAACAAACTTGTCATTCCGACGCTTGACCGTGGTGTCGCGTTGCGCTTCCTAGTCGCTTCGCAGCACTTCGTAGTCGCCTATGGCCCGATGTTATACGCGCAAACAAGGTGAGTTTTGGTGGGCGTACAGAGACTCGAACTCTGATGGGTTTCCCCACTGGAACCTAAATCCAGCGCGTCTACCAATTTCGCCATACGCCCCTTTTTTTACTGTTTTTATATTTTATGATAAAAAAAACTTGATTTCCAGTAAAATTTAACATACAATCGGCGCAGAATAATTAAAAGGCAAATAAAATGGCATCTAAAAAAGGCAGCAAAGAAGTTGTACAGTTAAGAAACAACGAAACTGGCGTTTTCTATATTACGACTAAAAATACTAAGTCCGAAAATACTCAGGGCAAAATGAAATTCCGCAAATATGACAAAAAACTGCGCAAGCATGTTGTCATGACCGAAGCGAAGGTTTCGCACTAATACGGTTTGCGTTTTTCGGTTTATTAAAACACCCCGTTTGGGGTGTTTTTTATGCAAAAAATTCTTTTACGCACAAAAAACAGCAATTTTGCATAATTTTTTCGACAAAACGCTTGACTTTTATATAAAAAAACATAAAATTTGCATAAACTTTTCGTCAAATGACGTAAAAATATGTTTAACAAAACAAACACAAGAGAAAGAAAATGAGCGATTTTGCAATTTTTCAAACCGGCGGCAAACAATATCGCGTTGCACAGGGCGATATTATCAAGGTTGAAAAACTGAGTGCCGAAGGTACGGTTGAATTTGACCAGGTTTTAATGGTCGCAGACAAAATTGGCACACCTTTTGTAGAAGGCGCCAAGGTTGTTGCAGAAGTTATTGAACAGAAACGCGCTGACAAAATTTTGGTGTTCAAGAAAAAACGTCGCCAAAACTATCGCCGCACAGCCGGTCATCGTCAGTTTATTACTGTTTTGAAAATCAAAGAAATCAAAGCATAAGGAGGCAGAACTATGGCACATAAGAAAGCTGGTTCGGCATCAACGAACGGACGCGACTCGGAAGGGCGCAGATTAGGTATTAAAAAGTCTGGCGGGTCCCGCGTAATCCCAGGCAATATCATTATTCGCCAGCGCGGCACATCCGTGCACCCGGGCCTGAATGTTGGTATGGGTAAAGATCATACAATCTTTGCGAAGATTGCGGGTATTGTTAAGTTCAAAAAGGGCAATGGCGACCGCAGAACGGTTTCCGTCGTTCCAGAAGACGAAGCAAAATAATAAAAGCCGCCGTTTGGCGGTTTTTTTATTGCAAAATAAATATCTTTTTCCTAGGATAGCCGTGTGTTACATAGATATAGGAAAGGTCATGCCAAAAGTATCCATTATTATCCCATGCTATAATATGGAAAAATATATCGAACGCTGTTTGGACAGCGTCCAGAAACAGTTATTAAACGATATTGAAATTATATGCGTTGACGACAAATCAACAGACAATACTTTGTCCATATTAAAGTCACGCGCAGAAAAAGATTCACGAATTCGCATTATTGAACAAGAAAAAAATATGGGCGTGTCGGCGGCACGCAACACCGCAATCGATGCCGCAACCGGTGAATACATTGGCTTTGTCGATGCGGACGATTATGTCGATTTGGATTATTATAAAAAATTATACAACGGCGCAATAAAAGACGAAGCCGAAATATCCAAAGGCCTGTTCGTCGTTATTGAACCCGACGGCCGCAGATGGATTACCCCATACAGCACCGAGGCAAAAAAACGAAAAACGCTTTTTAATTACGACTTTCAATCCGCAATTTATAAAAAGTCTTTTTTGGATGCGCACAACCTGCGTTTTCCGGTGGGGGTGGTCCTGGCCGAAGATATATGCTTTTTGTTCAAGGCGGTATATTTATGCAACAAGATACATGTTTCAGATTATCAAACGGCGTATTTTTATCCACTGCGACCGGATTCCGCATCGAATAACACCGTCAGTCACAAGAAGGTTGAATCCGTGCTGACCATCAGTCGTGAATTAATTAACTGGGGCAACAAAATCCCCGATATGCCCGCGATTGATTACACACATATGATAGATTTTATATTCAACACGCTGATAAAGAATATAAACAAAGCCGATAAATTAGATGCCATGGTTATCGAGGCAACCCTGATAAACATATGCAATCAATCCCGCAATCCGGACGAATCAAGGGCGTTGATGTGTGATAATTTTATGAAATTGCGTTGGAGTCTGCCAATGTATTATGTGCCGGGCAAAAAGATACTGAAAATCATGCACAGCTACGCCCCAGATGTTTACAAGGAATTCACAAGAACAATCCTGTCACGCAGGGAAAAAGCCAATGGATTTGTAAAAATCTATTTTTCGCGCGTATATGCATATTTTAAATTGTTTGGATTTTTGCCATTGTTAAAAAAAACAAAAGATAAAGTTAAGTTCAAAGTACCCGTCAATAGCGTAAAAACATATCCAAATGCGCCAAAAATATCGATTATCGTCCCCGTTTACAATGTTGAAAAGTATATTGATGGCTGTATGAAATCTTTGGTAAATCAGACAATGGGGGACATTGAAATAATATGCGTGGACGATTGTGGCACCGATGGTTCCATGCAAATTGTGCGCGAATACGCAAAAAAAGATCACCGCGTAAAGATAGTACAAAACAAGCAAAACGGTGGCGTTCCCGCCGCGTACAATAATGGCCTGGGTCATGCAATGGGGCAATATATTATGTTCTGCGATTCCGATGACATGTTTATGCCGGATACATGCGAAACGTTGTACAACAGAATAATCGAAAAAAATGCCGATTTGGCCGTTGGGGCCCCACATATTACATACGAGGCCGACGAACATCTGAGAAAAATCGACGAGCAGTATTTTGCGGTCCCGTACGACAGAACCATGGTCGCAGCGGGACCCATGCAGGAATTGTGCTATCCATGCACATGGGGCAAGATTTACCGCCGCGATATTATTGAAAAATACGGTATAAAATTTCCGGTTGGCATGAAGCGGGAAGATGAGTTCTTCTTTCGCGCATACTGTACATGGGTACGCAAGGCAAGTTTCATACCAAAGATTGTATACGAATATCGCAGACGTCCCGGTTCAATTATGAATAATGCCGGCAGGGATAAATTAGATTTAAATTATATCAAGGTTGCAATCGAACTGTTTAAGTATCTGAACAAATACGATATGTTCGAGGTACAAAAAGACTGGTACTGGGGGCGGGTGTTTTGTGGATTTGTGCAATCTTCTTTGCGCGACACATCGCCCAACAATCACGAACACTGCATGGCCGTGGCGCGTAAATTTATCAGGAAAAATTATGTGCCATACGGTCTGTCGACTGAGACACAGATGAAAATCCAATCTTTGAAGAACACAAAATAATTATTTTTCAAAAACACCGAACAGTTCCCAATGTTGCGAGCCGGCAAATTGATCAACGGGAATCAATTCGGTGTTTTTATATCCGCCACGGGTCAAAATTTCCATATCACGCATAAATGTCTGCGGATTGCACGACACATAGATTATGCGCGGAACGTTGCTGCGAACCAATTCTTGACACTGGGCCATGGCGCCGGCACGGGGCGGATCCATAACCACACAATCGTATTGATTCAGCATACCGACCGTCAGGGGCCGTTTGAACAAATCGCGCTGAACGCCCGTACCCACAATATCAAAGCCGTCGGCATTTAATGCAAATGTAAAATTCCCCAACCCACAAAACAAATCCGCCACACGTCCCGCACCACCCGCACGCGATGTAACCAAATCGCGCAGTGCGTCGGCGCCGGGAATACTGGGCTGTAAAAAGGCGCCAACGGGATATTCAACCGAGCGACCGGAAAAATTAATTATTGGCATGGCGGTTTGTTTTATTACATGACCGTTCCATGTAATACGAATTGCCGGCAGACGCGAAACCGCGTTTCGAAATTCGGGCGAAAAATAGGATACGTTGGACGTAATTGCAATATCGATACCATTGTCGCACGCGGTCACCAGGCATGCGCCCGCCACAATCCATGGCAAATCTGCAACCGATGGTAAAATTTGATTTATTTCCGGCACCAGATTTGGACAATTTCGTACAGGAACTATATTTTTAGAACCGCGCGCAAAGAAACCAAATTGACCGGGCGCAAATGCAAAATCGGCGCGACGACGCAGCCCCGCCCCAACCCACACGGGCGCGCCGGTTGTTGGGATGCCACGCAATTCATCCATTTTTTTCGTTCTGTAATCAGTGGATGCAAAATCATATTTGCATCCACCGCATATTCCAAAAAAAGGACATGTATTTGCCATTAGAAACTGATACGTGCACCGGCACGGAACTGATGCGCGGCCGGATTCAGGTCGGACACAACGTCCACGCCCGGATTAAACATGTAAAAATATCTGTACCCGAAATCCAGGGCAAATATTTTGTTAAATTCAACACTGACCCCCGCCAGGGCGGCCACGGCCGGCGCAATCTTGTTATCCAGATGGACGCCATCATCGGCACTGTTCCATGACAGACCGGCACCAAATCCAACATATGGGACCAACATCTGGGTACGGAACAGACGATACATAGAATCAATGCGCGCATCCCAAACTGCGTTTATAAAAAACGTGTCCCCGGTAAATGAAAATGCGTTCCAATCCGCCGTGGTGCGCAGATAGTTCGCTTCGATACGGAAAGTATCATAAATACGCAGACCGGCCATGACTTCGAAACTGGATGTGTTTTTTCCAGCGATGGAAACATCCGTATCATCGGTATAATCCGACCACATGGAAAAGTTATAGGCGCCACCGATATAAAAACGGTTCAGATCAGACAGGTCTTCGTTTTGCGGGGTCGGCATCTTCAACTGTTCCACGCGATATGGAATCGCCGCATCCGCCACAGCGGGAACAACAAATAATACAGGTAATAAAAACTTAAAATTCATATCAAACACCCCCGATTTAGAAATTCATACGAATTGATGCCATAATGTTGCTGATGTTATCAACGCCACCGGCGCGAACATCCCAACCAAAGCCGTCACCAATCATCATCTGATACTGGTACGCGATATCGACACCAAACAAATCCGTCAGCATAACGTTAAAGCCCAATGTGGCACGTGGCGCCGCAATAACCGCGCCATGGGCACCGTTTGCGCCCTGAAATTCATATGCACCAAACGCCACGCCAATTCCCATGTACGGCACAAATGTACGACGATGTGTTACGTCACCGGTTTGAACATAGCGACGTGCAAAATCAAAGTACAGCATACCACCAATCGTTTGATATGTCGCCCGATGATTGTCCAGGTCGGAAAATTTAAACGCAGAATTTTGAAAATCTATTTCCGTGCGAACATAGGACGACAAATTCCACCCCAAACCGATTTGTGTTGTGTACGATCCCGAAGATTCATATTCGCGACCATTGTATTGCGCACGGTCCGTTGCAAAACCCAAATTCAGCCCACCACCAATACGCATATACATGGACGCGGGGATAAACATTTGAATATTTGTATCAGATACCGCACCGGCAAATTCATATACTTCGGCCCCCAGTTCACCGGGCGCCACCTCTTCTATAACTGGGGCGGTGGTTTGGGCGCTGATTAAATCCAGGCCGCGTCCAATTTCACGCATAAATTTTGCATCGTCATAGTCGGCATTGGCGCATGACACACCAAACACAGCCAACAAGATACCCAAATATGATATTTTCTTCATTTTGACCATACCCATTATTATTCTTAGTATTGATAATTGATTTTAACATAAATTGCAACTTGATTCCAGTCTGATTTATTCGTACCATGTGGATATGACAAGTAAAAACCAAGATAATAAAATCGCAATGGTTGCGGGGGCGTTGGACCTGCCGTTTTTTACGCGGGATGCGTTGCGCCGCGCGGGCTGGGACGTATTCGTGGTGGGATTAAAAAATTTTGTTAACCCCGATTTAAAACCGGATATGGTTGTGCGCCTGGGGGGGGCGGGACGCGCGATACGCGAATTTAAAAGACGTAAAATTAAAAAATTGGTTTTTGTGGGCTCACTGGGGCATCCGAATTTGACGGATTTGCGACCGGATTTGTGGACATTTATAACACTGATGAAAATAATGAAGCATCAACGGGGGTATGATTCTATGGCTGTTGCATTGAATAGTGTTTTGGAAAAACAGGGATTTGAAATTGTTGCCGCCCAGGATTTGGCACCGGAATTGGCCTTTGAAAATGCGGGGGTTCAGACCCAAACAAAACCCAGCGCAGATGACAACAAAAATATCGAACGCGCGATTGAGGTTTCACACACCATTGGCATGGCGGACATTGGCGCATCGGTCGTGGTCGATAAACAGGTCATAGCGGTCGAAGCCGCCGAAGGAACGGCAAAAATGCTGGAACGGGTTGTCGCAATGCGAAAGAATAAACGCAAGGCAAGTGGGGTCTTTGCCAAGATGACAAAACCGGGCCAGGATTTAAGAATAGACATCCCCGCGATTGGTGTTGACACGGTAAACGCGGTGGCGGACGCACATCTGCGCGGAATTGTCGTTAATACCAAAACATGCTTTGTTGTAAACAAACCCGCCGTTATCGCCCAGGCAAATAAGCGCGGCATCTTTATATTGGCATTGGACGAGTAGTTTGTTGTCACAACAAATGAAAGCTTAGTTTGGTAAATAATTTACAAAATCATTTTATGTTTTGTGAATAAAAATTGTAAAAAAAACAACCAAACTTTTATCCATCTGTTTGTTAACTTTTTTGACCCTGTTCCCGCCTGCGCGGGAATGACAAAGTTGATGTATAACCTGGGTCCCGTGGTCAAGCCACGGGATGACAAAGGGAAGATACAACCTGGGAGCCGGGGTCAAGCCACGGGATGACAAAAGGAAGATACAACCTGGGTTCCGTGGTCAAGCCACGGGATGACAAAGGGAAGATACAACCTGGGTTCCGGGGTCAAGCCACGGGATGACAAAAGGAAGGTACAACCTGGGTTCCGGGGTCAAGCCACGGGATGACAAAAGGAAGATACAACCTGGGTTCCGGGGTCAAGCCACGGGATGACAAATGTGATAAATTATTTACTAAACTTTTATTTATCTAATTGATTGACATTGGGTTTGATTATTTGTTAAAATTTTTATGAATCCACAGGGATGTGGGTTCGGGGCCTTAGAAAAGCCTTTATCAAAGCGGTGTATGATACGTACACTGATATCCGCATAAAAATGGCGCGGATGCGCCTTTTGTTATGTTTCCCCGTTTAAATGTCGGGGTGCCGTTGGTTATACAACAGGGGCATATGCCCCAAAGACCAACGGGGTCATTCTTTGATATGATTTTTCTAGCACCCCGACCGTCAATAATCCCTGGCGGTCTTTTTTTACACAGGGGGAAATTCATGAAACGATTAGTATTCTTGTTTTCGTATGCATTACTGTCAACATCGGCATTTGCGCACACGATATTGTCAACCGACATACAAAATGCATGGGGCGGTAAGTTAAATTGGATTCTTTGCAACGAAACAAACACCCAGGGCTGCATCGGCAAAGAATTAATTGCCGCAGACTGTAATGCGTACAAGGCAAAATTAGAAATCAGCGACGGCTATGCGTATTTGTTTATGTTGGCCAGGCAGGTTAATCAATATGGGGCGTATTTTTGCCCAACCCAGTTTATGGGGAACGACGACAATTCTTCGCTCTTTGCGGAACCGTTGGGGAATAATACATGTATATGGCTGTGTCGCGCAGGATATACGGGCGACAAATGTCTGACCAAGGTTTCAGATTACGCCGGAACATGCGACATAACACCATTTCTGCGCGAAAATTACAATAACATCAAACCTAATGAAAACTGGTCAAATATCGAATATACTTTTTCATATTTTCAAACATCAAAACGTAGAAAATGTTATGCCCCGAACGCAGAAAAAAATGTAGGTAATGTAGAACACGATATTTTATTGGCGATTGATAAATTTCTGCCCAGTGGGAATGGGGCATGGGCACGCCAGATGGAATTTAGCGCCATGGGTAAAGACCTGCAAGTATATCCTGCAAATGCTAGCTCGCGAATATTGGTTTGTAAAAATGGTTATCAACCAAATATCAGCAATACAGATTGCGAGCCCATTAATGCATCGACATGTTCCATGGCGCAGGCATCGACCAATATGTGCAATGGATGGAGCATATCGGGATATCGCGATGATATGCACGCATTGGAAATGGTCGACAACTGTTACAAATACAAATGCAAAAACGCCGGACAAACCTTTGCCAGCGTAACCGACCACACATGTATTGATTGCGCCACCAACAATCGTGGTGGACCGCATCCGATTGATGGGACGTGCGTAAAGTGCGACACCGGATATATATTCAATAAAAACAATGCAACAAACAATTATTGCGCCAAGGCAATCGGACTGACCAAGTTAGATTTAATGTATGGGCGCGGAAAAACAAAAGCCAGTTATGGTGACACACAATCCGTTAATGATCAATGCTGGACAAAAACCAGTCCGGACGAATACAAAGAATGCGTCATGAACACAAATAAAAACAAATAAATAAAATCCCCCGTTTGGGGGAATTTTTGTGTTGTTATTTTTTTTGAAATGTTCTAAATTTTCATCATCATGAGTAAAGAAATTATCGAAAATATTGATTCACAACAATTATCAGATGCGCTGTCGGAACGATACCTGTCGTATGCGGTCAGCACGATTGTATCACGCGCCCTGCCCGATGTGCGCGACGGATTAAAGCCGGTTCATCGACGCATACTGTATTCTATGTTGCGCCAAAAATTGGCACCAAACGCCGCGTTCCGTAAATGTGCGACCGTGGTTGGGGATGTGTTGGGTCACTATCACCCACACGGGGACAGTTCTGTGTATGATGCGATGGTGCGCCTGGCCCAGGATTTTTCTGTGCGATATCCATTAATCGATGGCCAGGGAAACTTTGGCAACATTGACGGCGACCCCCAGGCGGCATATCGATATACCGAATCCAAAATGACCGAAGCCGCCATGCTGATTATGGAGGGGTTGGACGAAGACAGTGTTGATATGATGCCGAACTTTGACGGCACAACAATAGAACCCGTCGTTATGCCGGGGGCGTTTCCGAACCTGTTGGCAAATGGTGGTATGGGGATTGCCGTGGGTATGGCAACCAATATCCCAACACACAACGTGGCCGAGGTTTGTGATGCACTGAACCTGGTGGTGGATAATCCCGGCGCAACAACCGCCCAGATTATCAAAAAAATGACCGGTCCGGATTTCCCAACAGGCGGCGTATTAATCGACAGTTTTGATACAATTGTTAAAAACTATGACACGGGGCGCGGGGCGTTTCGTGTGCGCGCACGATGGGCGGTCGAAGAATTGGAACGCGGCGCATGGCAGGTTGTTATTTCCGAAATCCCATACGGGATTGTTAAATCTAAGTTGGTGGAACAGATTGCAACATTGATTGACGGCAAGAAATTACCATTGGTCGATGATATCGTCGATGAATCAACAACCGATGTCCGTATCGTTATCACACCAAAATCACGCAATATTCCCGCCGATAAAATGATGGCGCACCTGTTTGCGATGACGGATTTGGAATCGCGCTTTAACATGAACTTTAACGTTATCGATTCCAAGGGTGCACCACGCGTTATGCCGATTGGCGATGTTTTGCGCGAATTTATTGCGCATCAGAAAAGCGTTCTGTGTCGGCGAACACAATGGCGTTTGAATAATATTGCGCGCCGGTTGGAAATCCTGGGCGGATTGTTGGTGGTGTATTTAAACCTGGACAGGGTTATTGAAATCATTAGAAACGAAGATGATGCCAAGGCGGTATTGATTGCGGAATTTAACCTGACCGAAATTCAGGTCGAAGCGATTTTGAATACACGTCTGCGTTCCCTGCGCAAACTGGAAGAAATGGAGATTAAGCGCGAAGATGCCGCCCTGCGTGAAGAACAAGAGAAGTTACAGGCACTGTTGGCCAGTGACGATGCACAAAACGAACAGTTAAAGGCATGGTTTACGGATATAAAAAAGACATATGATAAAAAGACCAAGTTGGGACGGCGTCGTACCACCTGGGCGGAGCAGACCGAAGAAATCGTCGTTAATGCAGATGAATTTATCGAAAAAGAACCGTTGACCATTATACTGTCAAAAATGGGGTGGATACGTGCCGCCAAGGGACATATGGATTTGAATTCGTTGGATTTAAAATTCAAAGAAGGCGACGAATTACAAACTGCTTTCCATGCACAGTCAACCGAAAAAATTAATTTATTTGGCGCAATGGGCAAAATGTTCACACTGTCCGCGAACGAATTGCCGTCGGCACGTGGGTTTGGCGAATCTGTGCGTATGATGGCCGATATTGGCGCCGACGAAGACATTGTGCATGCCTTTGTTTTGGATGTTAATGCGAAATATATGTTGGTATCACGACATGGAAATGGCTTTATCATTTCCGGCGATGCGTGCGTTGCCCAGACCAAGAACGGCAAACAGGTTATGAACGTGGATGCAAAAAATCCCGCCCATATGTGTGTTGCGGTTACCGGTGATACGGTCGCCATGTCGGGTTCAAATGACAAACTGTTGATATTCCCAACGGCCGAAGTTCCACAAATGTCGCGTGGCAAAGGCGTAATTTTACAAAAATATAACGCCGAACGTACCTATGTTTTGGATATAATGTTCTTTGACGAAGCCGATGGCTTTGGATGGACAACCGGTCGCGGGACGACCAAGTTGGAAAATTGGGCCCCATGGCGTGGCAAGCGCGCGTCCCAGGGCCGAACCGTTCCGGTCGGGTTCCCGCGCAGTGGAAAATTTAGCAAATAAGAGAAAAAATCCCCGCACGGGATTTTTTCTTATCAAAAACGCTTGACAAAAACCATATTTTTATTATATATATAACGAACAGACTTTGGTTCCCCAGTCGTGGGGCGGGCTGCCAAAAGAGTTATATGGCAAGTCGGGGCATCTTGATTCGTCAATTTGTCTGAATGTACATCGCGAATTTTCTTTATCGCGGTGAACCAATCAAAACAAATAACGGCAGAAGATACATACGCAGATTATGCGTTGTGGTATCTGTTTGATTGCAAAGGAGTAAAAAATGACTTTAAAATGGACTTTGCCGTACATTTTGTTTGGCGGTACTTTTGTTTTACCCAGTGCGTCCGGTGCGTTGAACAACGGAGACAAGGACGACGGTCATTTCAACCTGTACGAGTATGCCCTGCGCCTTGATTCGACACAAAAAGCACAAGAACGCGAATTAAAGTTAAAGACAGAACAACGGGCCGATAGTTTATGTGATGCGTATATGGAAAATATGTTAACGGCACAAAAAAACATTAAACCTTTTGTCGGCAAACATGGGTATCGTGCGGCCGTGCGACGTGAATTGCCGGGCGCACCGGTTGGTCAGCATTGTATGTATGGACAGTACACCCATCTGACACGCGCGCAGGATGAAATTGGTGATACAACAACAATTATCCCAGATTGCGCACGCATGGCATGTAAAGAATTCAAAAACCAAATGCGTACAAAATATGCAAATACACCGGGTTGCATCCGTGAAGGCGTGATGTTTGAATCAGATTCTGCATATAATGCGGCATTGGCAAACTATTTGGTAAAGCGTAAAATTAATGTAAACACGCCGGATTCCGTGCGCCAAACCGCAATTCAGCAATTTGCCACCAAGAATTTTAGCGCCGACAGCATTACACCGGGGTCGATTGTTATCGTTCCGCGCTTTCGCAACAGTCGCAATATGTTTCATGCGGTAATGTACCTGGGGCGTGGGCACGTAAAGAACGGCGCCTTTGTTCCAGATGCAAATGGCCAACATATGTACGCGGGGCACAACCGTGAAAGCATTGGCAACCTGTTTGCAACGTATAATACGTCCAACGTTTTTGCCGCGGACATTAAAAAAATTGCCGCACTGGGTTATGAACAGGCGCATTTCGGACAAAAAAAATTGGTTGCCACCCCAACAAAAAAAGCTGAGCCAATGGTAACCCATTCGACCGAGGCAGGCCAGGATGTGATATACATATTTGATAACGGCAAAAAGGTAAAACGCAGTGGCGGAACACGCGCATGGCGAAATCAAAACCCGGGCAATTTGCGCTATACCTCTTTGTCACGCGAAAACGGCGCAATCGGCAAAGCCGGTGGTTTTGCAGTATTCCCAAGCGTTGAAAAGGGGCGTGCGGCATTGGCCGAACTGTTGCGATCAGATTCATACAGAAACCTGACCATTGCACGCGCAATTTTTGTGTATGCACCACCACACGAAAATAACACAAACGCCTATAAAAGACAGATTCAAAAAATGACAGGTTTGAATATCAATACCAAGATTTCAGACCTGACCCCCAGACAGATGGAATCTGTGATTGATGCAATATGCGTTTTGGAAGGCTGGAAAACGGGCCGTGAAACACAACTGGCGATGTTGCAAAAACAAACGCAGCGCATGGCATAATAAAAACCCGCAAATGCGGGTTTTTATTGTGCGATTTTATGCTTAATCTCGCGAATACGGGCCAGGATTTCACGCAGGTCAGCCTCGGTCGCGGCGGGCGCGGGGCGGTTGCGTACTTCGTCCGCCAACACAATACACAGCGTTGCCAACAGCGCACTTTCCGGCAATGGGCCGATTTTATCCAAAATTTCACGGGCGCGGGCATCCACCATTTTACCCAGTTCGATTAGTCGGGATTCCTGGCCATCTTCGCATCCCATGGGGTAATTTTTATTGACAATAGGTATGGAAACAACACTCATTTCTTTAACTTCTTTAATATGGATATGGATTTATCAATCATGTCCGATGCGCGGGCATTCTTGTCACGCAGGGAACGAACCTGTTCGGTCAGGATGGCGACCTCTAAATCTGTTTGCTTGCCGGCGTGGATGGCGGTGCCACGAAGACGGGCGGCGGCCTCTTCCAAATGGGTCAATTCCTGAAAAATTTGTTGTTTTATATCTGCCATGTTTCCAGTTTAAGATATTTTTTATATGCGTTCAACCCCAAAATGTGATATAGTATGTCTATGTACTGTGGGGGTTACGTTATATGAAAACAAAAATAATCTATATTTCTGGGAACGAAGTGTTTGAAATGTCTGAAATTCGCGCGGCTTTTGACGAAGTACGCGATGCATTGGGATTGGACAAGGATACAATATTATTTGGTGTTCCGGTCGATTCAGATAATGCCCTGGCCAACAAGATGGAAGACAGCGCGTATGTAACTGCGGCGGCCGTTGCCCCCGTTTTATCAGACGATGTGCACCAGGACACGCCCCAACAGGAAGAACAGAGGCCAATAGAAACTCCGGTCATTTCCGAGACAAATTCTGAAACCGTTGCAGAATATGAACATGCGGAAATCACCGAAGTTTTAGAAACAGAAAGCGCCGATGATATCGTGGATGCCACAGAAGACATCAAAGAAATCGTGTCGGTTGAGGCGGAAAATACAGAAGACAAGGTTATACCTATTTTATCCATACTGGGGGGAACGCACGAGGAAGCCCAGCCAGAGGTCGCTGAGCCCGTATCGGAAACAGCGCCCATGACCGCAGTTGAAGTTACAGAAGATGCAACAACACAGGATATCCCCCAGGAAATAATCGCAGAAGTCAATATCGATGCGCCATTGATGGCACCTGTGATGGAAGACACCGGGACGCAAGATGCAGAAATCGAACAGGTCACGATTGGCGACATGATTGATGAAGAGGTCCCCGCTGCGCCAATGGAAAAGACACTGGAACAGTTGCTGGAAAGCATGACACCGTTGCGTGAAGACATTGTGAACAATCAGATTGAAGACACGGCAGATGCGCAAATCGAAGTCTTGGACGATAACGACACGGATGCAACATTGGCACAACTGGCATCGGAATTTGCAGAAAACGAAGATAAAATCCCCAGCGCCCCCAAGGCAGAGCATCAGGGAAAAATTGGAAAATTAAAAAATATACTGCCCTTTAAAAAGGCCAAGCGTGATGATGGTGGATTGATGGGTGATTTGTTCGGATGGGCGGGGATTGCCGCGAACGATGAAGACTTTTCAATACCGGGATTTTTTGCAAATGCAAAAAAACAAGGTGCCTGATATAACAAAATGAATACAGATACGATTTTTAGACTGCTTGAAAATTCCGGATTCCACAATATTCGTGCGGATTCGGGTTTTCTTTATGTAGAAGATCCTTCGTGCATATTACGCAGTTTTGAAACATTTATTGAATACGCATGGGTTGCAATAGCGGTGCTGACCGGGGTGTTGATATTTGGGTGGGCAATATCGATGATTCGTGGCGCCAAGTACGACAACATATTAATCAACATGCGTAATTTAATCTTGATTTTTGGCGGTTTAACGTTGGCAAAACCCGTCATAAATATGATTTATGGCCAGGACCTGTTTGCACGCGGATGCAGAACAATAGCAGTCCCAATGACCGAGGTTAACAAATTACTGGATGCGCGCGGCCCAAAATTAAAAGAAATGGCCCAGTACTATGAAGTTTTAGACATCCAGGATTCGGGACCGGATTTGGATACGCTAAACGCAGAATAATTATTTAAAAAATGACGATTTGTTCAGAAATGGTGTCGCACGCATAGAGTGAACAATCCCACCAGACGTTACAACATAATGATCAATCAGGGCAATTCCAAATGTGTTCAGGCACGCTTCGATACGGGAAGTGGCGGTGGCATCATCGGCCGAAAAATTATCGTCGGACACGGGATGATTATGAACCAATATCACAAATATCGCATTCAGGGACAATGCACGACGTGCCACTTCGCGTGGATAAACGTCGGTCTGGTCAAAGGTGCCACGACTGTGTGTTTCTTCGGTAATCAGACGGCGGTTCCCATCCAGGTATAGCACATGGAATTCTTCGACGGTGGCGCCGGATACCAATCTGCGACAATAATCACGAATAAATTTGTCATCCGTCATATAATCTGCACGAACCGCACGTTCCTGATATGACACCAGGGACAATTCATGAAACAGCCGAATAGCAACGGCCGTATTGTGACCAACGCCGGGGACACGTATCAATTCTTCGTATGGGGCAGACAAAACAAAATATACCCCGCCAAATTTTTCAATCAATGTTCGTGCCAATACGCGCACATCACGACGCGGTATCGCATAGGTCAATAACAGTTCCAGTTTTTCTGGTCCCGTTAATTTGCCTTCCAACAATTTCTGTTTCAGACGTTCGCGATGGCCGGCATGAAATAATTCGTCTGTTTTTGGCATGAATAATCAAACCATTTTTTCAGTAAATATTATCGCACCATCTTCGGTAATGCCGATTGTATGTTCCCACTGGGCCGATAATCCGCCATCAACCGTGCGGGCGGTCCAGCCATCTTCATCTATTTTACAATCGGGCGAGCCAGTGTTTATCATAGGTTCAATCGTAAATACCAATCCGGGAACCATCTTGACCCGGTCCCAGCGACGATCATAAAAATGATAAATTTGGGGTTCGTCATGCATAACCTTGCCAATGCCGTGACCAACAAAGTCACGTGATATCGAAAAACCGTGCGGCGTTACCACAGATTCTATGGTTTTTCCAATTTCAGATAAGGGCACACCAGGCGCACAAATCGAAATCGCGGCATTTAATGCATCCTGGCATACATTTACCAGTTTTTGCGCCTGGGGGGAAACACGACCGATTGTAAACATGCGTGACGCATCGCCGTGGAATCCCTTGTACTCGGCAGTAAGGTCGACATTTACAATATCGCCATCCTTTAATATTACTTCATCACTGGGGATGCCATGAACAATAACATCATTAACAGACGTGCATATATGTTTTGGATACCCCATATACCCCAAATCAGATGAACGGGCACCGTTTTCTTTTAAAAATTCGGCAACCATACGATCAATTTCGCCCGTGGAAATGCCCGCACGGATATACGGAGATATATAATCAAAACAGCGCGCAACAACATCGCCTGCGGCACGTAAACGCTTGAAATCTTTGGGGGCGTAAACAGATGATAACATTATTAATTCCTTCGTTTTATTGCCAATTTGGCGGCACGCATAGATAATTTAAGCGCGAAATCACGCAACAAAATTTCACCCGGCATGCCGGTGGTGCGTAATTGACGTTCCAATTCATTAAGTCGCATAAGAACGGCCGTAACTTCGGCTTCGGACCAAATGCGCATCGCCATTTTAAACTTGTCTTCTACCTTCCAAAACAGGCGGGGTAATTGACCGTTTACAATCGCAGTTTGTAATTTCTTGAAATGCCCGTCCAACATGCGTATTAACATATTCGGTTCTTTGTTATCGTACAACAGTCTGTCCAGGGCCATCATGGTCTGTTGAATATGACCGGCGGTTAACGAATACAAAAAGTCATCAATATCCGCCGCGCCCGTATCCGGCAAACATTTTTCAACGTCCGACAAATCCACAATACGTTTATCGTCGACATATAGCGCAATCTTGCGCAGGAAACCACGCGTTATCCCACGATCCCCACCAAGATGCGTTGTCATATACGCCATTGCATCGGGGGTTATCTGTTGAATACCGGACGCGGCCGATAATTCATTGCGAATCAATGTCGCCAGGGTTTTTGCATCATCGGTATAACACGCCAAGGCCGCCATGTCCGTGGCCCCTTCGAACAATGAACGTAATCCACCACCGGCACGCAAATCAGTGCCCGTCACAATTACCGTTGCACACAACCCGGAATGGGACACCAAATCCGCCACCTGTTTTGCACAGGCATCACCCGCATTGGAAATAATAACCATTTTGCGACCACCAAACATGGAGGGGGTACAAGCCTCGGCAAAAAGGGCGTCCTGTTTTTCGCGCAAATCGTCCGAATCCAGCGCAAACATATTGTCTTTTTCAATCCCCAGTTTTTCAATCGCCATATCACAATATTCATCTATCTGACCGGCGTCGGGGCCATAAATTAATACCGCGCGAATTTTTTCAATACCCGATTTAAAATCTGAATCACGCCATTTCATTATTTTTGTGTCCCCGGGTTATTATGCGAATCTTTGTATGTTTCCGCGATGGCGCGTGCACTGATTTTTTCCGCCAATACGCGAATTGTGTTTTGAACCGCATTGTTATACGATGCATTAGAAGCAACCAAATAACGCACAAAGGTATAAGATTCCGATGCACGTTCCATACCCGTCGCAATCGTTACACCATTATGCGCCAACGTATATGTTGCAGTCAGGGATATTTCCTGCCAGGTGGCATCGCCCGTTCGTTCCAGTGCCTTGTACTGGGTCACAGGTTCATCCAATTTTACGGTCAGGGTATATGTTGCGTCGGGACCACGTTGACCACCAAAGCGCGCCCACAGCGCATTGCGCAAATCAATCCCGTTAATCCCGGAAATTGGGGCAACATAAATATCCGTATCTGTGCCAGAAAACATAGGATGAAATCCACAGGCGGAAATAATCAGCACAAACAATATTATAAAAAATTTTTTCATCGACAAATCCGTTTTTCCTGTTGCAATTTATTTGTATATTACCTAGACTTTTTATAAATCGCAAGGGGGAATGATGAATATTTTTATCATGATTTTGGTCGCCGTCTTTATGGCAGGATACTATATGTTGGACAGCCCCAGCCAGCGCATGGAAAAACACGAAACAGGGTATGCGATTACTCAATCTGATTTGCGAACAATCGCACAGTGCGCAACCGCCGTGCATAACGCGCAAATCAATGATATGGTTTTTGACGATATATGTATTGAACAAAACGGTATCGTCAGTCGATTTGTATGCCTGGACAACAGATTTAAAAAAGTTGATTGTGGGACAGATAATACAAAAAAGAAGATATTTAACTATATCATAACTGCGACCGCGCCATTGGATGAAAATATTTATAATGGCATGATGGAAATACTGGAAAAGCACTATGCAGACGCGGGGACTTTTGGAATATTTCAGGACAAGATGATTATGTCGGGCGGAACCGTTACAAAAAGAAAAGTCCCAAATGCAATTATAGAAGAAATGAAATTAGAAGATGGCCAGTTGGTATATCTGACCCAGTATGAAACACCAGACGTTGGGAAACAATATGAAATCGCCACAGCCCCGGATGTTATATGCCCCGTTGGCACAACCAAGGTGTATCGCTTTGGACGTTGGCAATGTGTGACATATAATACTAAAACAGACTGTGGCGGGGATATGATTTGGGATTCTGATTTGTATGAATGTGTACCGGACGAATCCAGAAAACCACTGTGCGCAGATAATCAGACCGCCGTTATCGTGGAAGATGTTTGGGAATGCATAAATCCTTTTCCGGAAAAAAGTTGCCCGAATAAAATGATTGCGCGACTGAATTACAATACATTGGAGTGGGAATGCGTGATGGATCCAACATTAAATACAACAACAACAAAATGCGCACATGTTGTTGGGGATGCGGTTTATGGGGGGGCCTTGGGCGCTACGTTGCGCGTACCACACACTTCGTGTACAGATTGCGAGCAAATGATTACAGACCCTGAAACCTGTGTCAGTTCATGTGTACCCGACCCAAATAAATTGACGGATCCGCGTTGTTATCCGGGAAATGTGTCCGAGTGCGATGGCGCAACACGCGCATTTTACTTTGGATTCCCCAGTCGGACATATATCAGTGGCGTTGAAGGTGTCAAGGGCATAGAAGTACCCATGGATTCTGCACATTCACAAAACAGAAGATTTAACTGTATGGACTGTGGTCCGTTGGGAATCAATCAGTCTGCATCACGACCACCTTTTGTTGTGGTATGCAATCAATAAAAAACGCCCAAACGGGCGTTCTTTATTTTTGTAATGTGGCCAGTTGGGCACGCAACAAATCCAACTGGGCACTTTGTTCCTGGTATTCACGGGAATAAGCGTCCAAGTCATCACGGGATTGGGCGACAACCGCAGACGAGCGCGCGGTTTCATCCAAATTTATTTCACATGCGAACATATTATCTTCCAGGCGCGACAATTTGTCTTCCAATGCCCTGCATTGACGGCGCAGTTCATCAACCATTGGCATATTGCGAATTTGACGACACGTGTCCGCATATGATGCATAAAAATTATCGGCATAAACCAAATCTTTTTCGGCCGATTGACCACGGGCAATTTTTTTCTGAACACCATGCAACTGATATTCATATTCTGTAATTTCTGTTTCCGCTTCGCGTACATCGGCCGGGTCATAACGACTGTTACGAATAAATGTTTGCAGATTTGAAATGCGTTCACATAAAACCGGTAATTCCGTTTGGGCACGATTGCCCGTATTTACCGCTTCACGCAGGGGCACCACCTTGGCATCCATGATTGATTTTAAAACTTCGAACACACCGATTGGGGTGCGTTTTTTCGGGTTCGACATATAAGCCTCCGTACTCTTTATTACACTCTATATTATAGTACATAATATCATTTTGTCAATATAAAGAATAAAAAATACACAGGGCGGTTTTTCCGCCCTGCCCCATCAGGTTTGTTTTTCTTAGTTATCGGCACGCGTAAATGCACCGCCATCCAACATATCGCGAACGGCAAAATGTTTCACCTTTTTCGCAGACGTAGAAGGCAATTCTTCTTCGGTAATGGCAAAATGCTTTACCCATTTATATTGCGCGATGGCCAAATTTGACTTCTTAATCAATAATGCGACACGTTCGATTGTCGTGCCGGGTTTTACCTGAAATACCGCAAAAGGCACGATTTTATCCTTGATAACGTATTCGAAAACCGCCGCGTTCAAGATTTCGTCATTTTGCATGTACAAATCTTCCAGTTCGTCGGGATATACGTTTTTACCGCTGTCCAAAACAATAACCTGTTTTTGGCGTCCCTTGACCGTCAGACGGCCATATTTGTCCAGGCAGCCGATATCACCGGTTTTAAACCAGCCGTTTTCAAACGCTTCGGCGTTGGCGGTATCATTTTCCAAATATCCCGGCATAACCATATTACCACGAACCCAAATTTCACCAATGCCGTTCTTGTCAGGATTGTGAATCTGAATCTCGTTCCCGGGCAATGGTCCGGCATAATACATTGAACCGTCAGGTTTACGAAATGCAAAATTAAAGTTCGCCGGCCCCGTCGTTTCGGTCAAACCATAACAATCCCCAACAACAAATCCCATACTTTCATAGAATTTGCGAATAGACGGTTTTAACGTTGCGCCGGCCGAAACCAATACGCGCGTATTGCCACCAAAGGCATCGTGAACGGGTTTTGTTACCCTAGCGACCAATCCCCCCAGGCCGATGGCACGCAATATTTTGCGCATGGATACAATCACACGCATTAATGTCCAAACATGCTTGTCCCGCGCGCTGTCCACAATCTTTTTATAGAACACTTCCCATATGCGGGGAACCGCGGGGATGACTTCGGGTTTGTATTGCTTGAAATCCTTGATGAATTCTTGGGGTTTTAAGACGGGCTGTAACAACAGTTTGCCCTGTAATGCGACCGGGACAATGATGTTAATAACAACACCATATATATGATACAGGGGCAAAAATCCATAAAAGGTATAGCCCGGCAAAATCACATCCTTGTAAAACTGGGCGCCATCGGATAATGAAATCAAATTTTCATGCGTTAATCCCACAACCTTGGGGTTGCCGGTTGAACCAGATGTAAACGATAACTGTGCAATGTCGGAACGTTCGGTTTGCGCCATAACAAAATCATTTTCATCCGTGTCATCAACGCTTTCGATATCAAACATTTCACATGGCGCATCTTCGATAAACATATGCTTTTGCGCCAAGACCAATTTACAGTCTGTGCGCTTCATCATGTTAATATGTTCCGTGGTATTTAAACCCGTATCCAACATCAATGCACGTGCACCCTGGGACGTAATGGCAAAGTACGAACGCAAAAAATCCGGCGTATTGCCCGATAAAATTGCAACCGTGTCACCCTTTTTAATACCGAAACGCTGGGCCAATAATACGGCACGCTGTTTCACACGCTTTAACAAATCTGCATAGGTTTCGTTCTGACGTACAAAGAAAATACCGTCCTTGTTCCGTGAACATACATCTTGCAGCATTTCATATATGTTTTTAATCATAATAATGCCTTAATTTCGTTAAACACATACGCAACCACCATGGTTACGATATATTGAATATAGCCATTTTTAATAGGAAAAACAACACATAATATAAATCCGCCCCGAATCAGAACCAACACAATATATAGTATTCGAATCGAATATTCTTGTCTATATTTTGTAAAAACATCAAAAAAACGAATCGTGCCCAATAAAAAAAATTGCCTTTTTATACACAAATGTATGATTAGTACAGATTTTCCGATTCTGTTTATACGCTCAACCATGCGGAATATCCGCCTTTTTAAAAGTAAAGCGAAAAATAAAATTTTTTTTGCTTTTTATCGGTTGATAGTTTTTGCCATACACTATATATTGTTATCAAACAAAACAAATAACCACTATATGTTGTGTTTTTACAAGATTGGAGTTTTAAAATGTCAGAAACACAAAATGAAATAAAAATTCAGATTACACCTACGTTGACCACGCACCTGGTGGCGGTTCAAAAGCGCAGCGGTGAAACAGTGCCTTTTGATTCCAAAAAGATTTATGATGCGATTAAAAAGGCCGTTGCCGTTACAACAGAAATATCAGATGTCGAAATCGTCAAGATAACCCAGGATGTTTTAAAGCGCCTGGATAACAAATTTGCAGAAAAAACACCAACGGTCGAAGCGATTCAAGATGTTGTTATTCAGACCTTGATGGATAATCGTGCATACAAAACCGCCGAAGCATATATTATATATCGTCAAAAACGAACGGAAATTCGTGAATCTATGGTTGATGCGGTTGATATTATCGAAGGTTATGTTGGTGGGTCAAATTGGCGCATCAAAGAAAATGCAAATGTCGGCTATTCCATCGGTGGCCTGATATTGCGTACCAGCGAACGCGTTACCGCGGAATATTGGTTAAGCCTGTATCCGCGGGCGGTTGCTGAGGCACATAAAACAGCGGCGATTCACGTCCATGATTTGGGATGGTTGACCGGATATTGTGCGGGATGGTCCCTGCGTGAATTGTTGTACGAAGGTTTTAACGGCGTTGAAGGCTATTTACAGTGCCAACCCGCGCGTCATATGGCAACGGCCATTTCACATATGGTGAATTTCTTGGGGACATTGCAAAATGAATTTGCAGGCGCCCAGGCGTTTTCATCCGTAGATACATATTTGGCACCGTATGTGCGTATTGATAATTTGACGTACGCGGATGTAAAGAACGCGATGCAAACACTTATCTTTAACTGTGCCGTTCCATGTCGTTGGGGAACACAGACGCCATTTATTAACTTTACGTTCGATTGGACATGCCCAGAAGATTTAAAGAATCAGCGTCCGTTTGTTGGAAAAAAGCAGGTCGATTTCACATATGGTGAACTGCAACCCGAAATGGATTTGATTAACAAGGCATTTTTGGATGTTATGACCGAAGGGGATGCGTTGGGACGTCCGTTTACGTTCCCTATTCCGACATATAACATTACGCCGGACTTTCCATGGGAACATCCAAATGTAAAGCCTTTGTTTGATTTGGCGGCAAAGTACGGAATCCCGAATTTCCAAAATTTCTTGAATTCTGATTTAAATCCGACGGACGTGCGTTCAATGTGCTGTCGTCTGAGATTGGATGTGCGTGAATTACTAAAACGTGGGGGCGGGTTGTTTGGATCGGCCGAAAAAACGGGCTCGATTGGGGTTATAACAATCAACCTGGCACGGTTGGGATATATCCACCGCGGTAATCGCGAAGGATTGTTTACGGAATTAAAGCGCCTGTTGGATTTGGGACGTGATGCATTGGAAATCAAACGCGATATTATATCCAAGAACATGGAACGTGGGTTGTATCCGTTTACAAAACGCTATTTGGGTGATTGGAATCATCACTTTTCAACAATCGGCGTAAATGGCGCAAATGAAATGGTTCGTAACTTTACGGGCGACCGCGAAAACATTGCAACACCAATGGGTAAGAAGTTGGTTTTGGATGTGATGGACTTTATTCGTGAAAACCTGGCCACTTTCCAGGAACAAACAGGAAATCTGTATAATTTGGAGGCAACGCCGGCCGAAGGATGTTCGTATCGCTTTGCCAAGACAGACGTCAAGAATTTTCCGGATATCATCACCGCGGGAACCAAGGATGCACCATACTATACAAATTCAACCCAGTTGCCGGTGAACTTTACGGATGATCCGTTTGTTGCACTGGAACACCAGGAAGAACTACAACGTAAATATACCGGGGGCACAATGTTGCACCTGTATATGGGGGAACCCGTGTCAAGTGGGGATGCCGCCCAAAAGATTGTGCGGACAATATTTGAAAATTACAAAGTGCCATATATGACACTGACACCGACATTTTCAATCTGTCCAAAACATGGATATTTGCCGGGCAAACACGAATTCTGTCCAAAGTGTGATGCAGAAAATGCCGCAAACCAGGACAACAATGAACAATAAAAGTTAACGTCATAAACAAATCAGAAAGGGAGGAAATTATTATGACAAATACAGCAAACAGAACACCATGCGAAGTTTTTTCACGTTCAATGGGATTTATTCGCCCCGTTAAAAATTTCAATATTGGTAAATATTCTGAATTCTGTGAACGTAAAACCTTTACCGAGGGCAACTGTCTGTCTGCGGGCGCCCGCCATTGTGATTTGTTGAAGCGTGCGGCATAATTATCATGCGTGAAGTTCAAATTGGGGGATTGGTTTCATTTACCACCATTGACTACCCAGGGAAACTGGCCGCGGTTTTGTTTCTGACGGGTTGTCCTTTGCGGTGCGTGTATTGTTCCAATCCCCATTTATTATGCCCCGGGGACGGGGATTATGATCCGACGCGTGTCTTTGATTGGATAAAATCACGTGTTGGAAAACTGGAAGCCATTGTTTTTTCAGGTGGCGAAGCGTTAATGCAAGGTGATGTCGCGGTTGATTACATGCGGCGTGTGCGTGAATTGGGGTTTAAAATCGGACTGCACACCAATGGTTTTTATCCAAATATACTGGAAAAAGTGATTGATGTAATTGACTGGGTCGGGCTGGATTTCAAGGCTACGCGCGATAAATATCCGGATTTGACGGGTCAACATATTGCGTACGACAATATGGTGCGCAGTTTGGATATATTAATTTCCCACAATAAAGATTTCGAGGTTCGCGTAACATGCGATCCGCGTTTTATTAGTAAAAACGACTTAATCGAAATTGCGGAAATCCTGGCGATGCGTGATGTAAAAAATATTGCGATACAAAAGTATATTCCGCACTTTGAAACCGATGAGAATAAAACAACAGACGCTATGCGGAATCAGTTCTTTACAGATTCTGAGTTGATAAGCAAAATAAACACAATGTTTAAATCAGTTGTATGGCGTGATTAAAAACGGTGCAATTTGCACCGTTCTTTTATCTTGATTTACTGACCACACGTTGCCATTTCGCATCCAGTTCTGCGTTACCTGTAATACGTGGTTCAACAATAATCCATGATGACCAATTTTTAAATAGTTCGTCTGCACGCGTACGATCAGCAGCGGCAATTTCCAAACGCCCCGCCCGGGATTTGATTCCGTCATAGGCATGCGAATATTTTATACCCAAATCATCCAACAATTTCGCCAACTGAGCCGCCAATTCATTAGATGAAAATTCAAACCCGGACACAGAGCGTCCTTCGAAATCTTTCAGATTATGATTATAGGATGCCGTATCTGTTCCCGAGCGTTTAGCAATAGCATTAAGTGTATTCATAACAGCCCCATATGTAATAACCCGTTGCTGTGCCCGTTTAAAATTCTGTTTCTTATCGTCCATACTTATATCCTTTCAATCTTTCATCACGATGATTATATCATATATTGACAATGAAGAAAATAAAAAACCATTTCAACCAACGGTTGCCGCAACGTTCTTTTTCTCTTTTTGTCCTTGATTAACACAATTATTTATGAAATAATTCAACTTGTGCGCGAAACGACATCGTGATTCTAATTACAAACAACGCGAAAGGGGGAATTATGCAGCATAAATTACTTTGGAAAACAATCGAAAGACTGGCAAAATCACGGGGGTTAACCTGTTCGGGCTTGGCACGGCTTAGCGGACTGGATGCCACAACCTTTAACAAAAGCAAACAATTTTCCCCAGATGGAACCCCGCGTTGGCCATCGTGCGCAACGATTGCAAAAATTATAAACGCAACCGATACCAGTTTGACAGAATTTGCGGAAATATTTTCGGCTTTGAAAGAAAACAGAATATAAAAAATGCCCGTTTGGGCATTTGTTTTTTATGGCGGATGGTGAGGATTCCCTCGGCATGTCATGCCTGCGGGGCATTCCTGACGGTTTTGCTGTACGATGCTTGCAAAACCTACTCATTGTCGAACCAGGCGCAACTTTGTTGCGGGCCAAATCCCAAGACACACATCAACATAAATAAAAAAACACCCCATGGGTGTATTTTTTATTTATGGCGGATGGTGAGGGATTCGAACCCCCGGTGGAGTTGCCCCCACAACGGTTTTCAAGACCGCCGCATTCGACCGCTCTGCCAACCATCCGAAACTGTGTCCGTCGGTCTTTCAACCTACGGTTTTGGTCGCTTTGTCACAATAACCGAACGGCGTGTATTGTACATTATTTTTTGCGTATTGCAAACACAAAAATTGATGCGCCCGCAAAAAACATTATCGCCGATAATAATTGTCCCATTGTCAATCCCCAGGATGTCAAGAAACCAATCTGGGCATCGGGCGCACGAAATAACTCACAAAAGCCACGAAATATCGCATACCCCATGCCCATAATGCCCGCCAATGCACCGGGACGATTACGCAATCGGGTATATCGATACAGGCAATACATAATCACAAATAACAGCGCGCCTTCGGTCATGGCTTCGTACAGGGGGCTGGGGTGACGTGGGATTGGAGTGTCACCACGAAACACAACCGCCCATGGCGCATCACTGGGGCGGCCCATAACTTCACGGTTAATAAAGTTTGCAATGCGACCGAAAAACAACCCGATTGGCGCACAAACCGCCATTATATCCAGCACAGACCACGGGTTTAACTTTTGTGAACGCGCAAATAAAAATGTTGCGATGATAACACCAAGCAAGCCACCATGAAAGCTCATCCCGCCATGCCAAACGGCAAAAATTTCCAGCGGATGCGATAAAAAATATCCCAGGTCATAAAACAGGACATACCCCAGGCGACCGCCCAAAATAACCCCGAACACAACCCAGGTTAACAAATCATCCAGTTGTTTCCGGCTAAGTCTTATCGCGCTGTTATTGGCGTTCATCAGGCGTTTAAATAACCAATACCCAATAACAAAACCCGCGACATACGCCAACGCGTACCAGCGCACATCCAGGCCCAGCACGCTAAACGCAACCGGTGAAATAGGATCTAGAACTAGTGACATCTTTCCAGGGTGCCCCGCAAATTATTTAAAATCTCGGTCAGGCGGGCATAGCGCGACGCATAATCATGTGCGTCTGGATTTAATTTTAAAAGCTGTTCTTTAATTTCTGCTGCGCGTTTTTGTATCTCGCACAGAGATGCGGCGCGACGACGTTTGCTGTCAAAACACTCGGCAATGCTTTGAATCTCAACCGCAGTGGCGGCGCGACTGATATCATAGCGCGTTTGTCCGTATTTAAAATCTTGCATGATATACCCCTGAATTATTTGGAACGTTCTATTGTTCTATTTAAGTTATCTATTATCTCGCGCAGTTTTGTTATCGCCTTGTCATCGCCCAGTTCCATTTTTCCTGCAAGCGTTTTTTTCGCGCGTTCCAGTTCTTTGCAGAGTGCAGCAATACTGTCGCTTTTTCTGGGATTGTGTACCAAGTCCACACGTTCTTCAAGCTCCGCACGGCGCTGTTTACGTTCTCTATCATATTTTGATGACATAATTTATATCCTTTTAATCTTGAAATACACACTTTATTGTATTATATATTTGATAAATAACAAGGAGAAAGATTTATGAATAAAATTAAATCGGCCCGGGCATCAGGTGGTCTGGAATTATATCTGAAACGTATATTTGCATTAATGTTTGGGGCGGTTGGCGTCACGGCCGTGGCCGCATATATGACAATTTGGGGTGGCGGGTTACAGTATCTGTTTAATTTTAACACGGGCGGCATGTCGGGGTTGTACTATGTGTTATTGTTTGGCGGATTGGCATTGTCCATTTGGGCCCAGGTGCGCGTATTCAACATGAAGCCAACGACGGCGGCAGGGTTATTAATGCTGTACGCAATATTGATAGGTGTGACCATGACACCGTTGATTGCGGTGGCTTTGTCGGTGAATCCTGCGTCCATATTAATGGCGTTTGTTGTTGCGGCATTAATGTTTGCATGCATGGCGATATTCGGATATAAAACGGTAAAAGACCTGTCATTTTTGGGAATCTTTTTAACCATGGGGATGATAGGTTTGATTTTGGTTGGATTGCTGTCATTTATATGGCCGGCGATGATGGGTGGCACATTCGGCACAATCGTTTGCTTTATTGGAGTGTTGGTATTTGCGCTGTTTACGGCATACGATATGCAAAACCTGAAACGCGCATATGCGGTTATAGGTGATGAAAACCAAAAGAATCAGTTGGCCGTGTTGGGCGCATTGCATTTATACATATCTTTTGTTGCAATGTTCCAGTATCTGTTAAGTCTGTTTAATCGTGAATAAAAAAATAGGAGTATAATAAAATGGCTTATAAAATTAATCAGGGTAACTGCATTGGATGTCATACATGTATAGGAATGTGTCCAGTATGCGCAATATCTGTTGGCCCCGATGGCAAATGCGTGATTGACCCGGCAAAGTGCATTTCGTGCGGAACATGCGCATCGATTTGTCCGGTGGGCGCAATTACACCAGATGCATAATTCACAACCCGCCAAAAGGCGGGTTTTTGTTTGACAGGTTACAAATTTGTCACTATAATGCTGCGCAAAAAGGGTAAAAAATATGAGTAAGGCAGCAGCAAATAAGGATAAACAAACAGCGCTTCGTGAGACATTAGACAAAATAATAAAAATAACCGGGGTAGATCCAAATGCATATCTATCAGTGCGTATAACTTCAAGTGAACAGGCCGGAACAATGATGGTATTGGCGAACGCACTTGTGGAATCGGTTTGTGATTCCTTGGAACAAGATGAAAATATTAGAAATCTAAAAAACGCGTTTCGCGAGACAACGTTTTACATATCAAAGCTAACCAAAGTAGATCCAAAAGCAACCATATCAATGCCTGTAACTTCGGTCGAACAGGTTGGGACAATGATGTTACTGGCCACCACACTTATGGAACCGGTTGTCGATGTTTTTCGTGAACTGTATGAAAAAATGGAAGGAACCTATCAGGAAAGAAAACCCTTTTCTTTGATAACCCAAAAACAAAAACAGCCGTATTGTCGGATAACAGGACAACCATGCGATAAAATCGTCGTACCCATTGATGATAAAAAATCTAAGGATATTTGCATCAAAGCAAAGTGCACCGTTGCAAAAAATTTTTATCGATTGGCACAGGAATTACAAAAAACAAAATAAAAATCCCCGTATGGGGATTTTTTATTAGGAAAGGAAATTAATATTATTTACGCCGGGGGGCTGTGCCCTTGGTGCGTTTATTTGATGTCCCACGCGAACGGGGCGCACGAATTTCATCGGACGTTGCCATGATGTCCAGTTCGGCTTCACCGGTTGCAACATCCATTATATGATTTACGTTCTGACGCAGGCCGGGATGTTTGTCTGCGTATTTTTTTATACCGACCAACACAGCCGCCGTAACAATCCGTTCCATATCGTGCATATCAATGTGTTCAGATACGCGGCCGCGGATTGTAGACATTACCGTTCGAACCGTATTGCGGGCACGACGAAAAAATTTGCGACGACGATGGGCGCGAACTATTTCACGTATCCACATTAATATCAATCCGGCAATTAATGGAACAATGACGCAAAACAAAAAGTAACGATACCAACTGTCGCAAAAGGCGGTCGGAAACATAGCGTCACAGATACGCTGAAAATGCAAAACAGACACCGCGACCATTTCATAAACGGCCAATACGGTAAAACATATTTTTGATTTTAGTAACATGGTGGGTTCTCTCTCCTTCTGGTACAAGATAAAGGATACAATAACCCCACCATAATGTCAGCAGGTATGAATTCCCCGCACTATTTCTTGTTCTGACAGGCGCGAATATACATATTATTTAACGCCATTAATTGTTGATTCATTTTTTGCTGGGCGGCGGCAACGTCGGGGGATGCAAATTTTAGGGTATATGTATTATCGATAACATAGTTTTGCAATTCAAATACCTGCGAAACAATTTGACCGTTGGTTTTGGTGGTAAATTTTGGTGTCAGATTTACCCGGGCCGTGGGTGGCAAATAAAGTGCACCGTTGGCATTTTTCTGATAAAAAATCCCGCCAAGACCAGTGGCCGCATCCAGACTGTGCGCCGTGACATAATCACTTTTGTATAAATCTGGGAACATGTTCGCCTGGGCGGGGGAACAAGATTGATAGATTATAGTTTTGTCAGGTGCGCCATTAAGCCCACGAACCACAGGATTGATAACACGACCCGGGGCACGTTTGTATGTGTTAAACTGGGCGTTATCTATGTCAAGAAACTTGACCCGGTCACAATATGGAAACCCCAGACGTCGTGACACCAATCCGTATTCCGAAACATTTGTAAAGATATAATTATTTATTATCATTTGAAACGCGCACGGATTGTGCATAAATGTTTGCTGGGCAGGTCCCGCAAACGAAAGGCGTTTGTCCCGGTGATTTTGTCGTTCTATAATCAGTATGCGATCTTTTAGCCCCATGCGGGATTCTATGTGCATGTGTGGCGATATTTGGTCAACCTGTTTTTTCAGATATAACGCCCCCAGCCACAGGCCTATGCGAACCTTGTCCATCCAATCCATCAGAAGGTTTATTTCGGATGCGTTTACAGATTGGCCGTCCAGGATTTTAACAATAATGTTCTTGACCGAGCCCTCCATATCAGAATACTTGGAATTACAAGCCTCGCACGCGGGGAATTTAAATTGAATAAATGGTATATCACGCGGCAGGATGGTCTTTAAATTACAAAGACGTTTTTCATCACCCGTCATTTTAATCAACCATTGTGGAACAACGTGTTCCATATTTTTATCGGTTGGTGGATTTCCACAAAAAACACAAAACTTTGACAATATATACACCTTTACTACTGTACAATTATATATTGACAAATAAATATTTCAACAACAAAAAAATCCCCGATTGGGGATTTTGTTATTCTGTTTCTTCAACAGTTTCGGAATCGTTTTGTTGCGCTTCGCGCTGTTCCACGGCACGGGCAACACTTTCGATTTGCAGTAATTGATTTTCAAGGGCGGCACGTTCAGACGATTTGTATCCGGTGTCCGCATCGTTGGCCTTTGTGGGGGCATCGGGCGTGTCCGCCTTTTTGGACGCGCCTATGGCCGGATTTATCAGATTATTATAGATTTCAATCGCATGATGTGTACCGGCGACATCACGGGCCAACAACCTGTTTTCGGGACCGGGAAAAAACCAGTCATCCAATTTTACCGCCGTCATTTGCATGATTGGGCGTGTACGTGCCTGGGCCAACCACTGAGGCAATGTGGGCATATCAGAATAATACCACAACGCCCCCCAGTAAAAAACACCCATAACAACAACACCGCGAATAATGCCAAATATAACCCCCAACGTCTTGTCGGTGACGTTCATAATGCTGTCCTGGATTTTATCGCGCAATTTTTGGTTTACAAAACCAACCAAAATTAACACGGCAAAAAAGATAACAAAATAAGACGCAACCAATGTACCAACGGTGGATTCCGGCAAATCAAACCACGATTGAAACAATCCGTCCAACCAAGGCGATGCAAAACGGGCAGAGACGGCCGCAACGACCCACGATAATGTCGCAATCGTTTCAAAGACACCACCACGAATTGTTGCCCAAATTGTGGACGCCAATATGACGCCCACATATATATAATCAAGTACAGTTAAATCAAACATATTCGTTCCGATTTATTGTGTGTTATTATTTTTTCTTTTTCTTGTCACCACGAACCAGGACATAACCCAATCCCGCGACCAATACAATCAACAGACCCCAGAACCAAATAACACCACCATCATTTTTAACCGGTGCGGCGGCGGTTGTGTCGGATTCTGTGGTTGTGTTGGCAGACTGGTCAGAAGTGGTTTCTGATGCCGCCCCGTCGGCTGGTTTGGCCGCCGGTTCCGCATTCGCGGGAACATATTCAGAAATAGCATTTACACGGTCGGCATGTTCGGATTTAAATTTTTCCGCATCTGTGGCCATTGCCTGTTTGTTTGCGGCGGCCGTGGCCTTTTGTTCATCGGTCAAATCGATTTCAATATGCTGACGCAATGTGTCCTGCATAAAATCGGCATAGCCCTGTTCACATTTGTCACCAATTACCAACACGGGCACACCGCCGGATTCAAATTCACATTTGGTTAAAGCAGCCTGGAACTTTTCCATATTGGCGGGGTCGGTAACATTAACCTCGGTCACTTTTAGGTCCGGGTATTCATAAATCAATGTACTGGAAATAAATTCACGGGCATGATGGCAATGTGGGCATGATGGTGAGTGATATATGGTAATATCGGCCGCAGATGCCGTGCCAAAAACAGTTAACCCAAAAATCGCAGATAAAATTGATATTTTTTTCATATTTAGACTCCTTTCGCACGATGATTATAGACAATATTTTGCAATGGGCGCAAGTGCTTTTGTAAATAAAATTTTATTCCTGTTGTGATTGGCATGCACATATTGCATTATTAAAAAACAAAAGGAGAAAAATATGTTCGCACTGAGTCAATTTCCCTTGCCATATACAACGGATGCGTTGGCGCCCTATATATCCCAGGAAACGCTGGAAACGCATCACGGCAAACACGTGGCAACGTATATAGACAACTTGAATAAATTAATCGAAAATACGCCGTATGAATCTGTGTCACTGGATGAAATAATTATTCAATCGGCCGGCAAACCATCAGAAAAAAAGATTTTTGATAATGCCGCACAGATATACAATCATAACTTTTTCTTTCAGGGCATGTGTCCGAAATGTACCGCGCAAATCCCCCAGGAAATAATTGATTCTTTTGGCAGCGCCCAAAACTTTAAAGACCAATTTAAATCCGCCGCGACTTCACTTTTTGGCAGTGGTTATACGTGGCTGGTTCGTGATGGCGACAGATTAAAAATTATAAATACAGCAAATGCAGATACCCCGATGGTATATAATATGAAGCCACTATTAAACCTGGACGTATGGGAACACGCGTATTATTTGGACTATAAAAACAAGCGCGCGGATTTTATAGATAACTTTTTGGACAATTTAGTTAATTGGAATTTTGTGGCGGAAAATTTGCGCAATTAAAAAAGCCCGGTAAGACCGGGCGTTTTTTATTCCAAAATCAATGCCGGAATTGTAACCAAATCATTATACTGGGTCAGGAAACGCGTGCCGGTTGCACAATAAAACTTTTGCAGGGAATCTTTGTATTCGCGCACGGCGGTAACCCAGCGTTCTTCGACATCTTGTTGTGCGCCCTGATATCCAGCAAACGCCCCCAGCGCACCACCAACCCCCGCACCGGTCAATGTGGATTTTAAGCGTGCCTTGTTCCCAAAGTCAATAAGGGCACCATCTTCGGCATCACGATACATCGGATAGAAATTTTGGATATCATAGACTATTGGATCTTGCCCTTTGATATCGGGACGGTACGGTTGGTTTGATGTGCTGCGTAAATAGATGTCTTCATTTTTTATATTCTTTTTAATACTGGCCCAATCCGACCTTTTATGACCAAAGGCAGAATCCTTGACACCGACAATCATTGCGGGTTCTTTTTTATCTGCAATCTTGGCACTTTTTATTTTTATATAACCGGGTCCAGACGAACTGGGGGCTGATAAATGATTGCCCAGGCCACGGGTATTATAGCCTTCTGTGACATATGTATAATAACTGATCCCTGGATAATTTTGCGATTTCAGTTTATCTAAATCCGTGCATTCGATATTTGCGCTGGATCCGTCAAGACAGATAGATATTAATTCCTGGGGGACGCAATTTGTATACTTGCCATCGCGTTCCAAACACTTTATCGTACTTTCGTTTTCCGAGTGATAAAACCCAACATATGAATACTCTTTATCGCCCTTCTTTTCTGTCCCCAGGCCATCTTCTTTGACCGTGGCAACGACGCCCCACAGACATGTTGTATCACGGCCATCGACCGTACAATCTTCGATACGCATAACCGCATCCCCGGTGGCCACCATGTTTCCCACAACCGCACCGGCGGTCGCATTAACACCCGCAGATAATATTGTGTCACCCGCAACCTTGCCCGTTTGGGTATGCCCAACCATCAATGCGGCACCACCCAGGGCGCCAATAATCGTGCTTTGCGTTTTGTGTTTTCCACCACCCAAAATTCCATCTTTGCCCGGTTCGTTTTTGCCCATGGCGTTGCCCCCCAGGCCACCCAAAATCGCACCGGCAGCAATCTTAAAGCCCGCATCCTGTTTTTGTTCGTGGTTCATGACGGCCACCACATCATCCATGGTCGGTTCGTGGTCGGCGGGGAATTCAACCTGTTCGGCGGCCGGTTGCCATGTAACCTCGGGGAAGTCAGATATGTTACAACGTACCGCTTCGCCCGCGGGTAAATTTGCACGTGCGACAACCAAATCTTCACCATTTTGTCCGGCCTGGTATGCACGCAATTCGACAACCGCCGTGCATGTTGATGCACCACCCGCACCACGCCCAACGGTGGGGGTTGCCCACTTAAATTCACCATTTGGATATATCATCGAGCAGCGTTCCAGTTGCGCCATGGAAACCGGTGAGTCAGCATGCGCAGAACGTACCTGGGCCGCCAAATCCGGATTATCAACCGGCACAGGTAAATCGACCGGGATTGCAGCAACCGTATTGGCCATCGCCGCGGCATTATTTGCGGCGGCATTATAACGCATTTCGTTTACCTGCTGATAGCCCTGGGCATTGGTGCGCGACAGATTTCCAACACGGATACCCGCGTGGGATATGACCGGCATACAAGATACCGCCGCCAATAAAGAATAATACAAGATAGATTTTTTGGTTTTCATTCTCTCTGCCGCCCAATGTTAAAAACGTGTGGAACCGGGACATGCCCGGCACACAATATTCCCTTAGAATTGCAATCTCATCCTGATGCCGACATCAACCAACCCCAAACGTCCACTTTCATACCAGTTGGTATAATGGAACACACTGTCGTATGGGGCTTCGTATTCGCCACCGGCACCGTCACCCAACCATTCAATTTGCGAAAGGACAATACTGCCCGATGTCTTGACCTTGCCCAGGTTGGCGTAACGCACAAAGAAGTCCAGTTTTATTCCACCCTCCATTTCGGTCGTAACACCACCTTCTAGCATAAAGGCGAATTCTTCACTTGTGCCGCCGTTGTGATATGCATAAATATCGGAAATCCCCGTTAATTGACCCGCACCCGCATATGCCGGATCCATAACCGAATAGAACGTATTGTCATACACGACATAATCCGCAATCGTATTTAGCGATATACCAACACCCGCACCAACATATGGGCGTAAAGACCCGCCCGCCAAATATCCGGTAAATGAATCAATATTATAATATACATTTAACATGGTTGAATTTGCGGTGATGGCACCACCGTCAACCTGGGCCTCGACAAAATCGCCGGCGCCGTCGGATGTCTGAACCGTCTTGGGATAGCCAATACCCGAATAACGCAAATACGAAAAATCAATTCTGATATCATTATTAATCGCCGCACCAACCGACAACTGTAATGGTATTACACTGTCCGAATCAAAATCCGCCCCCTGGAACGCACCGGGCACGGTATACGCATCTTCTTCGCCGGTATAGTCGGCGGATATATCCCCCATAACAGATGCGGTATAGGCAACAGACAACCCAACGTACAGTCCACTGTCCGCCAGGCGTTCATAGTCCGCAGGCTGATAATAAGAACGCCCCGCGGTCGTACCGGTCGACCCAACACGCGGCAAAGCCCCCGTTACACGATTTGGCTGGGCCGCGGCAACATTGTTATACGGCATATTGTATGCATTTGGCATTGCCATGGCACGTCCGTTCATGGACGCGGCCATTTGCCTGTTGGATGATGGCATATATGCCATTTGTCCGTTCATGGACGTGGCCATTTGCCCCGTTTGATACGTCGGATATGCGGAATACGCGGCATCCGCCACGCCCGGCAACATAAATAAAACACCCGTCAAGACGGCAAAAACACTGGATTTTTTCATGCCTTTCCCATTATTCCTTTTGGTGTATTATACCATTTCAAGGGAATTGGCGCAAGTAATTGTGCACCAGTGCATGTCAGATTTATTTCTTTTTATATGCCAAAACATATGGAACAAAACTGTCCGCAGGCACACCCCCAAACCATGCACGCGGTATCAAAATACTGTTCCCCATGCCGGCCGCCAATTTTTCCACACTTTCGCCATTTTTGGCGTTGATTAATTCCGGCAGTTTCACCGACACTAAATCCGCCGTTCCCGGCAGAATAAACGTTATTTCGTCCCCTGCCCGCGTTTCATTGCGCAATTCAAAGGTTATATTTTCATCATCTGTGGCAACAATAACACCCGCGGCATGATAATCGGACGTGCTGCGCGTGGTTTCATAGTTATGCGCATCCGCCGTCACCGGCCCATCAAAGAACGCCGTTGTATATCCGCGCGTTTCCAACCGATCCAGCATCGCCATGTATGGCGCGGGATCAAAGTTTTCGGGGTCGCGCGCATACGCATCCAACGCGCAACGATAGGCATGAACAACAGATCCCACATAGTATTCAGACCGATTTCGCCCTTCGATTTTCAGGGAATCCGGACACGCCGACACAACATCCGCCAATCGCGGCATCAGACACAGGTCCCGCGAATTCATAATGTATGCGCCGCGCGCATCTTCTTCGATTGGCATTTCGACACCGGATTCGCGTTCGCGTAAAATCACATCGTATTTCCACCGGCACAGTTGCGCGCACGCGCCACGATTTGCAGGCCGGCCCGTGATAAAATTCGACAGCAAACAACGCCCCGAATAAGACATACACATCGCGCCATGCACAAAGATTTCCAGCCCGATATCCGGACACGCCGCACGAATATTTTTAAATTCCGCATGCGATACTTCGCGTGCAAGAACGCACAATTTGGCGCCCGCACTTTGCCAAAACTTAACCGTTTTAGCGGAACATATGTTTGCCTGGGTCGAGATATGAATTGGCATATCCGGAAAATTTTCGCGCACCCACATTACAATACCGGGATCCGACACAATCAACGCATCGGGGCACAAATACCGAATTGTATCCGCGACACGGGGCATGTGTTCATATTCAAAATCATGCGCGAACAGGTTGAACGCCAAATAAACCTTTTTCCCGGCGGCATGCGCCAGTTCAATCCCCCGTTTCACTTCTTCGGTGGTGATTTTTGCGCGCGCACGCATTGAAAAACCAGGCAGTCCCGCATATATCGCATCCGCACCATATAAAATGGCGGTTTTAAAGGCATCCAACGTACCCGCCGGCGCCAACAATTCTGGTAATTTTAATTTGCTCATACCCATATTTTGCCCCAAATAAAATCAAAGGCAAGGGATTTTGTCGTAAAACTTGAAAAACAGTCAATTTGTGCTAAGTTCATAACAGAATTAAAGTATAAAAGGTAATAAAATGTC
>JAZNXD010000022.1:0-44008 GCA_045593685.1 Candidatus Enterousia sp. | reverse complement strand
ATCTTCTGTAGAAAACTCATAATCAGAAATTATATTAGGTACCGGAACTACCTTCTTTATTTCTTCCATTGTTCCCCAAACCAATATATTATTTGTTTTTGTCATTATTGCATGACTACGTGCAATTCTGCATTTTTCTTTTAATTCTTTAATACTAGAAATAGCATCCTCTTTTATTTGAAGTGCTTTTTGTGGTATGCCTTCTATAGGAAAAGCATTAAGCCTGATTGCCGGAAAATTCTTCCCCGGCTGTGGCAAAGGAATATTTATGCGTTGCTCATCAAGCTCAAGTTTTTCTGATAAATCCAAAGACTTACCGGGAATACTTGCCCATATTAAATTCATAAAGCTATCAAAGGAATCTATTTCTATAATTTGCGCTTTAATTCCTTTAGATTTTGCTTTGTCAATAAAAGCATGTACCGATGGTAAACATTTTGATTTGTCGTTAGTTGTCCAAAATATTCCCTGTGGGAAAGGGTTCGGTGTTTCAATAGCTTTATCTAGTAATGACATTACATTTACATCTCGACCACTGTAACCTGCTACGATAAGCCCAAATTTTACTGATGCTGTCAAAAAACATTTTTCCAATTCTTTATTATTATTTAATAAATCTTGTGATAAATTTTTTATACCTTGAAATTGATAATCTCCGTGCAGTTTTACATAAAAAGGAAAAGCATTGTTATTTATAGCATTTACAGCACCCTCAGAACCTTCTAAATGAAACACTCTTAAATTTTGACCAGTTACATTCGCATAAGATTTTTCAAAAATATCATCAAAGTTTGTAGTGAACACTAGCTTGCTTTGATCCATGTACATTAGCGCAGACAGAATTTTAAATCCTATATTCGGTTCAAAATTTTTCCCTATAAGTTGTCTTGTTAAATACTGGCGCTGTAAACCATGATCGTTTCCAAACAACAAATCAAAGTAAAAAGAATACTCTTCTAAAGAATCTTCAGGAGGAAACCCCTTAGAATCCATATAATTTTGAATTTTCCTTTTTATTCCATCGTTTCCAATATTTAAATCATCAATATTAACGTGCTCTTCATTGGCATAATATCTCTTTTTTAAATCCCAAACTATATCATATGCGGTGGGCAAACCAGAAGATCGTGGTGCACCAGCCCCCAATAACCACATAAAGTTTGGAGTGTAATTATTAAAGTGTATAAGAAACTCTGTTATGCTCACCTGGTTATTCCTTTGCTATCACGCAATAATATAGTATTTTTTTGAGAAAAATCAACATGTATGTGGCTCCTTTCAAATGAATAAACATGTTTTACTGTGGACATAAAAAAATTTTTTCGGAGTGGGTGTTCGCAACAATGTATATTATTATGAATAAGGATGGTCCTTATTCATAACCAAGGGGGCCCAAATGCCTAATTTAACAATTGTTGATAAAAACATTAATCAAATTAAACCATATAAAAACAACCCAAAACTTCACAGTAAACATCAGATTAAACAGATTGCGGATTCTATTAAAGAATTTGGATTTGTGAACCCTGTGTTGTTGGATGGAAATGGGGAAATCATAGCTGGACATGGACGATATTTGGCTGCAAAACAGTTAAATATGGAAAATATACCCACAATAACACTGTCTCACTTAAATGATGAGCAGAAACGTCTGTATCGCATTGCCGATAACAAACTGACCGAATTAGGCAAATGGGATGTGTTTTTGTTGCAAATGGAATTTAAAGAACTGGAAAATTTAAATCTGGATCTAGAAATTACAGGGTTTGAAACAGAAGAAATAGATAATTTTATTATGAATAAGTCTGGTCCTACAAATCTGAAAGAAGAACATATCCCAGAATTATCAACCAACGATTACCAATGCAAATTTGGCGATATATGGCAATTGGGTCGACATTTCCTTATTTGTGGTGATGCATTAAAAGCGGAAACGTATGCAAATTTAATGGGAAACAATCGTGCCCAAATGATTTTAACAGATCCACCATATAATGTCCGTGTAAAAGATATTGGTTCAAGCGGTAAAATTAAGCATGATGAATTTGCGATGGCATCTGGCGAGATGTCATCTGATGAATTCATCACGTTTTTAAATACATTTATGAAACATGCAACAGAATATTCCATCGATGGTTCTTTGCATTACTTGTTTATGGATTGGCGACACGGAATAGAAATTGGTCTGGCCGCATCAACTGTTTATGAAGAATTAAAAAACATCTGCGTTTGGGTCAAAAACAATGGTGGTATGGGCAGCCTGTATCGTTCACAGCATGAATTGTGCTTTATATACAAAAACGGCAAAGGCCCACATACGAATAATATAAATCTGGGGGCACATGGGCGATATCGCACAAATGTTTGGGAATACGCAGGTGCCAATGGTTCCGCAGATGGTAAAGAAAATTTAAAATTACATCCAACGGTTAAACCTGTCGCAATGTTAAAAGATGCAATTCTGGATGTCACAAAACGTGGCGATATTGTGTTGGATTGCTTCTTGGGGTCTGGTTCAACCTTAATCGCATGCGAACAAACAGGTCGCACATGTTATGGCATCGAAATAGAACCAAAATATTGTGATGTGACAATTAAACGTTATAAAGAACTAACCGGTGAAAAAGCCATAAAAATAGGAGATGCAGATGACAGGATATGCTAACCCACCAAAAGAAACACAATTCAAAAAAGGACAATCTGGTAATCCCAAAGGACGTCCCAAGGGCGATAAAAATTATTTGGCTCTTGCAAACAGAGAGTTATCACAAAAGGTTTCAATTATGGAAAATGGTCGACGTAAAACACTTAGCAAAAAGGAGGTGTTTGTCAAAACGACGATAAACAAGGGTATTGCTGGCGATAAAAAATTTACAAATATTGCATATACAATGATGCAGGATGCCGAAAGATATAATGAACGCAAAAAACACGATGAAAAAGAACAGTCTAAAATAAATCAGAAAATTATTGAAAATTTCCGAAAACGGGTTTTAGAAGAGAATAAAGAGGTGGAAGAATGACACAAAATCTGGCTAATGCTTTAATAAAGGAAGATTTTTACAGTTTTGTGCAACGGGCTTATTTTGAAACAAGCGGTGGACAAATACTGATTCCAAATTGGCACCTTGAAGTATTGTGTGATCGGCTGGAAAAAGCCCGCAAAGGCGAAATAAAACGTCTTATCATAAATGTTCCGCCACGCAGTTTAAAATCACAAATTGTAAATGTTGCATTTACTGCTTGGGTATTAGGTCATAATCCAACAGAAAAAATTGTTAGTGCATCGTATTCTGCAGAATTAGCGGAAACTTTTGCACGCGATTGCAAACGTGTTATGCAATCTGAGTGGTATAAACAACTATTTCCGAAAAGTGAGATTTCAAATGACCAATCGTCAGCCTATGATTTTAAAACAATTTCACGCGGTGGACGCTTTGCCGCATCCGTTGAAGGATCTTTAACGGGTCGCGGCGGCAATATAATAATCATCGACGACCCGATAAAAACAACAGATATGGCAAATGAGAATGCCCTAAATAAAGTACAAGAATGGTATACAGGTACACTGTTAAGCCGTTTAGATAATCAAGAAAACGGGGTGATTATTTTGATAATGCAACGTGTTCATGAAAACGATTTAACAGGTTATCTGTTAGATAAAGAGTCTGATAAATGGGAGCATATAGTTATGCCTATGATTGCAACCGAAGAAGAACAATGGGAAGTTGAGAATAAAACTTTTATAAGGCATAAAGGCGATGTATTAAACAAGCAATATATCAGTTTTGAAAAGTGTAATGAATTAAAAACAGAATTAGGGGAATATGTATGGAATGCCCAATATCAACAAGAACCATGTCCTGTTGGGGGTGGTATCGTAAAAGAAGAATGGATGCAATATTATCCAAACCAACGTTTGAATCCTGATGAAGTTTATAAAATATTATTAAGTTGGGATACAGCTAATAAAACAGGAGAAAACAATGCATATTCTGCTTGTTCTGTCGTAGCAGTAATGAGAAACAGGACATTTTATTTGTTACAAGTTGCGCGTGCCCGACTGGATATGACCAAACTTTTAGAATCTGTTTTGCAAGCATACAATTCTGTAGTTCAAGAGTCTGGATTTTTCAGAATCAAACCAGTATTACTAATAGAAGATGCTGCGAGCGGAACTCCGCTTATAAATTTGTTAAGAAATTTAAAAGATATATATGGCCGCGTATTAAATATCGAGGCAATAAAGCCTAAAGGGGATAAAATTGACCGACTTTATGGTATAACACCATATATTGAAAATGGACAATTGTTGTTTCCGCCAGATGGTGTGGAAGGGAAAGAACGATGGTGGCCAGATTTTAAAAAAGAATTGTTAAGCTTTCCAAATTCAAAATATAAAGATCAAGTTGATTCTTTGACACAGGCTATTTCATATTGTCAAGAATTATTGGCATACCAATAAAATAAATACTGGGTAAAATCTCGGTATTTATTTTGGTATATGTTTATGTATACATGCGTTATGCAAATCACTAATCAAATTCTTGCCAGTATAAGATTTTATAAACCGTTTAAATTGGTCTATTTGTTTAATAAAATCATCACATGATATAAAATATGAATAATCATGTTTAGAAAAAGCATCAAATACAATCATATCTATTTCTTTGTTGTGCTTTTTTATCCACTTATATACTGTTTCAAAATCTATATATAAAAACATATGATTTGTGGCCGCGCCGTGTATTTCGCGTATTGATAGAAAACCACTAAAAATCCTGGTTTTATCTGCTAGTTTTATTTGTGGAACAATATTTACATTTTTCATGTATAAAAAACTGTCATTTTTACAATCTGGCAATTTCATAATACTCGTATCGTTTTTACCAGGCGGACAAATATAAATAGGTATCAGTATTTTTGATCGCAACAACGTCGCTATGAAATATGCCAAACTTTCATTATCTTTGAACACGTTATATTCTGCTAATGCACTGGCCAATGTCCCATTAAAATAATCGGTATTATTTTCTTGATGAATAATACAGCAATCAAATTCATATTCGAAATCTTTAAAATGGTTTTCGTCTAATATATATTCTGTTAAAGATTTTTGTGTGTTTGTCATATTATTTTTCCAAATTTATGCCGCATTCTGTATAGCACTTTTTCCAATCAAATCGCGATGATTTATATTTTTTGTTTAATTTTGCATTTTCTTCTTTGGTAATCCATGCGGTTTTCAAATTATTCAAAACATATTTAACACTTTTATCATCATCCATAAAAGCATGAAATAATTCAGATAACGGCACACAGTGTTCCAATATTAAATCTTTCAATTTTGGGAAATCTTTTTGAATTGTGCGCTTTTTGCCGACCAACAAATTATGCAAATCCCCATTTATACCAGATTTGCACCAAATATTTTGCGCCGATACCGATATAAAATCTGCCGGTCTTGATTCAGAAATCACATACAATATATTGCGAAATGATAATTTTACAATTTTCTTTGCGTTATCACTTGCTTTACGATATGTATCACGCAGATTATTCAATAGTAAATCTACATCTTTATCAGTAAATTTATTCGCCGGTTTGCTTATTGTTATTTGTGGTTTCATGGTTCTCTGCCGCTTGTTTTTCTAGCCATTTTTTATATTCTGGATTTGGAATCTGGGATTCTATCATCTTTAACTTTCGAATAGTTTTCTTTGTGCCTATCGTATTGTAATAAGTATAAGTTCCGTCTAATACCATACAATATGCCCCAAATGTAACCGTATATCCATCATACAATTTTTTTGATTCTGTTTTCCAGTCTTTTTCGCCTATAACCTGTCGCATATCGGTTGCAAAAACTTCGCCACCAAACATCTGTTGCCGTCGTGCCTTGCATGAACGTGCCACATCTGTGTCGCCATCTGCCGGATGACAATAATATAATTGAATTAAAGAATACTTGTCATTCACTTGAAATACTTTTAATTCATGACTTGGAAAGCAATCTGGATTGCGTATAGTTTTTGGCGGAACCGGTTGTGTTGTCAAACCAACACAAGAACATAATAACAAACCAAATAAAATTACTTTCTTCATATTTAATCCTTTTTGTTTTTGGGTGGAATTTCTATAAACAATGATTTGAATTGTCCGTATTTATCGCCAGTATCGCAAAAATCTTGCCATTGAAAATTATAGGAATTTTGCATAAACAAATCTGGTTTATCTTTAAGATGTTTGGAATTGGTGTCGTTTTTTACATTCCACTTATGCCATCCAGATGCTTTTTCGCCTTCAGTTGTCCTGAATGCATACGCCATAGAATTTGGATTGCTTTTTGCGCACCAAAACGATTTGTTGTTCGAAATAAAAATACATACGCCTGATTTTGCGTATCCTTTATCAATTAACCATTCAATGCGGTTTATATCTGCCCATACATGATAACAATTATCATCATTTCCCTTATGATCTGCCAAGAGGTCTGATACAGGTATTTTTGTATTTTCGTAAAGTTTTTCTGATTTTATTGGTCTGGTTTTATATTTCAATTCTATGGGGTAAAAATCGCCGTCTTTGATGACCATTATATCTATGTGAATAATGCGTTGTTCGCCTGGCTTTTTAATTGGAAATTCCAAAATTATTTGAGCCGTATCGTTGAATATCTTGTGTAATTCTATTGCTAATGAATGTTGAAAATCTGCTTCCGAGACAAAAACCCTTTGTCTACTTATGCTAGAAAATGCTTTTTTAATTCCGCTGATTACATCCATCTTTATCCCCGCATAAAATGTTGACCGCCAATCAAGAATCGGCGGCCGGGGAGTTCTCAAATCAGATTGTGATTGATTCCGTGGTTTTCGGGTTGCCCCTATTGTATAGCACACGACTCCCCGACCATAAGTCAGGGACATAACGGTGCAAAAAGCACCGAAACATCTTAGATAACGATGCTTTCGCACCGCACAATCTGGGCTTGAGATAGCCCCGAACCCAACTCTCATTGGATTCATCAAAAACATACCCTAAAATAAAGCAATAATCAAGTTATTAAAATATATTAATGCATAATTTTTATGATTAATGTATTCAGCTCTTCTATGTCACCAAAAGTAGTGCCGTGCATGTATCTTTCATACACGCGTGCATCGTCCATTGGGTTTAAATTCAAAGAATAACCTTTTTGTATGGCTAATTCCCGAATGAATTCTCGTTGTGTACGACCGTTGCCTTCACGAAAGAAATGACCATAATTAACATTATCTAATATTTCTGCCAATTTATGAGCAATCGCATTTTTATCGTCTTTTGGTATGGACGCATATTCATCCAACAAAGAATCTATAAAATTAAATGCTGTATCAAAAGAATTTGTAAACAAGAATTGGCGACCAGATTTGCTGATTTCTACTTTACGCGGTTCACCCGCCCAGTCGTACACGTCTTGGAACAAATGTTTATGAATTTTTAATAAATCAGATGTTTTTTTGATAGTGATTGGTTTCTTCTGTAATTCTATCAGGCGTTTTTGAACAGCTATGCTCTCAAACAAAACCAATTCATCGTAACTGGTTATATTTGCTTTATTTCTCAATACATCCGTTTCTGGATAGACATACAAGGAATCTTTATCAATATATTTATACTTATCTGACATATTATTTCTTTATAATCTTAACTAATTCTGACAAAGAAATTGCGCCACTATTATAATCACGAATAAGAGCAATCGTATGAGGTGTAGGCTTAAATCCCTCATACATATTAGAAGCAATAGCAGATGCCGCCAAATCTAATGAAATAGCATCAGGAAATTTCACACCCATAATTGTAAGGTTCTTTCTATTAAAATCTATATTTTGTAATGTCATAGGTTTATTATAAGGCAAAAAACTCTATAAATCCAGTCTTTTATTATTTCTCCCGTTTTAAGTACAATAGTAAACATATTGTTTATTGTATGTTTTTCCATTTGCTAGCCATTTGTGTCAGTTTGTATTGAATGCGTCGAAGTAGCCATGCTTGGCGACAAGTTAAATTACCATTATTTGTTTTGCGAATTGCAGCTTCTAATTCCCGCAAAGAACGACATGCTGCGAAATAGAGCATTATAAAGTCGGTCTTATTACTGGGTTCAATTTCCCGATAGTGTTTATATTTCATAGACAATCCTTTTTAGGTTGTCGTATTAGTGATTACTTAGCATCAAAAGTCCAGTCGTTTTATTATCTTTATTAACTTGACTTCTGAGCCTTTTAGAGCGGTAATTGGACAACATAATAAAGGAGTCAATATGTCATATAAAGACGACCTGCCCAAGACGATGGATGAGTTAAAAGCACTATCTTTTGATGAACGAGCGCGATTATGGGCAAAATACTCACAATATCCATTCAAACGGCAAATGCGGTCGCTTTGGTATTATATTCAGTGTGATCGATTAAATCTGCGGATTGAACATAAATATCTAATAAAAATTCGTAAATATAAAGATAATCCAGAAAAATGTTTAGATCATGCGTGCCCAAATAAATATAACTTTGTCCCAGGCACAATTTTAACCCGATATTTCAAGGGTATAAAATACACCATCTTAGTCAATGACGATGGCAGTTTTTCATACAATGGCGACAAATATTCCACATTGTCAGCAGTTGCAACTAAAATCGCTGGTATGAAACTATCCGGACCAAAATTTTTTAATCTAACCATAAAATGACATTTTTGATGTATGGTATTAATTCTTCCATAAGACTTGATTGTTTGAATTCTACACCCGTATGGCTTTCCGCATTATTACCGCTACCGTCATCATAAATTTCTACAGTTGTAGAGGTATGAACTTTTATAAAGTAAAGCCCAGTGCGTAGTAATGCGTATCGTATAGTATTTATATCTGCAGGAATTTTTAGTTGTTTTATAAAATTTTCTCTGTCTTCTCGCCATAATTTGTGATTTTCACACTCGTATATCTCTGTAACGCCATTTTTAACAACCACTGATGTTTCATCAGAATGTTTAGGTTGAGGGTTTAAAATGGGCCAGAGATCATAAGCGATAACTTTTATTTCTTCTTCTGTTAATCCTTCTAAAATTTGAGCAAATTTTAAAAAGTTTTGAGCAGTTAATTTATTATTGTTATGCAAACCTGCGATCATGGCACATAGTAGGCGTAAATTATTTTTAGCAATTCCTTCCATAGCATCTTTCTGCAATCTGTAACTTATCCCCACTAAATCATCACTATCAACATTAGAAAAATCTCCTTGTCTTATTTCTGATAAAATAACCTCCCTTAACATTGTTATTTTCTTCTTTTTATACTTATTCCAAAAAAATTCAACTCCCCTTGCTAAAGGATTATTTGTAAGTTTATCTATTGTGCTTAGAAAGTTCATAATCACTCCTTTTGTATCAAATATACGTTTTTTTACGCTTTTTTCAATCTAATTAACTTGACTAATCACTTAATACAAGCACTAATTGCAAGCGATATAGGAGTTAAACATGACAATTAGATGCGCTATTTATACACGCAAATCAACCGAACATGGTCTGGAACAGGAGTTTAATTCCTTGCAGAACCAGGAAGAATCTTGCAAAGCATATATAGCATCACAATCGTTTAATGGTTGGCAATATTACAAGACTTACAGTGATGCGGCAATATCTGGTGGGACCATGGAACGGCCGGCATTAAAACAAATGTTGGACGATATGGCACATGGTTTGGTCAATACTGTGGTCGTTTACAAGATCGACCGGTTGTCGCGTTCAATCTTGGATTTCCACAATATGATGAAATGCTTTGAAAAATATAATGCCAATTTCGTGTCTATCACCCAATCTTTTGATACCAGTACATCTATGGGTAAATTGACATTAAACATGTTGCTATCGTTCGCCCAATTTGAACGCGAAGTATCAAGTGAACGTGTGCGTGATAAAATCCGTGCATCAAAAGCCAAAGGACTATGGATGGGTGGTGCGCCACGTTTGGGTTATGACCTGATAAACAAAAAATTGGTAGTAAATCCAACCGAAGCGGAACAAGTTCGTCATCTGTTTGAAAAATACTTGGAATTGCAATCTGTGAATGATTTAACCGAATATGCAAAACAAAACGGTATATTTGGTAAAAAATGGGAAACAAATAAACGGCAAATTCGTGGTGGTAATCCGATTAGTAAAATGAGTATGCATCGTATATTGCGTGATAAAGTTTACATCGGTCAAATTGAAAATAAAAAAGAAGGCACTTTTGCCAAAGGTGAACACGAACCGATTGTTTACACAGAACTATTTAATCGTGTCCAAGTTGCGCTGGCCAATAATGCGAATAATAAATCCCAAAGCACACATGCCCCCAATATATTGACTGGCAAATTATTTAATCACAATGGTGTGAAATTTATAAACCAACGCACAAGTGGCAAAGGTAAAAAGACCGCGTATTATTATGCGACTAAGGGGTTCTATCTAACCGCTGGCCGTGTGGATGAAATTGTCATAAAAACGATAACAGATTTTCTGAACAGTGATATGTCGAATCTGCCCATAAACCTGGCCGCCATATTAAAACGAATTGATATAGCAAATATGAACTTTGCAGAAAAACGCGATTTGATTCAATCACTGGTTGAAAAAGTTGTATATTCGCAAGAACGACTGATTTATACACTGACTATAGATGCGCAAAAATTACAGCCGTTTATCAAGGAGCATTATGTAAATCAAAATGTTGAGCCCATGGAATATATAATTGGCGACAACAGCATAACAATCACGGAAAAAGTATTCCTACGAAAACACGTTAACACAGTATACGATCATGGCAAAAATGGTGTATTAAACGTCACTGATAATAATCATTTAATACTCAAAGCTTTTGCCACAGCATGGCGGTACAAAGAGTTATATGAACGATGTGGCGATGTTGATTTAGTGGCAAAAGAATATCACGTTTCGCCCATGACGGTATACAGATATTTCAACTTAGCATACATGATGCCTGATAAGGTCAATGATATATTATCTGGTAAAATAAATTGTGCTATCAATAACCTATTTAAATATTAATTTTGTACTTCTCAGACAATAAATTTGGAAAATTGTGACGCTTTGTTAAACTGTTTCTTCTAATTAACGCGAGCGTTTGCTCTACGTTTGTTACAGGCTCTGTATGAATGGTTTGACCAATACTGGTTATAGCATCTCTGACACCAGAAATCTCACCCAATTTATTTTTTAGCTCAGGATTCATATAAATTTCCTCAGAATAAACAAATATGATATAACATATGGTTCTCAACTGATCTTCTGGATCCAGTCGATTAAAACTCTTGATGAATTTACGTAATGTTTTATCATTATTTTTTGTAAACATAAAGACTTTTGTGCCATATCGCATTGGGAATATGCATATATGCAAATCGGAGTATTTCTCTTTATCATTGATACAGTTGACCATTTCATCATCAAAACCGCCCCATAAAGTAATCCGTCCTTGAAATGCAATTGGGACAACATAGTCTAATTGTTTATAATAATGCAGATAATATCCGTTTGCCTGATAGTTACTATCTATATATTTTTTTGCATATAAAATGTCTGCTAGATAACATTTTTTATCTAATTCAGCACGCTTTTTCATCCTATCTAATAGACTGTACTTTGATCTAAATGCCACCCAACTCTCAAAAATACTTATTATGTTATTCGGATCTTCTGGGTATATTACCTTTCTTAATTCTGGATCATCAAATTCTGGTATTTCTAAAAACTTTTTATTTAATTCTTTCAAATATGTCTTTAAGGCAATTTCTGCCAATATTCTCCCACTAGGCTTTATTTTGCTCTCAATAGAATTTTCATAATCTGAAAACACATTATTATCACAATCACTACACAACAAACGAAAAGTTCCGGCTTTTTGCACTCCTTGTAGTTGTCCTAACTTTGGCACACCTAAAATTGCGGCAGGAATATCCACATAGCCATTTATAGCAATATTGTAAAGTACAGACTCTGGTATAGAATGAGAAACTATAAACCGTTTATTTTCTTTACACAAGAAACAAGAAGCCCTATCGGTGTTAACCTCAGAGCGTTTCGTTATTTGTGACATTATTTTATTAAATTCTATTAATTTTTCTTTTGAAACACCATCAAAAACAGATGGATCAATATCGTGACTATAAACGGACACATCTACCCCTTTATTCACATACACCTTTTTGGTAGGGTATACTTTTATACTAAATTTGCAACTTGTTTCAATAAATTGAGCATACCACTGTGAATACTGGGATTTCAACTATAAAAAATCCCCGAATTACGGGGCAACTGCGGGATAAAAATAAAAGGCATCCAAAGCGGATACCCTTTTTATTATTCCTGGCGGAGACGAAGGGATTCGAACCCTTGATACCCTTGCGAGTATACCACATTTCCAATGTGGCGCACTAGACCAACTATGCGACGTCTCCTGGGTCTGATATTATTCGGCGTCCGCGATTGCCGCAGTTTCAACCGCTTCTTCGGCGGTAATCGTGCCGGATTCTTCATCGGACAGGGTTGCTTCCAATTCGGCATCGATTTCGCGCAATAACGGATCTTCACTGCCAACCTCTAAAGTTTCTTCGGCCATTTCGGCAGATGGAGCATCCTTGTACGATTGTACAAATTCATGGCGAACGTTGGCAACATCTAATTTTCCCGTTGCAATTTCACGCAGGGCCACAACCGTTAATTTGTCACGACCACGTTCAACAAGCATTTCCGCCCCGCCGTCCAGATCACGAACACGCTGGGACGCCAGCATTCCAAGTTCATAACGGCTTTCTACATATGGTAATGTATCAGAATTTGTTGTACGTGCCATTTCATAAATCCTTTGTTGAAATCGTTTTTAACCCCGCTATAATGCCCCATGGATGGTAAAAATGCAAGCAGAAAATAAAAAAAACAACATAAAAACTTTATCCTTTGGATGCAGACTGAACGCATTAGAGGTTGAAAAAATACAAAAAATGCTGGAACCGCATATATCGGCAGCCATTGTGGTTAACACCTGCGCCGTCACAGCCGAGGCCGAAAGGCAATCTGGACAGGCCGTTCGACGTATCGCACGCGAAAATCCAAATGCCCCGATATTTGTAACGGGATGTGCGGCGACACGTAATCCGGATCTGTTTTCAGAAATAGCAAATACCGTCGTGGTGCACAATAACAATAAAATGAAAATTGGGGCGTATGTGTCCGCCGTGGAATCAATGCCGTGCGCAAAACGGGCACCCAGTATCGCAAAATTTGATCAACACACACCAAAACTGTCCAAGCAATTTGTACAGATACAAAATGGTTGCAATCATAATTGCGCGTACTGTATAACGCGTGCACTGCGTGGACCATCCGTATCATTTGATTATGAAACAATACTGTCAGATGTACAACAGGCGGTGCAAAATGGCTTTTATGAAATAGTGCTGACGGGGATAGATATTGCATCATATGTTCAAAAAAAAGACGGCAATGTGTTCCTGATATCTGATTTATGCAAAGCATTATTAAATGATGTTCCCGAAATACAGAGATTACGATTGTCTTCTGTTGATCCGGCCGTACCCGACATTGATAACGTTATCGATTTTATATTAAAGGAACCACGCATGATGCCACATTTACACCTGTCCATGCAATCGGGGGCCGATGCTATTCTGGGGGCGATGGGGCGGCGACACACGGCGCAAAGGGTACGTGATTTGGTTGCACGTGGCATGGGAAAAATAACATTTAGTTGGGATATAATATGCGGTTTCCCGGGGGAATCCGAAGAATTGTTTGACGAGACATTGGATTTGGCACGCATGGTGAAACCAATTAAAATTCACGCTTTCCCGTTTTCGCCACGGCCGGGCACACTGGCCGCCGATATGCCGGAACAGGTTGACAGGTCCGCATCGAAAAAACGGGTAAAAATCATTAGTGATTTGGCAAACCAAAATCGTGCGGAATTTATGAAGAATCAAATTGGAAAAACATTGCAGGTTTTGGTTGAAGAAAACAACACAGCCCGTTGCCCACATGATATCGAAGTAAGGATAGATGGCAATGCCCTGCCCGCGCGAACAATTTGCAATGTTTTAATAACAGACGTACGCGACGATTATTTTATTGGCAAAGCGATTTAGAATTGTTAATATCCAAATCATGAAAAAGAAATTAATTGCCTTGATTATATCCATTGTTACATGTGCGGCGCATGGCGCAGATTTTAAAACGCGTGCAAAATCCGCTTTTTTAATTGACTATGATTCGGGCACCGAGATTGTCGCAAAAGAAGCGGATACTTTGATGCCACCGTCTTCGATGATAAAATTGATGACGTTGGCGGTACTGTTTGATGAATTAAAGGCGGGCAACATAACAATGGATACGCGCTTTCCGGTGGGGGAAAACGCGGACTATAACCGGCCCGAGTGGTATCCGGCCAGTAAGATTTGCCTGGTCGCGGGGCAGGATATAGCCGTACGGGATCTGATTTTGGGACTGATTGTTTTGTCGGGTGGTGATGCATCGGTTGTTGTCGCAGAAAAATTGGCCGGCAGCGAGGGCGCCTTTACCGCAATGATGGAGAAAAAGGCGCGCAGCATTGGGATGGAAAAATCCACATTTGGTAATGCAAGCGGTTTGCCCAATCCGAATAATTTGATGACCAGTCGGGAATTGGCCATATTGGGTCAGCATCTGATTTCTGACTATCCGGATATTTATCCGATGTTTGCAACAAAACGCTTTGAATTCAAAGAACACAAGACCGATTGGTGTCGCGAGTGGGGTCGAACACACACCGTAAACTATAACAAATTATTGTTCAATATGCGTGGGGCAGATGGCCTTAAGACCGGGCACACGGCCCAGGGCGGCTATGGCATGGTGGCCAGCGCCAAGGTCGGCGATCGCAGATTGGTGGCGGTTATAAATGGCTTTAACGGCAAGGGACATGATGCATTGGCGGCCGAAATGAAAAAATTATTGGAATACGGATTTTCAACCACAACGAACAAGGTCTTTTATCGACCCGGGGATACAATAACAGAAATACCCGTATGGTATGGTCGTGAACCATCGGTTGTGGCAACAGTCGACAAGACTTTTGCAATCACAGTTAATAAAAATGACGGCTTGGCGGGGGTACGTGTGTTGGCCCGCTTTGATGATCCCGTGATGGCACCTGTGAACAAGGGGGATAAAATCGGTGAATTGGTTGCCGAGCAAAATGGACGCGTTATTGCGCGTGCACCAATGGTCGCAGGCGAGTCAGTGAGAAAGATACGTTTCATGGGGCGCGTAATGCGGAATATCAAGGTAATATTTGGTTGGAATTAATATGGCACCAAGGAAAAAAGCAGTTAACGAATACAACTTTCCACACCCGATGGATAATGACTATCTGGTGGGGCATGCGGATACTTTGCGCAACTTTATGGCGGCGTGGGACCAACGTGATGTGCACCCGATACATCCGGTATGGATGTTGACCGGACCAATGGGAATTGGCAAGGCAACATTGGCGTACAAGATTGCCAAAATGGTTTATGGAAATGTCGGGGACTTTTTTATAATTGATCTGGATCGCAATATCGACAAAGACGGGAAACCCAAACCAGATGGCAAGGTTATATCCGTGTACACCGTACGCGCAATGATTGAAAAGATGCAAATGTCATCTATGTCGGGCGATTGGCGCGTGGTATTAATTGATGCAGTCGACCAACTGAACACTTCGGCATCAAATGCGATATTAAAATTACTGGAAGAACCGCCGGCAAAAACATTATTTTTACTGGTCGTGCATCAGTTGGCAAACGTATTGCCGACGGTGCGTTCGCGTTCACGTGTTGAAAAAATGCGACCGCTGAGCATATCACAGTTACGCGATTTATGCGCAAAATTTATTACCGAGGACGAGGTCAGCACCGAAACCCTGCGCCTGTGTAATGGCAGCTTTGGGAAAATTGCGAATTTGAAAAAATCGGGGGGCGATGCAATATATGCCGAACTGATTGAACTGTTGTCAAATGGACACAGCACAAGTGCCGATGCCATGATGCTGGCAAAGAAAATTGCCCCCTGTCCGGAACTGCACGAGATATTGTTGGATGCAATCGCACACTTTGGCTTGGCGGATTTGTACCCAATCGCCACACGCGCAATCGCAGATATAAAAAATGTATATTTGGAACCGGAAATCGGAATCTTTAAGATAATAATGGAAATCAAGAAATGTTTATAGACACACACTGTCATTTGACGGACAAGTATGCGGATGGCGCAGACGGCGTTATTCGACGTGCCGTGGATGCGGGCGTCAATATCATGATTTGCCCAACCGCGGATCCCGCAGATATTCCGGTGGCGTTGGATTTGGCAGAAAAAAATGATAATATTTTTTGCACCATTGGAATCCACCCAGAATACGCACCAAATGATGCCACAAAATATCTGACCGATGCCATTATAAACCATCCGCGTGTTGTTGGAATCGGCGAAATTGGATTGGACTATCATTACAATTCAGACAACAAGAAACAACAAATCGAACTGTTTGAACAACAGTTGGAAATAGCAAAAAAACACGCCCTGCCCGTGGCAATTCATACACGCGACGCCGAAGAAGACACAGCAAACATTTTGACCGGCGATGTACGTGGTGTTATGCACTGTTATACCAGTTCATGGGATTTGGCAAAAAAAATGTTAGACCGTGGATTCTTTTTCTCTGCCAGTGGTATTTTAACATTTAAAAACGCGGCCAAGATTCGTGATACCTTTGCAAAAATCCCAAACGACCGGATTGTTATTGAAACAGATGCGCCGTACTGCGCGCCCGTTCCACACCGTGGTAAGACGTGCGAACCCGCAATGGTTATTGAGACGGCACGTGTATTGGCCGAAATTAAAGGTTTGCAAATAGATGAATTAGAATCTATACTGGCCAATAATGTAAAAAAACTGTATCCGAAGATAGATTTATAATTGTCATGCGCCCCTCTCTGTGCAAGAGAGGGGTAATTTTATAAAACAACGCAAACATTAGTTTGCTTATTAAGCAGTTCTTAATTTTGCGGTTGTAAAAGTTTTTAAAATTGACTATAATTACTCTGTCACGGTGTGTTGTCGTGACGGGGTGTCGAAACCCGATAATGTAGAGCCCTGAGATATGGGCGTTTTTCTCCAACCGGGGGTTGGAGGGCTGGTGGAATATATTGAATACACCACACTATTCTACATTATAGTTTCGAACCTCCAACCGCTTTTGATTTATCAATGCGGTTTTTATTTGGGGGATTTTAAACTTGAGACTAGCTTTATTGATTTTTCTGTGTGTAATGCCCGTACAGATTTTTCTGTATGTAATGCCCGTACATGTGGCACATGCCGATATCGCATCAATCGAATACGTCAATAAATCATCCAATAACAAAGTAGATATATCAGAATCAGCCAATCAAACAATGGCGGGCACATATACAATATCGGGCACGCTGGTCGTACCCACCCCACCGTTACCCAATGCACAATAGGGGACCGTCACCATGATGAAAAATTTATTTGCAATATTGTTTGGTTTTTGGTTCATATTTGTTGCACAAGCCGCACAAGTTGTAAATGTTGAATATATCCATAATTCTATACAACAAAAATGGAACATATCCATACCGTATAATACAGAGTTAACCAATCCACAAGTCGTCGCAAATATGAAGTATCTGTTGACCACAATAGATGTAGCAAACGAAATACTAAACAAAAATAAAACCACAGATTATGGAAACTGCGAATTCGCGACCATGGTTGCCGCAGATACGATTGCCACAGATACAGCCGTTACAGAATTAATAAGAGTTACCCCATCAAATCCAGATGACCCCACAGAAGATATTTATGATGACGGGGTCACCAGTCCAGAATATCCATTTGCAATCGAATTAATTGACGGCACAAATGAATTTAATTTTTTGCTGTCGGTCCAGGGTAATTTTGTCATAGACTGGGGAGATGGGACCGTTGAAAATATTACAAGAAACAATTTATCTGAGTATATCGTATCACATCGCTATGACACAATGGGGAAATATATTGTAAAGATAGGCGGCGTTGCAACTGCGTATGAGACCACAATATTCCCAGGGAACTGGATACCTGCGATACCAGCGATAACGATGTCTGATTATTGGAGTATAGAAAAACTGTATGGTCGTTTGGGACGTGTTTTCCCGACATTAGCAGATGGTTCACAACCAAGGTTTACGGGATCGTTTATGTATAATGAAGCCCTTAGAGAAATCCCAGCAACATTATTTGAGGGAATATCAAGCATATCCACAGATTATATGTTTTACAGCATGTTTGAGGGGTGTTATAATTTGGAACATATTCCCGAAGGGCTGTTTGATACGTTGGGCGGTAACCTGGGCAACGGGACTCTGAGCAGAATGTTCGCCGATTGCAATAGCCTGACAGGTAAGTCAGTAACCATTAACGGCATGTACATATATAACAAATGGCCCAATGCCACAGATACCCAGGTTGGCGATATGTATTACAATGCAACAGGCCTGTCGGATTATGACAGCATCCCAGATTATTGGAAATAGATAGGTTGCTTTTAGTATTTTATTAATATAAAATGCGTACATTATGGCAAGACAAATTATTAAATCAGGTCAGGTTTCAGAAAACCGCAAGGCGCGGTTTAGTTATTCTATTGAAGACACTATCGAGGCCGGCATTTCCCTGACCGGAGCAGAGATAAAATCAATTCGATATGGATTGGTGACGATTGTTGACGGATTTGTTCAAAGACGGGGCGACAACCTGTTCTTGGCGGGGGTGGAAATTCAAAAATTACCAACCGCGGCCCGTATTGTGAACTTTGACGAAAGACGCAGCCGCCAATTATTGTTACACCGCAATCAAATAAACCGTCTGATTGGGAAATTACAGGAAAAAGGCGCAACCATTGTGCCGTTGAAACTGTATTTTAATAATCGTGGCAAATTAAAGGTATTGTTGGGAATTGGATACGGTAAGAATAAAGTAGACAAGCGCGAAACAATCAAGCAACGCGAGTGGGATAAAAACAAAGCGCGAATTTTAAAAGGACGATAAAAAACCGCCAAATGGCGGTTTTTTTATTTCCATCCCAACAATTTTTCATAAAGTTTAACCGTGTCGCGCCCCATTTTCTTGGCGGTATAACGTTCCTTGTATCGCGCATATGCCAATATACCCAACTTGGTACGCAGGGAAGGATTTTCAATAACGCGTATCATTTGACGCGCATATTCATCGGTATCCAATTCGCACTTTTCGTTTGACTGTACGTACAGGGCCCCCCTGCCAAACATTTCAACCAGGCCGGCGGCATCACTGCTGATGATGGGCATGTCATAGGCCATGGCTTCGATTCCCGCGAACGAACAGGCCTCGGACAACGAGGCAAACAACGCACAATCACACATTTCGTAATATTTTTGCATGTCTTCGGGGCGTTCCAACAAACCAACCTTGGTTATCGGCAATCCTTGAATTTTATCAAAAATGGGATTGGTTGGATCAGAACCGCCAACAACAATCACTTCTATTTTATGTGTTTCTGACACCTTTTTTATCGCGGGCAGAATTCTTTCCAGCCCCTTGTGCCCACCCCATCCGTGTGCAAACAAGAAACGGAATACACCATCGTTTGGTTTGTTTTTAAAACTTGCCTTGGGGACATCGATTCCATTATAAATAACCGTATAGTCACGTTTATTTTTAATACCTTCTAGGTATTCGCGACCATGATCACAAACTAAAATCACATGATCCATATTGAACAATGCGTCATTTGGGGGAAACGCACCCAATTTACCACTGGCCCGGTGGGGCAAACAATGCAACGCCGCAATCGTGCGTGAATAAAAACGCGACCGCAATGAATACGCAAGCCCTTCGAAACCAAGACAATTACTTTTTACAATCAGGTTTTCCATTTGGGAAATACGCCCACCGGCATAGGCAATTACCGCCTCAAATAATGAAGAGCCCGGATAACCAATCGGATGATAGACGGATATTTCATCATCAGACTGGGTGATACGAATATCCTTGAACTCAGGCGACCAATAAAAAATTATGCGCAGTGTTTTCACATAATCAGGCATCTGTTCATTTACAATTTTTAAATAACGTTCAATCCCAGATTGGAAACGCGCATCGCGACCATCGATTTCAATAACATTAATAATTTTGTTCTTTTTCATACGAATACCCCTGTTCCCAAAAAGAATTTATTCTGCGCTTGGATTATACGTAGTCACCAAAATGTTTGCAAGTATATATTTTTATAAATTCAACAAAAAACCCGCCGATTGGCGGGATTTTTGTTTTTATATAAACTTAGTTCAAAGCATCCTTTAAAGCCTTGCCAGGTTTAAATTTAGGCTGGGTAGAAGCTGGGATTTTGATTGCTTCGCCAGTCTGAGGATTACGGCCTGTTGTTGCTTTGCGTTTTGCAGTTGCAAATGTACCAAAACCAACCAAACGAACTTCGCCTTTTTTCTTCAGAACTTTGGTAACGGTGTTAATAAATGCATCCAGGCAACCCGCCGCTGTGGCCTTGGTTACGTCAACTTCGTTTGCAATGGCTTCGATTAATTGTTGTTTGTTCATATGTTTCTCCTTTCATAGAAAATTTTTATCAAGGTGTCCCGCAGTTCCCAAGGACATTTCCCGTACTGCTTGTTCGAATCGTAAAGAAATCCGCGCTTTATGTCAAGACAATAATTCAAAAATCCCCGTTTTTAGCATTTGCCACCATAAAAAAAATTAAAAACCGCCAAAAAGGCGGGTTCTAATCTATCTGTGTACGGCGGATGCACGTACAGGCTTGGCCCCCGGGGTATTATTATCACACAGCACCCAATCGCCCGATGCGCCCGTCAGATGTACCGTACGAAAATGATTGGGGGTCGCCATCAACAGCGACATTATCACAACCGCCCAAAACAACAATTTGGTAAAGGACCATGGGGTCTTGAACGCGTCGCGCACAAATTTGTCCTTTAACAGATTTTGATACAGTGCCCACCCCCACGTAAACAGCAAAACAATCAACGCAAAGAAAAAACCAATTACCAGGGGGCGACGAAACATAGAAAAACCATTGGCCAACTGTTCCCATATACCACCATTTGCAGGGCATACATATAACGCATTGGGGGCGTTGGTGGCAGAGATTGATACAACCTCGGTCGGGCCAAGCGTTATATTAAATACCGTCATCAATATTATGGCGGTCATCATCACAACCGCAAACATCATAGTTGGTTTCATGAATTTATATCCCCTGCTTTTGTTTTATTATATCATAAAAAACTATCTGATTGCAATTTGGTAAAGTTTTATTTAATATTTTTATATGTTATTAAACAAGTCGCGTGTTATTGTGGGACTGACCACGTATTATAATGAAAACCTGATGATATCTGTATCGGGGTTGGCGTCCCTGGGGAAATGGGCGACATTGATTATTCATAACGACAATCCGGACACAACAATTACACGACGTCAAATACGACGCATGGGATACACGGGCAAACTGTATATTATCAATTCCGAACACAATGTCGGGTTACGGGCCAGCCGCCTGAATATAATTGACTTTGTTCGTCAACATAACATACGGGCAGATTGGTTTATTTTTGCAGACGATGATGATGTGTTATTAAACCTGGACGTGCCGGATGTTGGCGATAATCACTTTGCCGTGATTCAAAACATGGCGGTAATTCGTACCCGTCTGATTGATGTTTTACGTGTAATAAAAGATAAAAATAATTTTTCAATCGACAATGAAAATGTTTATTTGGTGCGACCGCATGTTGGATTGGCAGGGACACTGGTTCGGACCACAGAAATGCTGATGATGGGGGACGTGTTGCATAATACACACTCTCAAATTTCAGACATAGATGAATCAATCACGTTTCGACCACCGGTGGATATAATGATGTGGTCTGCACTGAATATCGTTGCGCGACACAATAATCCAAATACCACGCCTATATACATGGATACCGTAAACTATGTTGCGACGGACATTGATACGGCGACAACCAAGTATGGCATGCAAATTCAACCAACAAAAAATGCGCAAAAACAAATTATGGCGGTAATTGCAAAATACGATGCCGCGGTACGTGCCGTATTGGCCACAAATGCCGCCCCGGCGGGGCAAGAAGAAAACGCATAAAAATATTAAAAAATTTTTAAATATATGATTGAAACCGGTGGGCAATCTTTATACAATAGCCCCCGAAAAACACAGGGGATAAATATGACATATAATGAAATCCGAAAGGCTTTTTTAGACTATTTTGAATCCAAGGGCCACAAAATCGTACCTTCGGCTTCGCTGATACCAAATGATCCAACGTTACTGTTTACGGTTGCAGGCATGGTACCATGGAAGGGTATTTTACAGGGAACCGAACCTGCGTTTGCACCACGTGTTGCGGACGTGCAAAAATGTATCCGCGCAGGCGGTAAACATAACGACCTGGAAGATGTTGGTTTTGATGGCCGTCATCATACCTTTTTTGAAATGATGGGGAATTGGTCCTTTGGCGATTACTTTAAAGAAGGCGCAATCGAAATGTCGTGGGAATTGCTGACCAAGGTATTTAAATTAGACCCAAATCGAATTGTCGTAACAACGCATTACAGCGATGAAGATGCCGCAAAAATTTGGAAGAAAGTAGCAGGCAAGGATGCAATATTGCTGGGGGATAAAGATAACTGGTGGTCGGCGGGCGATACCGGCCCATGCGGTCCGTGCACGGAAATGCATTATGATATGGGCGCAGATTTACCGGGTGGGATGCCGGGCAGCGCGGATGAAGACGGTGGGCGCTGGGTCGAAATTTGGAACGACGTGTTTATGCAATTCGATCGTGATGCAAATGGCAATTTAACACCATTACCCAAACAAAATGTAGATACCGGCGCGGGTCTGGAACGCGTTGCCGCAATTTTACAGGGCAAAACGGATAATTATGATACGGATTTGTTTGTTAACCTGAAACGTGCGGTTTCCGATATCACGGGCGTTGCAGAAACATCGGAAAATGTTTCCAGTTTCAAGGTGATAACAGATCATCTGCGTTCGGTTGGATTTGCAATCGCGGATGGCGTATTGCCTTCTAATTCAGATCGCGGGTATGTGATACGTCGTATTCTGCGCCGTGCAATGCGTCACGGACAGATTTTGGGCCACAAAGGCGCGCTGTTGTCCAAGTTGTATCCCGCATTGATAACAGAAATGGGGGATGCATATCCAGAATTGGCACGCGAAGAAAAACGTGTTGTTGAAATTATTCAAAACGAAGAAAATGCCTTTGCGGACATGTTGCAAAACGGTATGAAGTTGTTGGAAAATGAAATCCCGAAACTGAACAATAATGTGTTGCCGGGGGACGTGGCGTTTAAACTGTTTGATACGTATGGATTTCCATTGGATTTAACGCAAATGATTCTGCGCGACAGAAATATTGATGTGGACGTCGCGGGATTTGAAAAATCCATGGCAGAACAAAAAGAACGCAGTCGTGCAAACACCAAGGGCACACGTATATTCTGGGAATCGCAAACGGATTTGGCGGGCACAGATGACACGGCAAAGTATGCGCCCGTCGATATGGAATCGCGTGTATTGTCGATTCTGCGCAATGGGGAATTTGTCGAAACCGCGAATGCAGGCGAAGATGTCGAAATTGCGTTGGACAAAACCAACTTCTATGGCACCCAGGGTGGCCAGGTTGGCGACAGTGGTGAATTAAAGCGCAACGATGACACGGTCATGAACGTGACCGAGGCCGCACGTGTCGACAACGTTGTTATACACAAAGGCACATTGACATCACAGATTTCGGTTGGTGATGTTGTTCGCCCGATAATTAATGCCAATGTGCGCCAGCAGACCGCACGTGCACATACGGCAACGCACCTGTTGCAGGCGGCATTACGCAGCGTATTAAACGAAGATGTTGAACAACGTGGTTCCAAGGTTAGCCCCGATTCTGTGCGATTTGACTTTTCATTTGGGCGCGCCATGACGGCCGAAGAAAAACAAGCGGTCGAAGATTTGGTAAACAAATGGATTGAAATGGATATGCCCGTTGAACATGACGAAATGTCCATGGAAGATGCCATTAAAAAGGGTGCGATGGCGCTGTTCGGTGAAAAATATGGCGACAAGGTCAAGGTTATCACCGCGGGCGATGTTTCGTGCGAACTGTGTGGAGGAACACATATTTATCACACCGGCGAAATATTAAAGGCACGCATAAACAAAGAAAAATCAATCAGCAGTGGCATTCGTCGCATAACAATGTCGGTTGGGACACTGGCCGAATAAGAAATCCCCCATTTGGGGGATTTTTTAACGCATTCTGTAATTTTTACCGATGATATATTCATCGTATTCGGTTAGCAAATCAAGTGGAACCGATCGCCAATTATAAACATCTATTATTTTATTAATATCATGGGGGTGCTTGGCCAGGTGCCCCTGCATGATATGAGTCGCCATTTTCAAGAAGGTATCATTTTTACGAATATTAATCCGCCCATCTAAAATCATATCAAAGTACACCCGTTTATCCGCCGACATTTCACGAATTATATCCGACATATTGTTTATCATGCGGGCAACCTGATATGTATTCAAATTATAATTACCTTTAAAATCTTCCAAATCCAGCATCATGTCAACGGTATCATTATGCAACCTTATATAATCTGCGTTCATCTTCTGTCGATGCGCAATAACAGCGCCCCCAACAACCCCCATCAACATAACAAGCATATTTGCGATCCAACCAATAGTAGGCGCAAATTTGCCACGTTCGATATAGGTCGTTTGATTTAATTTTTTGGTTTTTCCATTAGATATTGGAATATAGGCATCACGCAGGGCCTGGATATATGGTGTGTGATTTATCGCGGCGCGCTCTGAGGTGCCACCGGCACGATTTAATGACATGCCCCATAAAACCCACATAAAACTGCCCGCCAAAAAAGCAACCGCATTTACCGATAAAAAATTTTTGATGAAATCTTTTCTGATTTCTTGTTTGGTCATTGTTCCCGTTTCTGGCAGGATGTATTTACTGCGCTTGTTTTGACGGTCTTGTTCCCGGGCTATTTGTTCTAATTTTTGCTCCATTTCTAGTTTTTTTTGGGCTTCTTCTTGCTCTTTCCTTATGATTTCTTCTGGGGTTACGCCGGGAAATAATTTCTTGTCTGACATATAAAAGTACCTTTGTTGAATTGTGTGGCGATACTAGCACACACGCCAAAATAGTCAACAAAAAAGAACCGCCAAAACGGCGGTTCTTTGTTTTCAAAATACCTATTAACGAGAATAGAATTCGACAACCAATTCCGGAGACATTTGAACCGGATATGGAACGTCTTCGAACGCAGGAACACGAACAAATGTCGCGGTGAAGTTTGCACTGTCAACCGATACATAATCCGCAAAGTTGCGTTCCGCAGATTCCAACGCCAATACAACCAAAGGCATCTGTTTTGCCTTTTCACTGACCGTGATGACGTCACCCGGATTTACGCGATAAGAAGCAATCTTTACACGTTTGCCGTTAACATTGATGTGACCATGGCTGATTAACTGACGTGCCGAGAATACGGTTGGTGCCAATTTCGCACGATATACAACCGCGTCCAAACGACGTTCCAACAAACCAATCAAATTTTCAGGTGTGTCACCCTTCATATTGGCCGCTTCCATGTAATATTTACGGAACTTCTTTTCGCCAACGTTACCATAGTAACCCTTTAAAGTCTGTTTGGCGCGCATCTGTTTTGCGTAATCCGAAGAATTACCACCACGGGATGTTGGACCATGCTGACCCGGTTTATATTTACGTTTGTTAAATGGAGACTTCGCCTGGCCCCACAGGTTTACGCCCAACGAACGAGCGATTTTTAATTTGCGTGTGCTGCGCTTTGCGCCTGCTCTTGCCATAATTTTATCCTTTTATTTTGGTTTTTAGGTGCCGGGCGCTTAGAACAGAATCCTTATCACAGATGGGACCAAAAAGCACCACCGTTTAATCAGTTCTGGTTACCCAGCGAGGGGCATTTTATAGTGTTTTATTTGAAAAATCAAGTATTTTCTGTAACGACAGACGTTTTTTTATGCCAATTTTATCGCATAACTGTTCAGCAAAATCAAAATGCCGACCAATTTGATCCGCACAGTGCGCATCGTCACTGATTATCACCGGTATGTTTGTCTGGGCGATGTTTTTTAAGATATGCAGACCGGGGTATGGCGCCCCCATGTGTTCAATACCGCTGGTATTTATCTCTATCCCTGTATTGGTTTTGGCAATGGCGTCAATTGTTCGGCTTTCTATATCGCGCCATTTTAGTTCGTTGCCAACATTGACCTTTTTAGGCAAATCCAAGTGCGCCATAAATGTAAACAGACCGGATTGGGCGGCACGAGCAACCTTGCGCCAATATAGGGTTAACATTTTATCACGATCCGGCTGGGACGCGATTTTAATATCGTGAATATTGCACAGGCGCCCGTTGTATTCAATCAAGTGACACGCACCAATAACATAATCAGGACGCAATACTTTTAGTGCGTATTCAAATCCCCGTTGCCAGTTATAGCTGTCGAAATAATCCACCTCTATCCCACGGAGTATGGGCATACGCATATCCAACGCTGCACGATCAATTTCATCATAATGCACACGGTATTTTTCCAAGACATCTGCAAACGACGATTGGTATATAACATCGTAACCACCACGAACTGCGTGTGAATAAAAATGTGCATTTTTCACATCGGGATGCACAATAAAATGATTGGATACGCCAATTACTGACATATCCAATTCTTTTGCCCAGGTTGCCATTTCGCCGACTGTACTGCGCCCGTCAAAGCCGATTGTATGCGTATGCAGCGAAAAATCTTGTACCTGATTTTTTGACATTAGAACTTAACCCTTGGCGCGACCTTTTCGGCTTCATCAATTTCAAACATTTTTTCGGGCAAAATTCCAAACATATTCGCAACGATATTTGACGGGAACTGTTCGATTTGGGTGTTCAGTCCCATTACAACCGTATTATAAAATTGACGCGTGGCCTGAATCTTGTTTTCCGTATCGGTTAATTCACGCTGTAATTCCAAGAAATTCTGGTTGGCCTTTAAATCAGGATAACTTTCGGCGACCGCAAATAAACTTTTTAATGTTTGGGTTAATTTGTTCTGGGCATCGGCGGATGCGGGACCGTTGGCCGACATGGCCGCATTACGCGCATTTGTTACCGCAGACAATGTTTCGGATTCGTGTTTGGCCGCACCACGAACCGTTTCAACCAAATTTGGTATCAAATCATAACGACGCTTTAATTGCGTATCAACCGTTGCCCAGGCTTCGCGAACCTGGTTCCGGCGTGCAATCAATCCGTTGTACACAGAAATAAAATATAATAAAACGATGGCGATAATTGCAATGGTTGTCCACATAATAAATCCTTTTTTTGTTATTTTATATCCGCGTAAATCAAAATGCAATATTCTTTGAAAAAAATCCCGCCGATTGGCGGGAAATAATATTTATTCTGCAACAGGTGCATCCGGTGCCGGTGTTTCCGGTGCAGGTTCCGCATGCCGTGGTTTATGTTTGAACATTTTACGCGCAGCACGGAATTCTTCGCGATTGATACAACCGTCTTTGTTTGTATCCATCATTTCGGCACGTTCCGCCATCTTTGGACATTTGATAACCAAACATCCGTTTTCAAATTCCGGACGTGGCCCCATCTTGCCGGCTTTATTGAAGCAGCACATTTTTGCCGTTGCAAAACCCAATGCAAAGATGATTAAAAATACAACCAATTTTTTCAAGAAACGACCAAATGTGCATTTCTTTTTACCACAGCATGCATGTTCCATGCAATGACCGCCACATGCACAACCCACGTTACAACCGCATGGATGTGTTTCGGCAACCGGGGCAACAACCTTGACCGTTTTTTTAACAGGGGTTTTCTTGGCAACCGCGGGTTTAGAAACTGATTTTTTCGCAACCGTTTTTTTAGTTGCAGTTTTTTTGACTGATTTTTCTGCCATTTGTCCTTTCCTTTTTTGTTCGACGTGTTGATTGTATTCAATAAATTAAACGATGTAAAGAAAAAATTCGTACAAAAAAAATCCCCACCATGCGGTGGGGATTTATATTTAATTATTTTTTCCAAAAGGCAAACCCGCGGCGGGAAGATTTTTCTTCGCGTTGTTTACGATCTTCGACGGCGCGTCTGCGTTCGGCACGACGTTCCTGGAAACGACGGGCAGATTCTTCGTCACGCTGAATAACCGCGATTGTTGTCGCAGACAGTTTTCCATTACGCACTTCTTCTTCGAATTCGACAATGTCGTTTTCGTTTAAAAATCTGATTCCGGCGGCCTTTAAAGAACTTGAATGAACAAATACATCATCTGTGTTGCCATCCGCGTTTGGGGTGTCGGGACTAATAAAGCCAAAACACTTTTTACCGTTATACCATTTTACTTTTCCTTGGCGCATAATTCTATCCTTTCCTTATGCAGTTATGGTTCTGAAAACATGACAAGAACCTGATTTCATTTTTACATTTTTATTCAATTAATGCAAGGGGAATAAAAAGACCCGCCCAGGCGGGTCCGAGTTCTTATTTTTTATAGTAACGTTGAACCTCGGTCATGACAAAGTTAAATAACTTGCCCGCCTGGGTTGTGGCCGGCATGGCCCAGTCACGCTGCATATACGGCATGGCAGCGACCAATACGAAACGCGCCATAAAGTGAAATATGTTTGCCTGTTGCACACGCGACAGTTTTACCGGCGCATTGACAATGGAAAAGACTTCGTTTTCAATGGCGTCATCCAGTTTTTCATTTATGTTATCCAAAACCTTGGGCGGATAATACAGTTTACATTCCTTGGGGAAACCTTCGAACATGGCGACGGAATCGCCCTGGGAATACAACAAATTCCAACCAACACGTTCAAATAAATCTTCCAGGCAATCACAAATCATACGATTGTATGATTTAACACCGTCCTCCATAAAAGTTGCCAGTTGCGCTTCGATATTGTCCGATTTTGTGCATTTCTTTTTGCGCGCATTTTCGTACGCCAAATGCGTTTGACGTTCAAATTCAAAGAAGGTACGTACCTGACAGATAATTTCCATCGGGACAATGGTTTCGGGATTCGGACCAATATTAATTATAATCTTGGCATCACGGTAATTGCGCGGATTTTGCATGTTATAGAAACAGTCACGTACGGATAAAATCCTGTCGGGCATCATGGCCTGAATCCGTTCAATAAATGTACGCGCCTGGGGAATTAAATCAAACAGACACTTAACACGCCAAACGTCTTGTAAACGCATACGGGGCCGTTCAATCCGGTCCAGGGCACGCACCAAATCCACAGCAATTTGTTCGTGGCCCGAACCAATAATAGATAATACCGTTTCGGACGGGGTTGAAATGTAACGCCCGGTCAACTTTTCACGGATTTTTGCAGAAATTGCACGGGCAGATGCTTCGCGTTCATGCGATGCGATAACGCGATACACGGTATTTGCCACTTCGTCAACATACGAAGAATAATACTTGCCCGTTATTTTATCCAGGGCACGCGCGATGCTTTTCTGGGCACCAACAATTACAGTTACAATAGAAGATACCGCCAAATCGATTTTGTGACCGGCCGAACTGGTAAAAAACTGATTGCGCATAGGGTCCGCATCCAGGCGATGCTGAACAATATACGGGGACAATGGATTAATATCCGAAATTCGCATTGGTTCTTCTATGGCGCTGTCACTGGTATAATCATACTTCATAACCGCGGCCTTGGGCGCACCAAAGCATTTGCCCAGGACATAGAAAACTTCGCGAAACCATACCATGCTGTCCGAATACAACAGACGCAGATGTTCGGCCGCTTCTTCATTAATACGTCCGGATTCCAGGGCCCTGTTTATCGCGATTAGATTCCGCCGGTCGTTTTCCGCCGCAATATCTTGGGCGGATGTTTCGGCACCAATGTATGACATTTTATCCCCCTTTTGTTTCTCACTTCATTATCGGGAACAAAATAACGTCGCGCAATGTAGGCTGGTCTGCAATAATGGAAAAGAATCTGTCAATCCCCAGCCCCAACCCTGAAATTGGTGGCATACCATGTTCCATTGCGCGCAAGAAATCTTCGTCCAAATCAAAGGCTTCATCGTCACCGGCGGCCTTGTTCGCGGCCTGTTCTTCAAAGGCGGCACGCTGAACAATCGGATCAACCAATTCAGAATATGCCTTGATTAATTCGGCGCCGCATACAATCAACTGGAATATATCAATACGACGATTGTCCGCATCGTTGCGACGTGCCAACGGTATCAAATATGCCGGATAGTTGTGAACGATTGCCGGTTGGACAATTTGGTCGCGAATTTTGCGCTTGAACACATAATCAACGATTGCAGGCACAGATTTTAACGGTTCCAATTCATCGGCCGGGAACATGCCCGCAGATACCAGTTGCGCCTTTAATGCATCAGTGTCACGAAATTCCAAAATATCAACACCCAATAATTCGTTCATGCGTGCGGTATAGTCAATTTCTTCATAATTGCTGAAATCCAGTTTCGTGCCCTGGTATTCAATCTGTAACGAACCGCGCAAATCCATCAAGATTTTCTGAATCATTTTCCACGAAAAATCGATATTGCGATGATAATCCCAATACGCCGCATACCATTCCAGCATGGTAAATTCCTGAAGATGCATCGCATCCATGCCTTCGTTGCGGAAATTCTTGCCCAGTTCATATACACGATCAAAACCGGCGGCGATGGTCTGCTTTAAAAATAATTCGGGTGCAATACGCAGGTAAAAATCAGCATCCAGGGCATTGTGATGCGTGATAAATGGGCGTGCCGCCGCACCAGATGCCACAACCTGCATAATTGGTGTTTCCACTTCGACAAAGCCATTATTGTTCAAATAATCACGTATCAGGCGCAACATTTGAAAGCGCATTTTCATTGTGCGACGCGTATCTTCGTTGGCAATAATATCCAGGTAACGTTGACGATATCTGGTTTCCATATCGGTCAGGCCATGATATTTTTCCGGCAATGGACGCAGGGCCTTGGACAAAATCTCATACCCCGACACACGAACCGTTAATTCACCAGCGGTCGTATGATACAATGTGCCCGTAATACCAATAAAATCCCCCAGGTCAACATTGGCCTTCATAAATTTATAGTTTTCTTCGCCCAGTTCTTCGCGTGACATGGAAAACTGAATTTCGCCGTCTATGTCATATATACGACCAAACATTAATTTCCCCAGCCAACGCAATGCCGTTACGCGCCCCGCCAATTTTACCGGCGTTTCATCCGGCAATTCGCGTGCCGCAACGATTGTGTGTGTGCGGTCAAATTTGTCCTTCCATACAACACCATCACGCGCACGGATATTTTCCGCCTTTTGTAAACGCGCGGTTAATTCATTTGTTGACATTGCTGTGTTTGTTGTATTTTCTGACATTTTATTTGGCCCTTTTGGTTTTATAAAAAAAAACGGGTGCAGAAAAGTGCGCCCGCAGTTGTTATTCTGTTGGTCGCACCATATTAATTCAAACGTTTAACAAAGCATTTCATTTTATAATGCACCCGTATAATTTATTCAGACAGATTATATATACCTTTTGAAAAAAGTAAAGCAGAAAATATATTTGTTGACAAAACAATATAATGTATTAGCATGATTTGCATGAAAGAACCAGATTTGTCCATTATTATTCCCGCATATAATTGCGAACATTGTATTGGCGCATGCCTGGACAGTATATTCTATCAGAAAATGGCAAACACGTATGACGTTATCGTGATAAACGATGGTTCAACAGATAAAACGGGGCGTGTTGTCGCCACATACCAAGAAAAATACCCAAATATAACATTAATCAATCAAAAAAATGCCGGGGTGTCCGCGGCACGTAATGTCGGAATAAATTATGCATCGGGAAAATATATAACATTTGTTGATGCGGACGATACGGTTGGACTGTCTTATTCGTGTGTGGAAGATTATCTGAGTGGCAAGAATAATTATGTCTATCGTTCCCAATATAATGGATTAAAGTTCAGACAGGCGCGCTTTAAGGAAATGCCAAATCTTAAACTGGTATATGAACGCTCTTATTTTACACGTATGATTAATGAGGCCAACAGGTTCAAAGCCGATGTCGCCCTGGGGGGCAAAATTACCATAAATCTAGATGAAAAATATGTTAATTGGCTGGGGTATGAATCACTGCTGTATTCCGGCGCCAAGGACAAAAAAGCATTACTGATTGATGCAGATAAACGCGAGAGTGCAAACTTTGCATTATATCGTCGCGATTTCCTGGACAGGGAAAATTTACGTTTTGATACCGCAATGCCCCTGGATGAAGATATTTTATTCTGTATGCAGGCAGTTTTACGGGCAAAACAGGCTATTATGATTCCAAAATCCAACTATTTGTACAACAGATACTTGGGAACCGCATCAAACATCAAAGACAGGACAATAGCACAATACAGATACACGATTGCGACAATACAAAGATATTCTGTTTTGTTACAGGAACTGGGGAAAAATTCAGATTGGGAAAAATTATATGCGATGCAACTGCGCGAATTTGCATCCGCAGGCAAAGATGCGCCATTTGAATACAGCGAGTGCTTTGCCAAAACCACTTGTTTGTTATGCCCAAGTGACACATGCGGTAAATGTGTACAAAGACTGATGTTAGACAGACAAATTGAAAGAAATATAAAACTGTTCCTGGAAAAACGCAGATAATATTTTACCCCCTCGCCTCGCTAACCGCGCCCCTTTGCCAACAAAATCAAAAAACCGCCCTGATGGACGGTTTTTAAAATATTCGCTCGTGATACTGCGCGCAAATTTGTAGTTGCGCGAACCGCACTGCGTTTGTTCTTGCATACAAATTTTGGTGCGAGCAAAGTACTTCGGGGATTTCATCCCCTCGCCTCGCAACTTCGCCCCTTTGCACGACAAAATCAAAAAACCGCCCTGCTGGACGGTTTTTAAAATTTTGGTGCGAGCAAAGGGGCTCGAACCCTCGACCTCAACCTTGGCAAGGTTGCGCTCTAGCCAACTGAGCTACGCTCGCATTGCGTGGTATATATTGACATATATTTTTTACGAAAGCAAGTATTTTTTACAAAAAATTTAAAGTCCCGAAATTACGGGACTTTTTTGTTAAAACCATGTCCATGGCTGGAATACCTTTAACAGTCCCAGCGCAGTTCGCTTGTCCGCATAGGTATGGCCACAACGCGGACAGACGTTAAACGGACGCAATATCATTTTCGCCTTTTTAAAGAACAGCGACCATATATACAGCCCCAACGCCCATGCCGCAAACACCAATCCCCATGCAACATAACCAAAATACTTGTCAACCGTATTGGTTATAACCGTTATCGTTGTAACATCTGATTTGGCCAGGTCATTATATATCTTGGTCGCAACCGGCCATGATGATGGGCGCCACGGATATACATGTTCAATACCGTAATTTGTTAACAGTGTTGTGCCCAAACCGCCGGTCTGTTTATCCAGCGCAGTTTTTATTGCATCATCCAACATCTTGTCAACTTCGACCTGGGCAACACGGGTCAGATCGGTTTTAATCTTGTCCAACTGGGCATTAACGCGGGCGGCGGTATCATCAACACGCGCGATGGCGGTGTTTGCTTTGTCTATTGCAGAATCGGCCTTGTCCAGTCCCTGGTCAACGGCGGCAACCGCATTATCGACGCCACCGGTTTTGATACCAAATTTATTTGCCAGTCCCGTTAACTTTTTAACACCCGATGTTTTTTCACGCGCATCGGCCGTGGCAGCGGTGGCTTTATCGGTCGATTCCTTGGCCTTGGCGGTGGTATCGGTTACTTTATCAACACCCTTTTCCACCAGTTTTACCCCATCAATCGCAACCGCAATCGGTTTTTCCAAATTAATTGAATCCGCGACACCATCCAACAGGGCTTCGTACTGTTTTACGATTCCCCGCTGTAAATCAAAGAACATCGATACAACAATAGATTTTTTTATTGGGCCGGAATACGAATTTTTTACATGCAACGGAAACCATGCAACCAACGCAAACCATATAACCGTTACAATCGATATGGTACGCTTGGTCCATGTGATAACAGATTGTTTCTTTTTGACGGTTTTGACGCCGCCCATGTCGATTACTTCGACTTCCTTCTGTTTGCGTGGCATAAAAAAACTCCTTTACATTATGTAAAAGAGTTTAGACGATTATTGGCCGATATTGCAATATGTTTTTAACGTGTTTTTTTCTTAAAGTCTTGGATATACTTGTCCGCAAAACTAAATATAAAATCATTGGCCCCATCGCGCGATTGAACATATTTGATTTGAGACAGTGTGCCAAAGTATAATTCAGCCTGGGCGGCATCTTTGAATACCGCAACCTCGGATTCAGGAAGAAGCGTATACTGGCTTTTGTTGTGTGAATCCTGGCGACAGAATAACGAGTAAACAAAATACAAATTGTTTTTTTGCCCGTTGGCAACCGCCAAATATATTTTGTCGTTCATCGACAGGTTCAACAATGGCATACCGACACCGGCGGGCACATTTGTTGTTGCGATATTAATTGTTTTATCTTTGTCTTTATTCATTATCTTGACCTGTATAATTTTTTATAAATTCTGATTTAAATTCTTGGAATCTGCCCTGCTCGATTGATTCGCGAATATCGCGCATTAAATCCTGGTAAAACCACAGATTATGCTGGGTCAGCAATGTTGCCCCCAGGATTTCGTTACACTTAATCAGATGATGGATATATGCGCGCGACAATTTACACGCCGGGCACCCGCATTTATCGTCCAATGGTCGCGGATCATCCCTGAATTTCGCATTGCGCATATTCATTGTACCAAAACGTGTAAAGGCCTGGGCCGTGCGACCGGCGCGCGTGGGCATAACACAATCGAACATATCAACCCCACGTTCAACCGCACCCAAAATATCCAGGGGCGTGCCAACACCCATTAAATAGCGCGGCTTGTCCACGGGCAACAGGGGCGTGGTCGTGGCAATCATATCGAACATAACAGATTGCGGTTCGCCCACCGCCAGACCGCCGATTGCATATCCATCAAAACCGATTTCGGTCAGGGCACGGGCGGATTTTTCACGCAAATCCGGAAAGTCCGCGCCCTGGACAATGCCGAATATACCGTATCCGGGGCGATCGACAAAGGCATCCTTGCTGCGGCGGGCCCAACGGGTGACCATATCTACATTTTTTTCAACACGTGCGCGTTCGGCGGGCAGTTTTAAACACTCGTCCAAGACCATGGTGATGTTTGAATCCAACTGATGTTGAATATGCACAGAATCTTCGGGACGTAAAAAATGCTTTTTCCCGCCATCAAAGTGCGATGTGAATTGAACACCTTCTTCACTCATTTTTGTCAGGGTAGACAGGGACATTACCTGAAATCCACCACTGTCGGTTAAAATTGGACCGTGCCAACCACCAAATTTGTGCAAACCGCCCATCTGTTCAACCAAATCACCACCCGGGCGCATCATTAAATGATACGTATTGCCCAAAATAACCTGGGTGCCGGTTGCGGCAACCTGATCCATGGTCAGGGCCTTGACCGTGGCCGCAGTTCCCACCGCCATAAAGGCCGGCGTTTGAAATGTGCCGTGCGCGGTTTCAACCGATGCGCGACGCGCATTACCATCGGTTGCAATCAAATTAAATTTCAGTGCCATTTTATCTGTGTCCCCTATCGTGTGCGCGTTGTGGCCATCGCCATTTGTTGTTGCAAGGTTTGCTGATACAGTGCCTGCATTTGGGCCAACAACTGTTGCATTTCAACAACATTGCGTCCCAAGGTAAAAGTTAATTCGGATATTTTTTCATCGTTATTACGTACCGCTTCCAGTTGCGTTTCCAATTTTTCAACACGACGTTCCAGACGCGCATATTCACGTTCCATTTTTGCAAAATCCCGATTTCCCGTCATCGCACCGCCGGAACGCTTCATAAATTTACCGACGGCGTCGCGGGCCATTTTGGAATTTAACAGCATGCTGCCATATTTTAGTGCCGCCTTTTTCCCCGCACGGGTACCCATAAAGCGCTTTAACACACGCGGATTTGCCAATACTCGTAACCATACAGCCATTGTTATTCCCCCTTGTTTCTGAATAATAAACAGCAATCGCCATAACTGAAAAAGCGGTATTTTTCGGCGACTGCGTGCGAATAGGCCCGCTTCATATTTTCCAGGCCTGCAAATGCAGACACCAACATAAACAATGTTGATTTTGGCAAATGAAAGTTTGTTAACAATACGTCCACCGCACCAAAATCATATCCCGGTGTGATAAATATATCGGTCGTTCCACAAAATGGTGTAACACGGCGATATTTTTCATGGTCACTGTTACGCATTGCCGCACTTTCCAGCAGTCGCAGTGATGTTGTCCCCACCGCAATTACGCGCGTGGCATTGTTTATCGTTTCCGCCTGGGCATCTGTGATACATCCCCATTCGCTGTGCATTTTGTGTTCGGCCAGGTTTTCGGTCTTGACCGGCATCCATGTTCCCGCACCAACGTGCAGGGTAATGTTTACAATTTTTGCACCACGGGCGCGAATTGCATCCAGCAATTCGGGCGTAAAGTGCAGGCCCGCCGTCGGCGCCGCCATTGAACCAATCGGGTCGGCATAAACCGTTTGATAACGTTCACGATCCGATATTTCTGCATCACGTTTCATATACGGCGGCAAAGGCATTTTTCCCACACGGTCCAACACCCCCATGACATCGTCGGTTAAAAATTTGATTTTCAGACCGCTGTCGGAATCAATAGCACGGATTTCGATTTGCGTGCCATCATCCAGACTTAACACAGAACCAACCGCAATCTTTGTAAATTTACGGCACAATCCCCACCAACAGCCGTCTTCGGTTGCGGTATGCAATGTGATTTCATGTTTACCGTCCGCCATAAAACGTGCCGGAATAACGCGTGAATTATTAAACACAACGACATCGCCCGGGCGCAAATAATCCACAAAATCACGGATATGTTTGTCCGCAATTTCCGCCCCGTCTATCACCAACATGCGCGATGCATCACGCGCATCCAGCGGGCGCGACGCGATTAATTCAGGCGGTAATTCAAAATCAAAATCAGATAATGTCAGCATGCGATATGTTACCTTACCTTGCCATTAAAGAGTATGCGCGAACGAACCATATCATCGATATCATCTTTGCTTTTGCCATTTACAGAAAAAATGTTGTGGCCACCGTTTGACGTTGTATAACAGCGTACAGCATCACCCGGTCTGATAAAGGTATACACAGAATAATCTGGATGTAAACTGTCATTAAAAACAAAATGAAAATCAGGCATTTTATCGTTATCCAAGTCCACAAATACCCTGTTATCCTGTTTGGCAACAACAACACCATCATGCGAGGGGGCACACCCGGCCGTCAACAAACAGCCCCCCAATATATACGGTAATGTCTTCTTGAAGGAACTCATCATAATATCCTTTACTTCTTAAACTCCAATCCCTGGTCAATGTAATTTTCTGCACGTTCTTCCCAATCGGGTTCGACACGCACAAACAGGTGCAGGCGGGCGTTTACACCCCACTGGTCCTGGATATCATGGCGGGCGGCGGTGCCGATACGCTTTAACTGTTCACCACCACGGCCAACAACTATCTTTTTATGGGCGTCACTGCGTACTGCAATTTTTTGATAGATATCCAACACACCATCGTCCGCGACATCAACGCGTTCGGTCACAACATTGATGTGGTATGGTAATTCCTGGTGAATATATTTATAAATCTTTTCGCGTGTCAATTCGGACAAATACAGTTCATCGGGGACATCGGGCGCATCAACCGTATCAAACAAATACGGAGATTCGGGCATTACAGACGCCAGTGTATTTAGCATTTGTTCAACCCCATCGTTTTTCAATGCGGAAATCATAAAGATTTCACCCCATGGCGCCATTTGCGACACTTCGGCAACCATCGGCAGTAATTCCAGTTTGGGGATTGCATCAACCTTGTTCAGTGCGACAAAGATATTCGGCCTGTCTTTTACCTTGTCCGCCAGGGCACGAATTGTTTCGGTTATACCCTTTTGCGCATCAATCAGCAGTAACACCGCATCGGCATCGGACACCGCATCCATGGCGGCGGCAACCATCGCGCGGTCTAAACGACGTGAAGGCTTGAACACGCCGGGGGTATCAACAAATATCAACTGTTTATCACCCACCATTTTAACGGCGCGCAGACGGGTGCGTGTGGTCTGAACCTTGTGCGAGACAATGGATACCTTGCGCCCCATGATTTGATTTAATAACGTACTTTTGCCCGCGTTTGTCGGGCCAATAATAGCGATAAAGCCGGAATATGTTTTTTCTGTCATGGCTGAAATGGTAACACACCAAAATCAAAAGTGAACAAAAATCTTGCATAAATGCTTACAAATTGCTAGGTTACATGTGTGTGGGTGGGGAACAGAAACATAAGGATGACACCATGCAGTTAACCGGCCCCGAAATCCTGCGACGTATGCAGGCAAAAAATCCAGATATTATTATTGAACCGTTTGACATACGCTGTTTGGGCAGCAACAGTTATGATTTGCACCTGGCGGATACGCTGCGCGTATACCGACACACAATCCCATGTGGCATGAAACCCGCGATTGAATACAAAGGTAATCCAAAGATGCACAGTATGCGTGATTGGTTTACACATCGGGTAAAATACGACATATATAAACACACACCCGAAGAATACGACATTCGAAATCCACGATACCTGGTCGACCCAACCAACCCAGCACACCATGAAACAATCGATATAAAAATCCCGGAAACGGGACTGATTCTGTCCCCTGAAATAGGCTATTTGGGGGCGACGGTGGAATATACAGAAACGCGCAACCTGTTCCCGTATATTGACGGAAAATCCAGCGTTGGACGCAATTTTATACTAAACCATCATACCGCGGGGCGTGGGGATGATGGATTCTGTGGCGAGTGGACATTGGAAATACGCGTTTTGTACCCAACGGTTGTTTATCCCAATATGCGCATTGGTCAGATTTACTATGAAAAGTTTGCGGGCAATCGCATGCCGTATGATAAAAACCCGGCCAGCCACTATAACGGGCAACGCGGTCCAACCGCCGCCGCGGTGGTGCCAATCGATAACTTCATTCAGAAAAAACGGTAACCCAAACCGCCAATCGGCGGTTTTTTGTTGATTTATTGGCAATAGTGGCGTATAATTCGCGTATGTTAAGAAAAAGTTATATCTTTTCTGATTTTAAATGCTGGCGCGTTGTCGCCGAATAGTTTTTTGCGCCCTGCCCCGGGCGATGGTAAATTTGGGCTTTCATTTCATAAACAAAATTATTAAAATAAAAACAATAAAAATAATAAAAGGTATTTATTATGTCTGAAAAGATAGTATTAACAGGTATTAAACCGACCGGCATGCCACATTTGGGGAATTATGTTGGCGCGTTAAAACCATTAATTGAACAATCAAAAACGCAGAAAACTTTTATGTTTATCGCGGATTTGCATGCGTTGAACACTGTTCATGATGCGGCACTGATTAAACAACACACTTATGAAATCGCGGCGTTGATGGTTGCACTGGGGTTGGATTTAAATAATGCGGTATTATTCCGCCAGTCTGATATTAATGAAATCTATCATCTGAATACCCTGTTGGCAAATGTCACGCCCAAGGGGCTAATGAATCGCGCCCATTCGTACAAGGCGGCAATGGATAAAAATATTGCGGCCGGCGCAGATGTGGATGCGGGCGTTAATATGGGGCTGTACACATATCCGATTTTAATGACGGCGGATATCCTGTTGTATAATTCCGATATTGTTCCGGTCGGCGCAGATCAAAAACAGCATGTTGAATTTGCGCGCGATATCGCGGGATATTTTAATAAAACATATGGCGACACGTTTAAATTACCAGAACCGGTTATCGGCGAAGCAACGGGGTTGATTCCCGGCCTGGACGGGCGCAAGATGAGCAAGTCTTATGATAACATCATCCCATTGTTTGCACCGGAAAAGGAACTGAAAAAGAAAATTATGCGCATTATCACGGATTCTAAATTGCCAGAAGACAAAAAGAATCCGGACGAATCCACAATCTATCAATTATACAAGCATTTTGCATCAGAATCTGAAACGCGTGAATTTGCAGAAATGTTCCGTGCGGGCGGGATGGGATATGGCACGGCAAAAACAATACTGTTTGAAAAAATCAATTCCGTATTGGCCGAACCACGTGCAGAATATGAACGCCTGATGTCAAACCCGGCGGAAATTGATGCAATTTTGGCGGATGGCGCACGGCGTGCAGGCGCGGTCGCGGCGGTAACACTTGCGCGTGTTAAAAAGGCAATGTTAGGATAACTTATAACAAAAATGGGGGGTAGAGGCCACATGAAAAAAACACTGATTTGGATTGGAACAGTTATTGGGGCGGGCGCAGTATTGGCGTTGATATTTGGCGCAATCGACCGCGAAAAAACCATACGCACCATTTCCGTGAACGGCGAGTGTTTGACCACGGTAAAAAAGGACAAGGTTGCAATTACACTGCGCGTGACGACATTGGCGCCGACGGCGGTAGAGTCTATGAAACGCGCCACAGATAAAGTGGCAGAAATTACAAAGAACCTGGAAACTTTGCCGGTGGAAATGCAGACTACGCAATTTAATTCCTATGAAAAGACCGAGTGGAATCGCGAACAACAAAAGTCAGAAACACTGGGGATTGAAACGACCATCGCGGTCGAAGTTTCCGCCAATGGCATGACGACAATCGAAAATGTGCTGGGGCAATTTGCGGGGCAAACAGATGTTTACACCGAAAATCTGCGGATGTACAGCAGCCCGGATGTAACCAAGGAGGCCCAGGAAAAATGCCTGGGGGTGGCGGTTGAAAATGCACGTGCACGCGCAGAAGCATTGGCGGCAGGCGACGGGAAACACGCGGGCCGGATGCTGGCGGTGGCATACGGCACAGAAATGACCGATGTTGCCGTGCCGACATACGGGTTGATGCGCACCAAGATGGCCGTTAATGAAGCCGTGGCAATGGATGCCGGTGGCACAATTGTCAGCAAAGATGCACAAATGTCTGTGTCCGTGTCCGCAACATTTGAAATAAAATAAAGATAAAAATGGATGACAAAATCGCGGATTTTATAGAATACCTGGTCGGGGTGCGGAATTATTCCGAACATACGGCGACGGCATACGAAACCGACATTCGCGACTTTGTTGAATTCTATACGGATTTTGCGGGGCATGCGCCACTGATTGGTGACATGGGGAACGTTGATACAATTTGTCTGCGCGCATATTTGGCAAATCGGCAAAGGCGCGGTTTGGCGCACAAATCAACCGCACGCGCATTGTCTTCGTTGCGCGGATTCTATAAATTTTTGGACAGGAAATACGGGATAAAAAATGATGCCATAGGTCTGATATCTTCGCCCAAGGTTCCACGAAAACTGTCCAAAGCAATAGACCCGGTTGATGTCGAAAATATGCACGGTGCAATCCGCGACATTGATGCACGCGACCCGTGGATTGCGGCACGCGATTGGGCGCTGGTGGTGTTATTGTTTGGGTGTGGACTGCGAATATCCGAAGCGTTGGGAATTCGCAATCGTGACGTTCACGGCCGCCCCGAAATTTTGTGCATTACCGGCAAAGGGGGCAAGGAAAGATTGGTGCCGGTTTTACCGGTGGTGTGGGACGCGATTGAAAAATATACAAAACTGCGCCCGTTCGGCAATGATGCCGAAGAGCCCCTGTTCCGCAGTGTACGCGGATTGCCCATGTCGGCACGTATGGCGGAAAAAGTCATAGAATCCCTGCGCAATTATTTACAATTACCGGACTATGTCACACCGCACGCGCTGCGACATACATTTGCGACGGCCCTGTTGGCGGGGGGCGCAGATTTACGCAGTCTGCAGGAACTGTTGGGACATTCTTCGTTATCAACAACCCAATTATATACGCGTGTGAATATGGCGGAAATTTCGAATATTTACGCAAATGCCCACCCCCGCGCCAAGGATTAAAATATTTTTTTCATCTGTTGAAAAAAATACTTGCATTTATTCCGACAATAGTATAACATTAGCAACGCTTTGGGGTTGTAGCTCAGCTGGTTAGAGCGTCTGCCTGTCACGCAGAAGGTCGCGGGTTCGAGCCCCGTCAATCCCGCCAGTATTTACACCGTCGTTTGACGGTGTTTTTTCTTGTTTATTATTTAAAAACATTGTTCTATAATCACCGTATACAAAACCAAAGGAGAAACATATGAAATTAAAAATGTTATTTGCGGGCGCGTGTACATTGGCGTTGGTTGCATGCGGTGATAATGCACAAAACCCAGAATTACTAAAGGGCGCAAACTTTGTATCCGCCCAGCCCGGCGCAGACATTACACTGACCTTTGATCCGGTGGAAATGCGCGTGTATGGCGGGGTTGTAAATCGCTATAACGGTGGATATACCGCAGATGGCGACAATATTAAATTTGAAGGCTTTGCATCAACCATGATGATGGGGGCGCCCGAAGCCATGGAAACAGAACAGGAATACTTCCAATTCATGCCAACGGTTGAAAAATACGAACTGGGCGACGGGAAATTAACACTGATTGCGGGTGACGGCAAAGAAATTGTATTTACCCAGGTAGAAGCCACCCCCGATGGTACAGTTGCAACAGAAACGACCGAAGTCGTATCTGAATAAAATCATAGATAAACACTTGACAAGCCGGCAAATAACATGTATAATTTGCCGGCGTTCAAGATGAACATGGCAGTTTTGGCCCCATCGTCTAGAGGCCTAGGACACCGCCCTTTCAAGGCGAGAACACCGGTTCGAATCCGGTTGGGGCTGCCAGAATAAACAAATCGGGTTTTACCCGATTTTTTATTTTGAAACAGCAGTCCCAACCGGATACGCCAGAGTGCCAACAGAAAACGCAGTTTTCGTGGGCATCGCCCACAGGCACGCATGGCGAATACGCAGACGAACAATTAGCAAACCTGCAAAAACGGATATGGTTAATAGAGTTTTTGCGTCTAGGTTTGATTAGTGGTTGTCAAGGGGGCGATGTTGGGGCTGCCAAATCTGATTTTCCGTCCATTTGGGCGGATTTTTTATTGAAAATCCAAGGGGCCCGGGCAGTTAGAAATATAGAATTGATTTTTTATGCGTTTTATGATACAATGCACGTATTCAGTGGACGACATTGGTCGTCTTTTTTTATTGCCCGCATTTGCGGGTGTTTTTTTATTTAACAAAAGGAGTTACAAATGGAACCTACTTATGTATCCGCATTTCCAGGGATTGGCACAACCAGAATGTATGTCGGGAACGATGGAAACATATACGAAGCAAGTGGTGGCAGCAGAGCATGGCGTAATAACAACCCTGGTAATCTGGAAGATGGAAAATTCGCACGCAACAATGGTGCAATAGGAACGGACGGCAGGTTTGCTATATTTCCAGATACTGCGACAGGTTTTAATGCCATGGCTAGTTTGCTGGCAACAAATTCGTATCAAAAACTAACGATAGAAGGCGCAATAAACAGATATGCACCACCAAATGAAAATAATGTTGAAAATTACTTAAAATCTATTGAAAGACAAA